>NZ_VLLR01000002.1 GCF_007570935.1 Lactobacillus sp. LL6
TGATTTAAAGACAGCTTTAAAAATGCCAGTATTTTATGCATTAGCATTTGCAATGCTTGCCCTTCAATTTGTTTCAGGAAGCGTACAGCACATTTCCGGACATATTACTAATATTGGAATTTCTCCTATTACAGCAGCCACTGTAGTATCTGGAGTAATGATTGGAGCAGCAGTAGGTAAAATTTCAATCGGATATTTCTTAGACAAATTTAAAACGCGCTTAGTTTTACTAGTTTATTGTATTATGGGCGTAATTGGCTGGAGTGGACTAATTGGTTTTAAATCTAGTTCTTTACTAATTTTTTCAGCATTTGTTTTAGGATTAGGACAAGGAGTTTGTTTAGTTGCTCTTCCATATATTATTCGGCAAGAATTTGGTGAAAAAGATTACAGTAATATTTTATCCATTATTAATATGCTAGGCGCATTTGCTATGTCAGCCTCAGTATATCTTGTCGGTCTTTTCTTTGATCAAACAGGCTCATACAACTTGGGATGGATGATTAATACAGCTGCTTATATATTAAGCTTTATAGTTATGTTCTTAACTATTCAGAAAAATAAAGAGTAAACAAAAAACAGGAGTTAAGCTGATTGCCTAACTCCTGCTTTCTTATGTATGATTCTTCACCATACCATAAAGCCATAGACTAACTAATTAACAGGACACCACTCCTGTTAATTTCAAACATTAGCCTTATCCTTTTCCACCATCATCATAGCCTTCGTGTGTATTATGATGCCCCACACAGGGCACTTTTATTATACCAAACTCCTTAAAATATTCCAGAATTTTTTCAAACTTTTTATGCAATTTTTTTACGTCTTTTAACGCCTAATAAACCTACGCTACTTAGAAAGAGAGCTGTTCCAATTACTATACTCTCATCATCTCTTTCACCTGTTTCTGGTAATATCTTGTATTCAGTCTCTTTAGTACTAACCTTCATTATATGCTTATCATTATCACGATTCAGTGAAGAAGTAGCAGAATTTGTTTTTAAGCGATTAACAGCTGCTTTATTAGAAAACTGACCTGAACTAATAGAAGCATGAGCATGATTAACAGCTTTTCTGGAATAATTATGAGCAGATTTTTTAGCTTTAGGAGTTGTTTCCTTTTGAGCGTGAGGTTTTACAATTCCGTTACTAGTTTGATTACCGGATGTTTCATCATAGTCGCGATCTTGGGCTTTAGTAAGAGGAGGTGCAGGTTCCCAAACAACATCCTCATTGGTATCATCGGACTTTGTTTGTTCAGTAGATGCATCTTCTAATTGGGCTTCTCCATCACTTTGATTTGGCTCAACAATCACTTTATCAACATTACTAGTATTAGAAGAATTTTCTATGGTTGAATCTTTACTAGAAAGATTTTGGTTTTCCTCAGTCTCATCAGCTAAAACATTATTGGTAAAAAAGGTGCTTCCCATAATTGCTGATGTAATCCCTACTACTACACCATGGTATACTCTGTTTGTTTTCATCTCTATATCCTCAAATTATGTTTTCTTTATAAAAATAATAATAACAAACGTTATTATTATTTCAAGTATAAATACTAAAAAACTGGTATTTTCTATAAAAAACACCAGTTTATGTTTTATTTTTCTTTAAGACCATTAAGTCCTATCATTTTTAATGATGGATCTGCCACATAGTCTTGATCATTTTTAGATAAAGCCGTGTCAGCTTGGACCACTACTTTATTAATATTTTTGACTGAACCTTTTTGCATTCGATAATTTGAATTAGTATACTCATCTGCAGAATTAGATTTAGTATTTTCTTTTGCCTCTACTTTTTCTTTATTCATGTTTGCAATTAACATCCCTGCCAATACTGAAGTTAATCCAAACGTTAAATTACGAATGATTTGACCATTTTTAACCATCTGCTCTACCTTCCTGTTATGCTTTCTGAAAATGTTTTTATCTATACATATAATATCATTAACACTTAACATATTCAAAAGAATATATAAAAAAGGATATTTCTTTCGAAATATCCATCTATATCACTTTTCATTAATATTGTTCTGTTTTTTCACCCCAGCCAAACCAATATTACTTAGTTTAGCAGCAGTTTCATCAATTAATTCGCTGCTAGTATCATGAGTGGACTGGGGACGCTTTTTTTGCTGATGATAACGCACACTGCCTTCTTGACTCACGCTTCCTACTACTTGTCGATGAATATCACCGGCAAGCCCAATGTCATGTAAAGTATATTGCTTATGAACATTTAAATGACCTGGACGTTGTTCTTGAGAATTATTATGAAATTCATGATTAACATAACTCTCTTTTGAAGAGTGAGAAGATGCCTGCTTTGACTCAGGTTCTACTTTAGGTGCGTGACCAGTAATTACAGCTAAAAATTTTTGCAAGCCTTTTTTAATAGGGTTGCTTTTATTTTTAAATAATTTCAATCGCTTACCTACTCACTAAAATATATTATATTAGAATAGCTCCCTTATTAACTATCCCTACACATGTATAATACCACAAAGCTTAATTAGTGATACAAACAAGCAATTAAAATATTCTAAAGATTTTATTCTAATGTTATTTATGTATTATTTAGTATGGCCAATCTTTAATTCTATCTTTTTCACTGAGTTTACGAATAACCTTAGCTGGTACTCCGACTGCTAAGGAATTATCAGGAATATCATGAGTCACAACAGCACCAGCACCAATTACACAATTATTGCCAATTGTAACTCCAGCACAAACAGTTACATTACTTGCAAGCCAGCAATTATTCCCAATTGTTATTGAAGCGCCATATTCATAATGTCCTATCTCTCCATTTGCAAGAACTCGATCATTTCTTTGTTCAGCAAGTAAAGGATGAAGCGGAGTAGCTAGCGTAATATTAGGACCTAACATAACATTATTTCCAATTTTCACAGGACAAGTATCAAGAATAGTTAAATTGAAGTTTGAATAAAAATTGTCTCCCACTTCAGTAAATTTTCCATAATCAATTTGAATAGGTCCTTGCAAATAAGTGTTTTTACCATGCTTTCCTAAAAGTTTATCAATAATTGTATCCCGCGCTATTTTATCAGTATCTGGAATAGCATTATATTCTTGGCACAAGCGATGAGCTTTATGAGAAATTTTACCTTGCGCTTGGCTCGGAATATACGGTTTTCCTGCTAACATATTTTCCATATTCTTATCCATTATTATTCCTCTCTTTATTTTAGAAATCGCTTCCATAATTGTAACATAAATACTAAAACATTACTTATTACTTCTTAATTAGTTATAATTAAGTTGATAATATTTTTAATCGAGTTGATAACATGAAAATAGAAATACCTAGTTTTAAATTTATTAAAAACAGCTGGAACTTTAATCAGTTGCAAGATGGAATTGTTTTATATGATGAAATTCAAGAAATTATAAAAATCTATCATGTTCAAGATTATTCAGACGCATATCGAAGACTGCGCAATGAACAAGAATCTGTTCTCAATGAACTTTATAATGTGGAACCTTTGTTAAAAGGCTATGGTAAAAAGCCTTATATCACATGGAATGAATGGAAAAATTGGCCTTCATATAAAAAAATTGAATCATTAAGGAAAATTCATAACTTAAATTATCCAAATAAAATATTAGATTTTATGACTTATACACGTTACTGGGGTAATGATGCTACGCATGGTCATCGTTTTGAAAAATTAGCCAAAAGTAAACAAAAAGAAATGGTTTTATTAGGTCTGAATCATTTTCATGATGTTCTTACGTATTTAAGTAATATCTATGACCATCAACACAATCTGTATACTACTGATGAAATGAGAATCATACCTCATCAAGGAAAAGATTATGAATTTCGCTCTAGTCGGAAAAAACATAGAGATCTAGATGTAAAGCCAATCCATGAAGCAAAAAAGAGTGCGCCATCTTCTAATAAACAAAACTACATTCTTACATGCTTAATCATTATTATAATTTTACTTATTCTGATTTTTCTCTTTAAGTTATGAGGTGATTACAGTGAAAATTCTAATTGTTATTGATGACTACTTCAATCAAAGCAATGGAATGTGTATCTCTACGCAACGTTTTGCTCAAGAATTCAAAAAATTAGGCCATCAAGTACGAATCATTTCTTGTGCAATTGATGGAACACCTGATTATCCGCTACCAGAGTTAATTGTTCCATTTTTTAAAAAAATAATCGCTAAAGAAGGCTATCATTTAGCACTCCCAAAGAAAAAGATTCTTAATGAAGCAATATCATGGGCTGATATTGTAGCTATTGAAACTCCTTTTCCTGTTTCATGGAAAGCAGCAAAAATTGCAAAAGAAAGACAAAAACCAGTATATGGAACTTTCCATATTTTTCCTGGAAATATTACAGAATCTCTTCATATAAATAATCATTTATTTAATTCATTTTTTATGCTTTTCTTTCGTAATATATCATTTAAAAATTGTGTTGCTCTACAATGTCCTACTTTAAAGGTTAAGCACCAACTTGAAAAATATCATTTTAAACAAAAGCTATTTGTAATTTCTAATGGAATCAATGAGCAATTTATTGATAATCCTCATAAAAAAATAGTTGGTCATCCTTTTACCATTCTTTGTATTGGACGCTATTCTCGTGAAAAACATCAAGAAGTTTTATTAAAAGCTTTAAACAAACTGCCAAATTGTAAAAATATTCGTGTAATTCTGGCTGGAAAAGGTCCATTAGAAAAGATACTCCGCAAACAGGCCGCTAAATTACCTATAAAAGTTATTATGAAATTTTATACTCCAATACAATTGCGTCACCTTATTGCTCATAGTGATCTTGTAGTTCATTGCGCAGATGTTGAAGTAGAAGGAATGGCTTGTATGGAAGCTTTTGCAGGTGGTTGTGTACCAATTATTGCCGACAGTCCTTTATCTTCTACTGTTAGTTATGCATTATCTAAAATGAACAAATTTCCTGCGGGTAACAGCACAATTTTAGCAAAAAGAATTAATTATTGGCTGCTCCATCCTATAGAATTAAAAGCGTGCAGAATAAAATATCGCAAGTTTGCTAAAAATTTAACTGTTAAAAAGTCCGCCCAAAAAACAATTTCTATGATGGAAGATATATCTAAATAACTAGATACTTCATACAAAAATTTAATAATGGTACACAGATTTTATGAATTATCTTATACTGAAAATATAAAATAAGATAAGGAATGAAATTATGACAAAGTTTTATAAATTATTGTGGTTGCCAATTTTAGCTGTTCTTTTAGTAGGATGTTCTCAGCAAAAAAATAATAAAAAAGTTTCTTCCAGTCATCATGTTTATCCAGTCAAGGTAACACAAGTTCACGGTCATCGAGGAGATATTATAATTAATGGAACTAGTACAGCTCCAAACGATTCACAAATTGTAGTTAAACAACCCGCTGATGGTGATGGAGAATTTATGAACCATGGCTATTCTTCACACATTGGTAAAGCTAAAGCCGCAAAAGTAAAAAATAATAAGTTTGAAGTTATAGTTCCGAGTGCTGAGCTCTCTTCAATTAGTAATGGAAATTTAAAAGCTGGTAATAATTTTTCATTAGATCTGATGGCTATTAAAGGTAAAAATAATCGTTTAGGAGTTGTAACAGATAAAAAATTACTTCAAGAAATTAAAGAAGCTAAAATTAAGCCATATAAATTTAAATTAACTCACAAAATGGTCTTTTAAATATTAAATTTTATTTCACAATTGTTACACAAATTAAAGTTTCATTACGTCCTTTATTTTTGCATTTGTATATGCCAAAATAGTATATAGCAAAACTTTGAAAGGACTACCGGGATGCAGATAATTACTAAAATGATCAATGTAACACTCAATTCCGATTTAGTTTTTGCCGTGAAAAAGCGACTAGCAAAAATCGGTTTAAGTCAGGGAGGATTTATTAATGGCTTTATCCATTTCTTAGCAAATAATCATATTTTGCCATTTAAACGTTTAACTAAAACAGAAGAAGAAACTGCACAAAAAATTGCAACTCTTACTGCTTTAGAAAACAATGTTTGTGAATATGATAAAAAGAAGAAAATTCAAAAATCAGTAAACGATACTGCATATATGAAAGCGAAAGAAGTACTTTCTAGAGTAAAATTATCTATGTCACGAGCAATTAGAATGCTTTATGAAAAATTTGTTTTATCAGGTGAAATGCCATATCAATTTATTCTAACCAGTCCAGACCCAGTATACTAATAAAGCCCTCTTGTTGTTAAGAGGGCTTTTATAATGCAATTTTATAAATTTAAGAAGTGAATAATTGTGAAAAACCAAAACTATGTTACTGATTTTCATATTCTTCTTCTCTTAATAATTGAAGTAAGTATTTTTGAGCAATATTAATAACGGAAGTTTGAGAGAATCTTATTAATCCAGATAACAAACTTGAAAGTAATTCTTTATATCTAGTAATAATGTCAATATCCCCTTCAACTTTATAAATAGTTGGTTGGGTACCTATATCAAGTTGAGGATTCAAAGCACCTGAACAATATAAAAGGCTTTGATTAATATAAGTATAGTTTATATCCAACAATCCTCCAAAAGTTTTAATGAATTGTCCCTCAGAATTACTTTTAGAAATAAAAAGTGGCAAATCAAATAACTCTTCTGAAATATGATTAAATGTTAGATTTAATTTAGATAACTTTTTTCCAGATGAAGTTGAGATTATCTTACTTTTTAATTTAGTTTTTCCTTTTATAATATTTCCCAACTCAGTAATAGTTATTTCTTTATTACCAATATAAGATATTAGCTCTTGCTTAAAGGTTTCTACATTGGGAACTAGTTCCCATTGATCATAAGAATTTATCTTACTAATTAATTTCAACACATCTTCTTTATTAAATCGTTTAGAATTTAATTTAAGCTGTTTTTCAAAATAATCTTTTTCATACATTGGCTTTTCGTTAGTTTTAGTAATAAAAGCATATTTAGACACATCGTTAATATCATAAATTAACCATTGTGTATTACGATTAGTGTAATATTTTCGATATAGCTCAATAGCAAGTTGCTGTAATTGCACGTTTTTACTAAATTCTTCTTTCTTGAATTCATGCCAAGCCATTTCATTATCAATGTATCCTCCCACAACACATGACTTATCATGTATTTCTTTTATTGTAGGATTACGTGATAATTTTGACTGTAAACTCAAAAGAATAAATCCCCAATTTTTAAAATTATTACTTGCAAAGGCAGGTAATTCATTTTTATTTCGTAAATATTTGTACCATAATTCAATAAGGGAACTTGGCAATACATTTTTTAATTCTTCAGTTCGAAGCTTATTATTAGACTTAAAATTATAAACATGCCTATCTTTTTTAGTAGGATACAACATATTTCTTATATCAATATGTTGTAATAAATTTGAATTTTTTAAACTCTTATCTAAATCATATGGATCGCACTGATTTTCTTCAATATCATATCGATTAGGAACAATCATTAGTGTGGGATTCTTAATTTTAGTACTATAATCACGTGTTATAAAATTAAAATTAAGATTATTCCACATTTTATTTTTTCCAAATTTTTTATCTGCCTTTTGCAATGCTTCACTAAACAACCTTTTAAATTGTTCTAGATCAAAATTCTGAGGCAAAAAGGCTTTTATTGCACCTAAATCAATATCAAAATTAAAATTAGGTAAAGTAGTTATTTCTTGCTTTACTTCAGAATATTTTGTAATATGTTTCATTTTTAATTTACTTAATTTTATAGAGCTCGATAAAAAATTAGCCAATTTATAATTAAGTAAATTTAAAATCTTATAAATCATATTAATTCTTGTATCTGTTTCCACAGATAAAGTGGCTGCTTTAGCGAGGTTATCAGGTTTACTACCTGAAGCTTTTCCTACGGCAACAGGAGTTTGTAAATATACAATTTCATCATTATTTAGATTAGAAATATCTACAGCAGTTAAACGAGAGCTAAGAATTTGATATGCTGTTTTTTTAGATAGTTTTTTAGATAATTTGCCTACCCTTATAGGATAAAATGCTGTCTCAGTAATTTGTATTAAAGCAGACTTGCTATCATCCCTCTCATCATTAATAAAATATACCTTATAAAAGTGATATGCTCCATTTTTATCGGTCAACGCAGAACTAGAGCTTTTTCTAGATTGAAGATTAGACCGCTGAATATAAAAGTTACTTCCAAATGCAGTACCATATGTCTTTAATGAGTCCATTGAAAATTCTTTTTTACGCAAATAATTTGGCATAATATTCAATAAAAAATTATATTGATTTGCTAGAGTCATATTATCTACAATGACAAGTAATGAAATATTATCCAATTCTTCAATTTCTACTCCAGAATTAATGGTATTTTTTATCGCTATTTCTAACTTATGTTTAGAAAGAATATTTTCTTTACCAAAAACAAATAAAGTATTTCTATTACCATCTTTATCAAAATATGTATACAAAGTTATCAAATCGCTTAATAAATCTTGATTTGACCAACTTAAATAACTAGGCAATTTTTTTGATTCATTTATTTTTACTGAAAAAATTTTAAATTCTTCCAATAACACATCTATCAAAATGCCTTTACCGTTTACTCTATTAGTTGGAAAGCTTATTGCTTGTTCCATTTATATATTTTGTCCTTTCAAGTTATTCTCATTTAATAGATTCATTAACTTCAAGCGTTGATATTCATATCCAGAGTTTCCTAAGAAAGTGTTATTCCCTAAATCATACAAAAATGGTATTTCATAAAAAGTAACATTAGGTAAGTCTGAAACAGTATATGGAAGTGGGATTTTAGGTTGTATATCAGCACTACGTAAAACATTCATAAATATGTAATTAACATGTTCTACACCGTCAATGGATGCTATTTTTGCTATTTTCTTTTTTCTTCCTTTGTTAAGATATAGTTTTCTAGTTTCAAACGCATATTTCCAGGTTTTTATATCAACAAGAGTGATATTACTTGTAGTAGAATTAGAAGTTGCAAAATCTGCTACTTCTGGAAACTCTTTCAGTATTCCATCTAAAAAAATGTCATCAGTATAATTTATAAGCTGAAGATTGTATCCTTTACCACTAAGCTTTTTAATATTTTCATTAATATATACTGCTGCTTGCTCTCCAAGAAATCCCTGTAAATCTAAATAATAAGCATGTGTAGGTAAATAGGATTGAGAAGATACGTAATTATCCCAATTTATTTTTTTATTTAAAATCGGAATCAAAAAGCTTTTACGAGTATCTTGAATTATCTTTAGTTTGTTTTGTGGGATGTTTTCAATATCTGCTCTACCCTGAATTAAAGTATTAATCTCATCTCTTGAAAGCAAACTTTTTATAGTAGGTCGATTTATATTTAGCCAGTTTAAAAAGCCGGGTATTTTTAGTAAGCTTGCTATCATACCATTATTCGTTAAATTGACATGCAGTAATTGTTTATTATTAGAATATTGGTCCTTAGTAAATGGCTCACCAAATGTAAGATCTGTTATAAGATTATCTACTTTATTTTTCAAAATCCAATATTGATTATTTTCATGAACTGTATTATTATTGTTCCCTACTTTCAAATATGCATGTTTCAGATAATCTGCGATTAAAATATCCACACCTCTATTATTTGTTAGGCTTGAATTACTCATCATACTCATAAAGTTTTGGTATTTCAAAAATTCATTTTTTGAAAGCATCGGATTAGCTAATATAAAAGCACGCTTAAAAGAGTTTGCAACCCATTTTTCTTTTACTAGATAGTCATAATCTTCATTTTGAATTAAGCGTTTAACTTCATCACTAGTACGCTCAGCAGCATTTAGTCTTTGAATTTTATCGTAATCTACATCCTTTTTATATAAATTAGAAATATCCTGATTAAAATCATTTTCTGTCATTGTTTCTTTAAAAATTGCATCTTCTAAAGTAGTTAAAAAGGGTAAAGCGCGTCGAAAATCTTTGAATGAATTGAATTGTAACAGATTTATATCATTAGTCCCAACTTTTTTAGAACATAACTCTTGATCTAGAAAAACTATTTGATTTAATCTATTCTTTGTCCTATTTAGTCGTCCTAGAGCTTGAGCTACAATCGTTGTCAAAACTAATTGGATAGCTTGTCTATTATACTGCTGAAACTGTACATCTTGTTTTAACAAGCTGTTTATTAAAATTTTATTGATTTCTTTATACGTAATTCCACCAACATCATGTAAACTTTTTAAGTCTAAAAGCAATAAAAATAAACTTTTTGGTTCTTTAGGATTATAAGTATTTATTATACTTGTGGGTTGTTCTAAATAGACCATATCCCAATCCTTAGTTGTATCTTTTTCCTTATCAACAGCTAATGAAACTAATTTTTGTTCTATAGTAGAATCGTTTGGAATATGATAGTTTACATTTTGGCCTTTTGCCATTGTTGCATAAGTGGTAAAAATTATTTTGTTTTTTCCTTGTGATAACTCGTTATTTAATACTTTTTGATAGTGAGGAATGTTATCAGAACTTAAGAGTTCAAAAGATTGCAGTTTAAAATCCTTTGCAGTCCATGATTCAATCCACTCATTTAAAAACTCATAATTATTTATTTCACTATAGATACTTGCAATAGTTTTTATAGATTGAATTTGTACTTCGGTCAATGAATTATTAATAAAGAAAATTGCAGACCGATATTCTGGATGCTGGGCCATTTGATCTAAACATCTTAAAAGTACATTTATTCTCTTAATCCACCTCAATTCTTCAAACTCACCATTCTTATTTAAATCAAAATCAATATTTATTAGCTTTTCAGTAAAAATATTGACGGTCTCTTTCCCATAAAATAACTGTGCTAGCGCCATTAATAACTTAGTCCGCTTATTTTCATTAATTTTTGAAAGTGAATTTATAAAGTTTTCTTTTTCATTCAACATAAAAACTTTATTCATAGTTTCTAACATGGTAGGCATTATAGGATTGTTTTTAATAACTTTAGGAGATAAAAGAGATTTTTCATAATTCATTTTAGCTTTAATAGCTTTATAAAGTTCTTTACTTTTCGCTATTTTAAAATGATTAAACAAGTTTGTATTTAAATACTCCATTGAAAAATTTTTAGGATTATCTCTTAAATCTCCTAATGCATCAATACTAAATACTTTATATTTACTTGTAATATCAAGCCATAAACGTTCAGCACTATTTGGAATATAACCCCATTGAATTGAAATAGCTTGCGTGGTGTATACATAAAGAGAAAATACTGAAAAGCCCTGATTATCTAAAGACTTACTTGTCGTTCTATATGCATAATTTTTATTCAAATTACTATTAGCAGTATTAGCATAAAAATTATAAATATTATCATTTAAATTTAAATCAATTAAAAGTTTAAATAATTCTAAATTATCATCATACTGTAAATTTGGAGGCAATATCTTCTCTAATTTACGGAACTTCGATCCAAAGGCTGCTTGAGATAATTTAATAATAGTACTTCGAGTAGCCTTATTAAGCTCCCATACCATTTGGTCAAAAGGATAAATAGAATAATTACCTTTTTTATAAATTCTATTTAATTGCTCAGCTTGTTTAAATATTTCTTTATCAGATTGCTTATTATCTACTAAATTATTAGTTTTGAAATTGTAATAACAAATATCACGTAAAATAAGTCTATGCTTATTTTTAGAATCTCTTGTATCAATCCAAAATCGTGAAACATACCTTTTTTTGCCATTAATTTCTATTTTTATTTTATTAGTAGATAATGGTATATTGTATCCTGTTGTTATAAACATCGTCTGTTTTCTTTTGGCTCCTACCAACATACTTGGACCAGCAAAGATTTTATTTATTAATTTATAGTTTTTAAATACTTCTTGTAGCCTTTTGGTAGCCTTTTTAACTACTGCTTTAGTTTCGCTTTCGTCTTCTCCTATGACCCCATCTGCAATATTATTAAAAGATAGATTAGCTAAAGGTGCAGAAGCATTTATTAAATCAATAGTTGCTGTTCCTTGTTCAGCCAAAATTTCATTTAAAGTTTCTTTAGTTTCTGTAAACTCATCTATAATAATTACTGGATCAGCTTCAGTTTCTATAGCTTCATATAAAGAAGATTTTGTTTGTAAAATTAAATTTGATGGTAAAAATAATTTTTGGGTTGTCAAAATACTAATTGGACTAAAATTAATGGCAATTTGACTATACAGATCTCGAATAACTTGAAAATTATTATAAATAAATTTATATGCTTTAGTTAAATTCAGCTTACTCCGCAGATATATAAGTTTACTACCATTCAGTCCCAGCTTAATATGCGCATAACTTATATTAGCTAAATATTTTTTACTTATTTTAAAATAGATATGTTCAGGATTCTTTTTTTGCTCATATATTAATATTTTATACATAAGATCACGTAGAATATGAGTTAATTTTTTGTATTTTTTATCAAATTGTTCTTTAGTATAGTTTTTTAATTCTTTACTATATTGTCCTATTTCAAAATGCTTACGAAATATTGCAAAGTCAAATTCAGATAATATATCCTCAAATTTCTGATATGTAGCTTGATTTTTTAAATTTAAATTTTCTAAATTATTAGATATGGGTTTATCTCTGTCATTTTCATTACCAAAATCCACATATTGCTCAAAATCTTTTAAATAATAAGTGAGATTTGGATTATCATATTTACCACTTGATAATACTGAATGGGTATTTTTTATAAAATTAATGCTGGCATCATCTTTGCTTTTTATTTCTGTAACATATTTTTGTATTTCTGGAGTAAAATCAGTTTTTTTAACTAAATTATTTTTCTTTTTAGATACATAAATTACTTGTGGTACCGAGATACCTTGAGAAAGTGCTTTTTTCACTTTTTCTTCTCCAAAGCTTATTGCAGAATAACTTTTCCCAATTCCTGTTGGAGCAGCAAAACATATTTGTCCATAATGTCTTCCCAAACTATTTGTATTAAGAGAATTTAAATATCCTTCCTCTTTGTTATATAACTTAAGCATCTCATTACTAGTTTCTTTTTGACTAAATAGCATTTTTGCCTTTCTCCTTTACTTATTTAATATTTGTAAAATATTTCTATTAAAATACTTCAATCCACGATTAAAAGTGTCATACTCTTCTTTTTTTACGACCTTTTGAACACTCTCAATATTTGTGGTGATCTGAATAATTGTTTTGTGATAGTTTTTATCTTTGACTTTATTACTAAATTGCAAAATAAACTCATTAGCGTTCAACCCATTAATTAACGCAAGCGGCTTTAAAGTTTTATTTAGCATATTAATTTCTTCTAAAATCCGCTTTCTTTTCGAACTAAGAGTTACATTATTACAATCTGTTAAGATTCTATATGCTAAAGAAATCGTCGACGATAAATTATGATTAATTATTATTCTTTTATAGAATCTATTTATTTTTATTCTTAAACTTTTAATATTGTAATACCATTTTTGAGAATATTGGAGATTTGGGAGTTCTTCTGCGTCAGGTCCTAATAACAATCTCGTGTAAGCCACGTATCCAAATAGTTTTAAAAATATTTGATCTTGTTTTAACTTTTCTGGACCTTTTTCTAGTAAATAGGCAAAAGGAATAATCTTTACTTTTTCATTAGTTTTAATATAGCTGCACTCTTTCCTGTATGCTCCAGCTAACATATCTGCAAGTTGGATTCCATAAGATTGCTTGCTGTCAAGCACATGATAAGTAAAAATATATTTTAAATTTTGTGTCGAAATTTCATTTGCCATTTTTCCAAGCAACTCCTGACTATAACTTACATACGGATTAATTCCATTCCGGCTCGTCTGATCTATCAAAATATTAAATTTCACATAATGTGTAGTTGCATCAACTTTTATCGCTTTAACTAACCTTTTTACAGGTGCAATATATGATCTTAGATCCAACGCTAAAGATAAAGCTTGCTTATTATGTTCAAAAGAATCTAACATATATGCCGGGCGTGAAAAGATCAAACTTTTAGTCAAATATTTTTTACTGTTTTTTAAAATATTTCGATTTTCTTTATCAGATACATTAGTACTTTTTATCTCTGCACCTTTTCTCGATTTATACACATATTGAAAATAATATTTATTAAATTTTTTTATATTACAAACAGGAATTACACAAAAAGCCGTAATAAATTGTTCTGGAAAAGCATGTTCGTCTATATGACGATAGGTAATACTTTCATCGATATAAATGTTATATTCTTCAGAACGCATTAATAGTAGGGGCTGTTTCAATGTGGTAGTTAATAATTTTATTGCCATGATTATAACCTCAAATGTATGTTTGCTTTATCGCGTTCTTAAATTATCACAAATAAGTTTTTGTTTTACTAGACTAGACATTCAATATTGTTTCTGATATATAGAACAAGTTTTCAGGAGTCATATATATTTGCTAATTTGCTATAAAATACTAAATATAGACAATTTAAAAATATAGTATTTAAATCCTTCTTTTTATAAAAAAATAACCCAATCACTCAAAATAGTTGTAAATAAATATCTTGAGTCATTGGATTTTTTACATAGAAAATAAATAATTAAATCATTTTATCAAAAACAATTTATAATATTTTTCGTAATTACAATTAGCAATAAATAAAAAGGAGTAATTATATGGAATCTTCAAAATATTGGTATGGAACGGTTTATTCTAAACATTTATATTCAAAAGATTTAATTAACTTTCCACAATTAGATTATGCTTTTATTGGACCAAAACATACTAATTGTAGTACTAAGCCTTCAATAAAGTTTCCGCAAGGCAATAAAAAGGATCCACATTTTATTATCTATTTAAAGCTTAAAAATAAGCTTACTAAGCAAAAAATTATTGATTGGTTTGAAGAAAGGAACATAATTATTAAATACTTACATAATTCCTTTGAAAATTTAGAAGCCAATAATATTATTAGATTAACTAAAGGTATTAAGCAAGGGCATCTTGAGTATTATGATTTTAGCAAAATACGTATAGTTAATAAAAGTAATGTTTTATTTGACTATCGTGAATTTTTTCCTCATCAAACTTTCACTAAAACAGCTTTAAAACGTGAACGTGATTGGACTGACAAATGTTTAACCTATTTACCAGCTTCTCATGAACGTAAAGAATTTAACTTTCAATATGGATCTGTAATGTCTGATGTATGGTCGATATATATTATTAAAAAATTAGAAGCTCAAGAGCCAATTAAATCTATTTTAGCCAAAAAACGAAGTCCTGAAGCTAAATTAAAACGAAAAAAATCGGCTAAAAAGCGTCAACAAACTATCCTTAATAAAGAAAAGCACCTGGCTGAACAATATAACGAAAAAATGATAGCTACTTATAATTTTCTTCCTGACTTTGAACGGGAGCTCGCTCTTATTCTGGCAAAATTACAAGTTTTAAATCATTTAGCAAAATCTCTTCAAAACTGGAAAATTATTGAAAAAAGTCATCAAAAAAGTGCTAGTAAAATGATTAAAATATTAACTGAAAAATACAATTCTTCTGAAATTTATGAATTAAAAAATCAAGTTTTAAATAAAATTTTCAATAATTATTCTCATTATCTAAAACTATGTGCATATCGTCCTGAAAAAGCTAATAAATACTTTGTACACTATTGTGATATACATAATTCTGACCGACATTTAAGTAAAACTTCTTTATTAGACTATCTATTTGCCAATTATCAAGAAATTGATCATTGTCACAACTGTCATGTTGAAATAATTAAAGATTATTATGCTTGCTATAATTTTGAAGTTTCATTAAATCCAAACATATATTTTAATTTTCACATTCCTTATCCAGTAGGAAAAGATAACTATCCTAATCTTCACAAGCTGCCTAAAATTCGCCAAATTCCAAATGAAAACGGTCCGTATTTTTTTGGTCGAGAATCAAATAATTATGAAAATAATTATGCTGTTCATTATAATCTTTTGACCGACATTAAAAATTGGCTCAAAAAAGCAAACTAAAATCATTTTTACTGAAAAATAAATATGAACCTTGAGTTTTCAACCTCAAAGTTCATATATATTTTTGTTCAGAGCATTAATTAAACTATTTGATTATAATTTAATGCTTTTTGAGCAGCTAAATTAATTATATTCCATTGTTTATCAAAACTTGGTGAGAAGAAGAAATCGGCTTCAGCTAAATCTTCCAAGGTCAGTTTTTCTCTAATTGCTAAGCTGAGTACATTAGCTTGTGCAGTAATATCATAGCTGGATAAAGTTGATCCACCAAGAACTTGGTGACTTTCAGCATTATATACAATTGAAAGATATGCTTCTGGATTATCTTTTTCAGGAATATAGGCTGGTCTGAGGTGGTCTTTAAAGACTACTTCACATGCATTAATACCAGCACGTTCTGCCATTTTTTCACTTAAGCCAGTTGTAACCGCATGCATATCAAAAGCTTCTAATACTTGCGCACCAACAATTCCTGCAAAAGGACGAGACGGAGTCGTTTCAAATAAATGTTCTACAACATATTGAGCTTCATGGCGAGCTGCAATTGCTGAAGGAATTGGAACACGACGGTTAGCAGGAATACTAAATGGAAAGACAGCGTCCCCAATTGCATAAATATCAGGAGCACTTGTTCTAAAGTATTCGTCGGTTTTAATATATCCATTATCATATAATTCAACTGTGCCATCTAACCACTGAGTATTAGGACTAACACCAACAGCAATAATTACTAAGTCAGTCTTAATATCACCATTATTAGTCTTCACTGTATCTACTTTTTTATCACCGCCAAAACCAACAACCTTAGTTTCCATGGCTAAGTTAACACCATTTTTAGTTAAAACTTTTTCGAATACATCTGTATATGTATTATTTAAATAATTCTCAAGTGGCTTCTTACCTGAATCAATCAAGGTTACATTTTTACCGGCTTTAGCCATTACTTCCGCAGCAGCAATACCATTACCTGCACCAATAATTGCTACATTATGAATTGAGTCATCTTTTTGAGCAGCATCTATTTTTTTAACCCAGTCATATCCACGCATTAAGTAAATATTTTCCAAATCTGCCCCTGGTAAGGATAGTTTGGCAGGATTTACACCGGATGAAATAATTAGCTTATCATATGGAAATTTAGCTTCTTCACCAGTTTTAACATTTTTAGCAGTGACCGTATTCTCAAAGGTATTAATACTTACTGCTTTAGTATTGTTATAGAGGTGTCCATTTTTATTTTGTAATTGATTTGATCTAAAATTCCGTACATCATTAATGCCAGTAGTTTTTCCTTCTAAATAGAGCTTCATTCCACAAGACATAAATGAGACATAATCCGATTGCTCTAATAATGTAACATCTACATTTTGATAATGATTTAAAATTTCAAATGCGGCTTCATGACCACCATGTGAAGCACCAACAATAACTACTTTACGCTTTTCCATAAAAGTTACCCCTTCTATCTACTTGTTAGCTACAGTAATTCTTTCTCTTGAATGTTGTGGATCAACTATTTCTTTAATTACAACTTCAGCCATAGTTCCAGATGTTAACTTAGAATCACCTGAGTTATTATAAAGTAATTCATCTTTACCTATAATGTAGTCAGTTGCTGGACCAGCTTCAAATTGCATTGCTGGAGAAATTCCTAACCAATCAACATCATTAATCCCTTCAAGATATTCAAGCTCTTTTAATTGTTGAACCGGAGTATTAATCCAAGCATCTGATCCAGGAAGAGACTTAATATCTTCAACTACTCTATGATGATCTTCACCAGTGTGAAGACTACCTGCGCCTAAAATGAAAATTACTCTAATATTGTTTCTTCTAGCAATACTAATCAATTTTTCAGCTAAACGAAGATGCGCTGCTGCATTATCTGGAGTAGTTCCAAAAGCATCAACAATTACATCGAATTGGTTAAGCATACTTTCTGGCATATCAAGAATATCACCAGCAATTAAGTCAACATCATCACCCAATATTTCATGAGCTTTCTTTTCATTTCTAATAATTCCAACCGGAGTTAAATCTGAATTTTCTTGAGCAGCCTTGAAGATTGCGCTGCCTGCCATGCCTGAGGCACCAATAATACCTATTCTTTTCATAATAATCTCCTTTTGTTAACGTCTTGAATACACTTTCAGCATAACACTAATTTATCAATTTTTTTAATAATAAGCCTTAAAAGCGTTACCATTTATTAAAAAAGGTGTTAAAATAATAACTGGAGCTACTAATATAGTAACTCCTCAATTCCCATATCTTTTCAGATATATTCCATATTTTTATTTAATTCATATTTATTTTAGCAAGATTCACCTCTAAATATTGCTAAAAGTTATATCACTCATATTCATATAAATAAAAGGAAGGCCTATGTGACCTTCCTTTTATTACTCCTGCAAGGGTTTAAAGAGATTTTTAATTTTATTTTAGAAAATTATGCGAAGCCGTAATAACTTATTTCTTAAAAATTTAAAAAATCAAAAAATTACTTTTATTCCCTCTCATTCTCCCATTTTCTATGAGCTTTACGGATTTTTTACGGATTTTTATAAACTAAAGTCAAAAATGTTCTGAAAACTTATAATTTACTAATAGTTTTAGTTTTTAATTTTTTCATGCTATACTATAACTTATCTAAGTGGTAGATACTCTAAGGAGCCTATTGCGATTGTGTGAGTCCTCAGTATCTGACTACACAATTATTAATGATACGAAAGTTACTAGTGCTTACCGTCTATTATTTAAATAGGCGGTTATTTATTTGATTTGAATTTTCTATAGATAGTAAAAACACAAAAAAGACCACTCCAGGGCTAGCATTGATATGAACCCCTAGAGTGGTCTTTTATAATATTACGGAAAATTTTAAATAACTTACTTATAAAACTACGTAAGCACGATTACCAGTAACCCAAACTGTTTTTCCTTTATACTTATCCGTCAAAGCAAAGAAGCGTCCTTTTCTACCTGTTATATGGTAAATTTTGTTTGTTTCTAATGCATATACTTTTGTTGCATCTGCATCAGGACTAGCCAAAGCATGAGTATGGTCCAATACAACTTTTACACGACCTGATAAGTTAGAATTATAAAAAATTGGATTTGATTTAGTAACGCCAGCACGCCCATCAACCCATTGATTCTTGCCTAATTTTAACGCACCATCTTTTTCGTCAAGAACTTTATAACTTGATTTACGATCAAGATGGCCAATAACTTTAGCTAAATCAGAATCACTATATAGATTACATCCCTTTAAATTAGACACAATAAACACACGTGGGACATCCCATTTTACAATTGGATGTAATGTCAATTCCCAATCATCCTCTCTACTATCACTTAAATTATTACTTTCACTTTTTAAAGGCAAAACATTAATGTTTCCATCAACATTTAACCCTTTCCAGTTTTGAGTAAATTGCCAGATTGCCACTCCATCCATTGATGGAAACCAAGTAAAATCAGGAATATCAACCCTATCCATAGTTGCATATTTAGCAACCCATAAGCAATTTCCAAAAGCTTTAATGATTTTGTGAATATCAACATGATAATTTAATACCGCTTCTCCAGAATATAGGAGCGGCTGGTATCCGGACTGCTTAATAACTTTCATTGCTTCAATAATTGCATTGGTATTAGCAAGAGTTGAGCCTTCAGTATAATTGCCGCTCCCACTTTCCCAATCTACAGCGAAATAGCTACCTTTAGGTATTCCATAAGCTTTAGCATATTTAACTGCATAATTTGCTTCAGAAATCGCTACACTGCTATTACCACTAAACGTTCCATAAAAGTACCCCATAGTCATTAGACCCTGAGTTTTAGAACTTGAAATTTGACTTTGTGCATTTGGATTAATGTAGTTAGTTCCTTGTGTCACTTTGACGATTGCGTACTTTGTTCCATTCACAATGTAACTTGCTAGATTAGTTGATTGATAGCTTGCTACGTCGATTCCGTAAGACATTTTTGGAATTTCTATCAATTTTATCATTCCTTTCAAATGAATTAAAAACTAAGGCATTATAACTAATCCTCTGTTGCATCATTTACTTCTTTATCATTTGCTAAAAATCCTACTTGAGTGGGAATTTCAGAGCCTTCATCCCCATTTTCAGTTACCTTAGCTTCATTATGCGCACGCTCAATCATACCAGCTGCAGCTTCATGGCTAACTTTAATATTATATGCATTAGCAGCTTTAACTAAGTTAGAAGTTGCTGAAAGCTTCTTTTCATCATTAGACTTGTCCAAAACTGCTTCTTGAGCTTCTAAATTTTTAGCAATTTCATACAAACCTTCCATCTTTTCAGCAAGATGTTTGTTGTGAGCTTGAGCCCATTGATAAGCATAGACAATGATTCCTGCTACTAAGAAAACATATGGCCATAAAGCTTGTGCAAACTCAATTACTTGATTCATTTTTGTTTAATTCCTCTCTTAATTTCTCATTTTCTGCAGTTAAACGTTTGTTTTCATCATTTAACCGATTATTTTCCTCTTTGATATAGTCATGACTTTCTTTGGTTTTATCATGATCTGTCTTTTTATTGCTCAGTCTCCAAGTCAGTACTCCCATTACGAAGGTTAGTAGCACTTGCAGTAGATTAGTCCATTCGTGCAAGCGTGCCACCTCCTATCGCTTTGTGTTCCTATCCCTTGCAATTTGTAAGATATTTAAAACCATATAAAAGCCTAATATTGCTGGAATTCCCATTCTTAATTGACCTGCAAAAATCATATGCATAATTTCTATTCCGGTAATCATAGTGACAAAAGCAGCGGAAATACCTAAAAGAATTCCCGCTACTTGATTATCATGAATATTCATACCAGCGTATACAAGCAAACCAATACCAACAATTACAGCAATACCATCAATGCCATTGTCATTCATTAAAAATGCATATTGAGGTGGCCAAAAAAAGTAATCAGGTTCTGACCACAAATCTAGTCCCATTAACAGCATTGCCAATCCAAGGTTAGTGTACTTACTGTTCTTGGTTAATAAATTGTGAATCAGCTTTATCATAGTCTTCACCCAAGATTCTCTTATAACCAGCCTTAGTAAGAATTCCCATGGTCACATAGGAACGAAGGTCTTGCTTAGTAATCATGCTAAATTCATATTCCATTTGATAAGTTGGAGTCATATCTAAATCAAAAGTTAACATTATCTACCATCTCCTTCCTTAACATTGTCAGCTGCCTGTGTTGCATCTTCTGGCTTAGAATCAGATGAATCATCTGACTTAGTATCCTTGATTTCAGGTTGAGTAGGTTTATTAAGTTGATTAATAGTAGCAGTTAATTTAGCTACAGATTCTGTAATTTTACCAGTATTCATATTAGTCATAGTTATCATCTTAACTAAATTATCAAATTTAGCATCATTATCAGCAACACTTTTAGCTTGAGTTTGTTGAGTCGTAGTAATTTTATCTACTGATTTAGTAACTTCTTCAATTTTCTTATTAACTGCAGTAAATTGTCTTCCAATAGCTGTAGCTTCATTTTCAATCCAAGCCATGTTTTTCCAATCATACTTTGGAGATTTTAAACTCGTATCTGGCTTTTCTTTAATAAATGGATAGTAGGTTTCCCCTTCAAAAGTCAAAGTAGTGATAATTTCTTCACAAGGATGATCATCATTACTTAAATAATAAGTGTGAAAAATATCAGACTTAATGAGTTGATTATTATCTGTAGTATTTGCTACAGGTTCCGTAGTTAGTTGAGCATTTGCTGCAGTAATTGCAGTGGTTTGTGTATTTTCGTTATTATCCATAACAATTTCCTTTCCATCAAAAAAGCCCACTCTTTTTGAGTGAGCCTAACTATTAGGGCGGTTTTATGACTTGCCCAGGTCAGCTTATTTCTTCAAAGTCGTATTTATCTATGATTAAACCATCACCGACGTAATAAGTAATATTTCCATTTTCACGCCACTGTATTCCAGTTAAAACATGAATTTCTCCGGGATAATAATTAGTTACCTGCATGCCATCGCTTGGGCGAGTAATTGAAGCGGATCTAATTATTTTTATTTTTCTTGGGAAATATTCTTTACCAAAAATTGTATTACCTATAGCAATCTTAGTTACTTCTTTATTACCAATTTTAAGCGTCACAATTATTCCCCCTAGTCTGTAATGTAATAAATAGTATTGCCATCTTTATTACCAATAGTATTATATTGAGCCATTGTTCCAGTCCAAGTCTTTTTAGTCTGATTTCTTAGTGCATTTAGTTGATTTTGGAGGTTATTTGTATCACTCTTCCATGCTATATCTTCATGCCATGTTGGTGCATTACCATTTCCTCCACCAATTCTAGCTGTATGATTACCATATGATACTTCCAAAAATCCCTTAGTGTCAGCACCACCAAATGCAACACCTGCGCTGTAATTTCCTAATAGGTTATTCATAGCTTTATTGGTATTGCCCCTAAATGCAACTAAAGCTTGACTATTGTTTCCAAAGCCTAAGATATCTCCCCAATTATTTCCTGCTGAAGCCATATGGAAAAGGGGCCCATTTAAATTAACGGTATCAGCATTAATTAGCTGCTTCCATGGTCTCCATGTATTATCTACTTTAATTCTCCAATACATTGAGTTGCCATTATCCGCCATATATGTTTGAGTTATTCGACTACCAGAACCATTTACTACCAGTACACCCCAGTTTTGAGCAGGATAGTTGGGGGCTCCATTAGGCTGAACAATATAACTGCCACTATCAGTTAAAGTGTTAGCATCAACTTTATTTTTCCAAATAACACCAGATAAATTCCTGATATGATCAGCAATTTGTCCTAAAACTTGCTGATCAACCATCCAATAATTGCTAAAAGCTCTACTTCCATTTGTAGGCTTTTTATTTATAAAATCATATCCTAACGTAACAGTTTGCATTGGCAAATTTACATTGCCACTAGGATCTGGACTAACTCCTTGAACTCGTTTAACTTGACCAGCAGTAGCTATTTTTTGATCAATCTCTTCTTTAGTGTAAGAGTCGAGTCTTTTCCAAGAACTCCATCTATTAGTAGTTGACCATCCTCTTACAAATATAGCTCCATCATTAGTGTCAGTATAAGTTTGGTACCCATTTGTAGTACCGTGCCAATTATTTAATGGAACTACACGCAGAATTGCAACATGGTCAGAATACGGAGCATTAATTACATTTTTTGCAAATGACAAATCATAGTTTCCCACTTCTTTATAGTTATTTAAATCAATATCACTATTTGGAACGCTATTTATTTTAGCTAATGGAGATAAATCGGTGTCCAAATTAGGCGCCCAACCACTAGCAATATTTCCTGCTTCTAGCATAAGATTAGCATAATACATTGATCCTCCTGGAGTAGATGTATCTGACCAATCTACTATGCGCCATCCACCATAATTTCCTGCTTCTTTTACTGTGAAATTGAAATTAAATTCTTGCCACTGATTACTATAATCTTTTGTTTTGGCTAATGGTATTCCTCCATTTTTATCAGAAATATCACTAAATAATCCTAATTGATGACCAGAAATAGGACCATTTGCTCTTGCAATAAAGCTTAAAGTATAACTTCCAGGTACTAAATACAGAGAATCAACCAAAGAAATACCAGCTGACTTTAACGTTTTTCCCCAAGCATGAAAAATCTTGGTTCTAATTAAATTAGAGTTATTGTCTTTTTGATGATTGGTCACATCTTCAATGGAATATCCATGACCATCATCCTTAATACCAGATTCCCAATTTTTCCAGCCAACTAAATAACGAGTATTAGGCAATAAGTTTGTTCCACTTATACTTAAATTGCTTTCAGAAACAAAATTTGTAAAATCAATGCCACTAAACTGCTTTAACAAATTAGTCATTTGTGCTTGAGTATCGGTAAGCTGTTTTTTAACTGCATCAATATTCTGATTTTGGGCATTAATACTATCAGTGATTTGTTTAGCTTTTGAATTAAAATCATCAATAGTTTTAACTTTCCAAGCATCATAATCTACCTGTAAATCATGCAATTTTTTGCTGAAATTATCATTAGCATTTTTAATTGCAGAATCTTTAGCAGAATTTATAGCGTTAATAGCATCAGTACGAGCTTTATCATCAGCGGCTTTGTCTGCATTTCTTTGATCATCAGCAGCTTTCTTTAAAGCTGCTTTTTGATTGTCTGCATCTTGTTGAATTTTTTGTTTTTGAGCGTTCCATTCATTCTGAAGATTATTATATTTCTTTTGATAATCGTTATATTGATTTCTCAATTGATTCAACGTATTAACAGCATTATTTTTTGATTCGTTAATAGCATTAATAGCATCTTGCTTTGCTTTATTAGATGTGTTTCTCAAATCATTTGATAATGCATTAATATCTTGTTCTGCTTTTTGAGTGACGCCTCTAAAATGATTTTCTAGTGCTTCAAGAGTAGAAACGTAGTTATCATTATTAATATGAATATTAGCTTGTTTAAGAACCTTAAATTTAAAATTTTTAGTAGTATCAACTACAGTTGTACCAGATACTATTTCAAACCAAGCTTCCCCACTAGCGCTATAGATATCAGCCTGTAAAACGTAATTGAATCGACCAGCTTTTTCATCTATCATCTGGATTTGACCAGAATGTTCACCAGAACCATCATCAATTATTACTTTGCCTTCTTCTTTGTTCTCTGAAAAGACTATTTTTTTATTAGTTAAATCATAGGCAGATCCATTAGCGTCAATCAAAGTCACTGGCAAAATTAACCCCTTTTCAGATTGACGTAAAGTTCTAATATTATTGTTTACCACTGTAACCGACTTGTTTGTTGGTAGCGTAATCATTTCCAGTGACATTTGTATCCTCCTTTCTTTGTGAATCTAATGCTTCTTGTAATTTTGCATTACGAATTTTCAATTGTTCATTTTCTACTTGTAGTTTTGCAATTGTTACATTACAACTACCAATAATATTAGCCATGTTGGTTGCTATATTTAATGCTTCTTGATTTTGATTCATATCATTTACCTACAATCCGTGATAATACTTAGAACTAAAGTGAGCCTTTATAAAATCAGTTAAATTTGTATATTGGCTTCCTGAACTTATTAAATGTTGACCATTACTTAAAGGTGTATCCCAGTTATCAGCTCTTAAAACAACTGCACCACCAACTGTAATTCCTGATGGCCTGATTTCAGTTCTTTGCCATCCGTTATCTGAAACTGCTAGTTGTCCAGAAGATAACATCGAGCTGTATGAAGGTGATGTCAACCAAATAACTTTACCTCCATTATCAGGAGTAAGGTTAGTACCATATGGCTGATTAGTACCAATATAGATATTCATTCCACCTTCAGTGCCAATAGTTAAGGCGGATTCAACTAAACAGGAACGAATATTAACTGCTTCAATTGTTCCAGCTTTAATGGAATCAGCATAAATCATTCCCCGACTGTCTATTCCAGCCCTAGGGCGTTGATTACCCCATTCATCATAGAAAACCAACCCATTACCAGTAAAAGCCATAGTTCCACCATCGCCAGTTTTTGCAGTTAGTTCTGTAGGATTTTGCCAATTAGGAACAGCTCTAATAACTCCAGAACTACCATTGGTCACCCAATCCTTCATTTCTTGAGCAGACTGAGCAATACTATTCATTCGCTCTTCAAAATTTTTATTAGTAACTAGTTGTGTCGCAATATCCTTTCCATTTTTATCAACTCTATGTTGAACTAGACCCAAATCATCCATAAGCTTCTTTTCAGCTTGCTTTCGACTTGCCCCTTCTTGCTTCAACATATAATCGTATTGATTAAGCAAGCCATTCATATGACCCTTAAGAGCATTAGTTGCACCACTTACTCGTTCGTTGCTCTTTTTATCTGCAGCTTGAAGCAGTAGGTGTTCATAAGTCTCAGGTAAATCACCAATAGTTACACTTGCATAATGTTGTGCTAAACAGTCCCAAACAGTAGCATTCACTTCTGCTTGCTCCTGAATACCATATTTCGGAAAGAATACAGTTACATAGTCATACATGCTTAATTGAGTAAAATCAGCATGAATTCCTGACATCTCCTGATAACCGACTGTACAACTTACTTGAGGATGGCCATATTTATGTTCAATCAAGTAGTTATTACCAATTTGAGTAGCTTGGTCAATATCAGCTTGAGTAGCTACAAATGAACCATCAGCTTGCTGACCAGACAAATCTTGGTCATCATGCTTAAAATAAGAACTAATGTCAACTGTATTAACTTTATCAATGTTAGGGTCAATACCATATCCCTCTGCATAAAGAGGACCAACTACAACTTTTACTTCTTTTTGTGATTGGTCAACACTAGCTTTACTAGTTTCTGGAGCATTATCTGACGAATCTGGAGCATTTAATTTTGATTTATTAGAGTCAATATTTTCTTCTGGAAGCCAACCGGTTTTACCATGATAAGTTACTTGAACATAAGTCTTACCATCTCCGCCTTTAGCTTCATGACCATTAACAATATCAAAACTTTCACCATTAGGAATTGACCAATTGAGCGCTTTAGTTTTATCAGGAGTAGCATAAATTTCCACTTTAGAGTGGTCTTTGATTTGACTCTTTAAGTATGAACTTGCTGAAAATTGTGGCTTAACACTACCATCTTTTTTATAGCTGATTGAACTAGACCTAACCCACCCATACTTAGTATGATGATAAGTTATTCCACCTTGGACGATTGTCTTATCAATCGTGGCCATACCTTTTTTAGCTTTAACTTTGACCTTTTTTTGAGTTTCTTTCCAGTAAGCCTTATTAGCAACCTTGTGTCGATTTTTACCTTTTCCAACATAACGATAAGCCTTTTTAGACTTGCTTGCTACATTAACCGTTTTAGTAGTTGCTACCATCTCATGCTTTTTATTCATGTGATAGATAACAGCTTTATCAGTAAGATAGCCCCAGCCAGAGTTACTGAATGATTGATATGAACCGTCTTGACTTACTGAAAGGTGTGGACCATAAAGCCAATTATGTTTACTTACTCGATACCACAAATCTCCATTTTGATTTCGTTCAACCATGTCATAATGGATTCTTTCACCATTTTTATAAGTTTTGCCATTACGATAATGAGTTTCTCCTACTTCTGGAGAATAGTATCCATGAATCGAACCACCTTTTTTATAAGCAACTACTGCATAACCCGAAATGCTTACACGACTTCCGGCACCACTTTCATCATGTGGATCTGCAGCCTTAACAGTTACATGACCTTGAACATTAGTAACTAAATAAGTGCCTGTAGCATCAAAATTAAGCCAATTAGCATCAATCCAGCCGCCACCATCTTCTGGAGCAATGGGATACCAAGTATCACTATTAACAGTGTTAATTTGAAGCTTACCATCTGGAGTAAAACTTTGGTCTGCAACAGCTTGACCTAAATGAATTTTTTGACCATTTCTTAAAGTTGCAATTTGATGCTGTCCTTCAACTGGAGAATCATAAATTGAAACTGAACCACCAGCTAAATAAGTTTTGGCCACATTAGAATAAGTTGTTGGCCAATTATTCCAATCAACATTAGTTTCAGTAGCAATTGCTTGACCCGGAGTATATGTTGCTACAAATACTGCACCGGTATACATATTCTCAATATTACGATCTTGTGTAATAGACTGAATATTTTTACCGTAAGCAACTACAATGCCAGAATCACTACCAGCATGTTTACTATGATGAATATCAAAATTATCAAATTCTAATTCTCCATCAAAAAGACCAAGAACGGATTGCGTTGCAGTATCTCCTTCTTGGTCTGGATCTATTAGAATTGCACCTGCTTGTTGGCCACCCTGAACATTAATATTTTGAACAGAACTAACTTCACTATCAAAGCTAAAACCTTTGGGCGGTTGCATCGTATTCAAAACTTGATTCATTAAATCTTGCGCTGAGCCATTAGCAAACTGAATGTCATCAGGAACTGTAGCATCATTTAAAGTTGCTGCAATATGTTCCGCATCAACCACTACATTATCAAGTTCATCTTGAGTATGAGTAATTTTAAAAATCTGATGTACAAATTTACGATTGATATCTGCTAAAATATACCGATTCTCTTCAATTTCTGACATATGTACCCCATTAAGGGGATACGTCATTTTAAGTGTAGGGAACTGGTTAGCACTCCATGTTACTTGACACGTAAGCGCATCCCTTAATGGAATTCCTGGAGTAGTAAAGTCATCATTAATGCTTTTAAATAATCTAGGACAATCAAGCAAGTCAGTATAAACTTGATAATCAACTTCTGGAATTCTACCAACTATATCAATTCTTGCCACTAAATCAACCTCCTCCATTTAGGCTTATATTCTGCTTTAGAAATTGTGGTTCCTGACTCTGCAGTAATACTAATGTCATTTTTACCTGGATAAAGAACTGGAGCAACCAAATTAGGGAAATGAGTTTGATTATTATAGTAGTGATTCTGTGAGTCATAAGTATCACTAGTATCACCACTAAGCCAAAATTCACCTTCCATGTTGTCAAATTCATATTGCAAATTATTTATATTTAAAGTAAATGTCCCGTTTGCGATGAAATGCCAATCAGGTATGGCAGTTCTAGGTTCTGTGTTATAAACAACTCCGCTATTAGGTAAGTCACTGTATGTAATGCCATCTATTCGATATTGATATGGCTCACAATAAAATGGAATTGTTCCAGTTACCTTAAATGGATCAGTTGCATCCCAGGTAAAAGTGGGTGGTGTAGTTACTACAGCTCTAAAAGCATAATCAGGATCATAATCAAATTGCAGATATTCATACTGTCTAACATCATCAATTAAAGGTGGCGCTAGCCAGTCAATAACTTTGCGCTCCCAATCATTTTGAGTAGTATTAGCATCTCTATAGCCAATCACATTAAAAGTCTCTGTGACATTTTGATAGGAGCCATTATCTTGAAGAAAATCACCATTACGTCCTTTAATATGAGTGGGTTCAATATCAGGAGTTGCATGAACAATATTAAAAGGATATTCAACCATCATTCCAAAATCACTAGATTTATAATTTTGAAAAATCAAATTTGCCAAATTAGAATCTTCCACTTAATCCTTTCCTCCTTTTAATTTCATCTGCTCTTTGGTCTGCCTTTGAGAATGGCTTGACCACTTCCCAAAGTGCACGACCTTCTGGGGTGGTAACTTTCATATCAATTGAGCCATCTTTACCAGCAATTTGTTGCAAAAGTAAAAGCACGGATTTCATAAATTCGTGCTCTTCTTTTCTATCTTCCTGAGTTTGTACTTGCTGATTCAAATCAGATTGTCCAGCAAGAATTGTTGCTGTCTTACCAAGTAGTTCATAGGCTCTGGTAGATTTACCTGGAATTAATGGAATTGCCATTTCAGGACCTGCCTCACCAAAAATTGATGGCTTGTTGGCAATACCACCGTTAGCATAGCCAAGGATCTTTGCTGCAGTTAATCCACCCTTGATGTGAGCGTCATCATGACCACCAACTTCGTACTCTCTAGAAAATCTACCAGCAAGAGAAGCAACTGAACCATGCCCTTCAAGAATCTCTTTAAAAAGTCCACTTGAGCTATCAGCATTTAAAGCATAATTGATTTGTGCCGCTGGATTTTTCCAACTCATATTATGCTTATTAGCATAACTTCTTAAAGCTGCAGCTCTACCAAATGCAAATTGCCATAAACCAGTTGCACCAATTTCATTAACAATAGCAGGATTTAAGCTAGACTCAGCAATTGAGTTACCAATTACTGCAGCAATACCATGTTCAGTTGCTTTAGGGTCTGCCTTTTTCAAGGCTTTAGCTAATGCTTTAACTCTAGCTGTTTCAGTAGCCCCTAACTTAAATGCACCTAATAATCCACCTTGGTCACCGTATTTATCTGCAATTTTTTTAATTGTTTTCCAAAATCCTGGACCAACTTGTGGCTTAATAAATTTTTGAAGTGTATTACTAGTTTTGACTTTGACATTTTCATCTTTATCAGAATCAGAACTTGAACTACTAATTCCTTTAAATCTACCAAATGTAGGTTTAACTCCAGGAACTGAAGTTTTAATTGAGTGAATACCAATGTCAGGATGAGCGTTTGGTGAAAATGCTGACCAGTACTTATCTCCACCAATATAAATACCTACGTGATCATCAGGCAACCAAAAAACAGGATCTCCAGGCTTAGCTTCAGAACGTGAAATTTCAGTCGCATGTGTCCAAAGGCCAGCCACATTCATACGTCCCCAACCTTTATGATAAAGATTTTGAATAGCTCTAGATACTAGTCCAGAACAGTCATAAGTACTTGGTCCCCAAGTACCCAAAACATATTTTTTACCTTTACCTAATTTTTCAACTTCTTTAAGAAGTCCAGTTGCAGGTCCAAGGTCATCATCATTAACCTTATTTTCAACCATAGTCCAAAGTTGCTCCCACCATTCAAGAGCTTGACCTTGAGCCTCTTTTTGCATCCCTTGAGCTAAAGAGTTAACTGCACCCTTTAAGCCAGTAACTTTACCAAAGTTTGCATTACCAGTTTTAGAAGGATTCTTCCAATTCTTTTTAGCAATTTCATAAAGTTGCTTAAGTGCACCAGTACCTGTAGCAAAATGAGTGAATCCTAACATTTTGGACTCAGTAGCATTTAATACTTCTTGACCAGGATGAAGCAAGAATGGTACATTTCTGCCTTGAACCACACCAAATTTTCCAGTATTAGTATCCCAAATAGTTTCACGGTTACTAGTTTCAGGAGAATCATTACCATCATTAAGAATAGCAAGAGTAGGCTTGGTAATAGCACGGCGAACACCACCAAGTGCACCGGTACCTGTAGCCAGTTTTGAAACTTTATGGACAGCATTTTTATTACCGCCAAATTCACCAACTACTGTATCAATTTTACTAATACCAGAGTTCAATACTCCAATAACATCATTTAAGCCACTTCTAGCTTTACTCTTCATATGTGACCAAAAATGGCTATATGAAGATTCAACTCCAGAATTTAAATTATTCCATCCATGTTTAAACTTAGTAGAAAAACTAGATAAATCACTGATAACTTTATGTTGGCCAGTACTTGAAGTCTTTTCAATATTATTCCACATGGCTTTAAATTCTTTTTTAGAATTATTAACCATGCTGGCTAAATCTTTCTTAAACTTCTTAACCATTGAATCAAATTGCTTAGCAAAGTTGCCCTTACCTTTTAGAGATTTAACGGCTTCCTCAGCTTGCTTTTTAATTGCATCTCCAAACTTTTCCTTTTTCAATGCTTTAAAAAGCGAGTTGACTCTACTATGGACTGAGGTAACTCTAGATCCTAATGATTTAAGAGCTTTACCAGCACTATTGCTGCTAGACTTTATACTCTTAAATCGACTTGAAGTAGACTTGATTGACTTGGACAATCTATCAAATGAAAGTTTAGCTTTATAAGTACCAGAGTACTTAACTTTTAAACTGATAGTTTTATACTTTTTGCTTTTAAGCTTTCCAATTGACCCGATTAAACGATCGATTGATTTTTTAGCTTTATATGTTCCCGAATAAGTAACTTTAAAGCTTGCTTTATGGCTCCCAGATACTTTCTTAAATGCTTTACTTAATCCTTCTAAGTTTTTAGTACCACTTGGCTTAGTAATTGCTACAGTAGCATGGTGAGTACCGGCAATGTATTTTAATAACTTAGCTAACTCAGTTAAGGATTTACCGCCCTTAACTGTTGTACTTACGACAGCACTACGTCTAGTAACTGAAGCTCTTGAAGTTGTTCGTCTTCTAGTAGAACTTTTGCGCCTTGAACTACTTGAACGCCTACGAGTTGAACTAGTGGACTTTCTTCGAGTTGAAGATTTCCTCTTACGTCTAGTCTTTCTAGTAATTCTTACTGCTTTAGGTGCAGTAGTTAATCTTTTGAAAACCGCATTACTAATCCAAACAGCTTGCCCCACTCGATGACTAGCACCAGTTAGTAGACCTTTATCTACTAAAGTTTGACCTTTATGAGGATTCTTGTCTTTTTTCTCTTTACGCTTCTTATTTTCATCATGACGCTTTTTATCTTCCTCATATTTTTTCTTACGTTTTTCAGCATTATCTTTAAGTAACTCATATTGTTTTCTAGTAAGAGTAACAAGTTCTTTTTCATGATGATTATTAAGAGTTACAGTTCCATTTGCAAAATGAACTACATTACGTTTAAGAAGCTTAGCAGTATCACGAGCGTTGATTACATCTTCACCTGGCAGTAAAGCGCGCTTTAGGTTAGGAATATTTGGCAAAAGTTCCCAGCTTCCATTTGCATGAATAATAGATTCACGGTTATTAGTTTCTGGTGAATCCTGACCATCGTTAAGAATTGCAGGAATAGGTCTACGTGATTTCCAGTCAGTACCTGTAGCAAAATGGATGTCGCCCCAGTCGCCACTAAATACTTTTCCAATATTATCGCCAACTTTACCCAAGCTATCAGAAATTTTGCCGATAGTTTTAGCAATTGGACCAAAAACATTATCAAACGTCTTCTTAATGCCATCTAGAAGATCACTAAACCAAGAAGTAACTCCTTTCCAAGCTCCCTTTAAAGCACCGACAGTATTTTTACCTATTTTTCCAAAGAAACTTGTCATTCCTGACCAAGCTTTTTGAACTCCTTTAACAATTCCAGAGAACCAGGAAGTAATAGTTTTCCAAATAACTTTATAGCCTCTAATTTCCATTTGGGCTATACGTTTAAACCAACCAGTAAGGATATTCCACGCTTTTTTAACACCTTTAGCAATTAAACTAAAGAAGCTTGTTATTCCTTTCCAAACAACTTTAACTCCTCGAACTTCTGCTTTAGCAATCTTTTTAAACCAGCCTGTAAGAACATTCCAAGCTTTTTTAACACCTTTAGCCAAGGTGCTAAAGAACTTAGTAATATGCTTCCAGGAGCTCTTAACTCCCTTAACCATATTTTTACCTAATTTGGTAAACCACTTCGTCATGCCTTTCCAAGATTTTTGGACTGATTTACCTAAATTAGAAAACCACTTTTTAATACCCTTCCAAGCATTCTTTAGACCCTTAACCATATTTTTGCCAAGTTTAGAGAACCATTTAGTCATGCCCTTCCAAGATTTTTGAATCGATTTACCTAAATTAGAGAACCATTTAGCTATACCTTTCCAAGCATTTTTAAAACCTTTAACTAAGCCATCTACCCACTTATGGAATTTTTTATTATGTTTATATAAAGAATTAATCGCACCGGCTAATGGACTAATTAAATAAACACCAATTTCCTTCCAGTTTTTCCTAAACCATTTAATAGTATTAGAAACACCTTTAGTAAAGCCATTCCACATATTATGTGCAGAATAGCCCATGTTTTCTAAAGACCAAAAGTTTTTTGGTGGCTTTTTAGCATTCCAGCCTTTTTGAAAGTTTTTAGCAGCATCGCCAGCCCATTTACCAACTTTGCCACCAATCATAGATCCAACAGCAGCACCAGCTGGGCCACCAAACCAAAGTCCGATAGCTCCACCGATTCCTTTTCCTGCTGCAGTTCCGATATTTTCATACTGCTTACGTGATCCAGCTTTATCTTTAATTGCTTTAACAATTGAAGTTGCTGTATCAACTGCTACACCTGCACCAGCTGCAACAGTTCCAACTTTACCCGCAGTGGATAAATTTTTAAAACCTCCAGCAGAGTGAGCTGACTGCATTAAGCCATTTAATTTACCAGCTCCATTACCTTTACCGAATAAGCCTTTGCTCAAGTCAACTGATTTAGTAAATCCAGCTTTTAACTGTCTACCTAAAAAGCGCCCTGCAGAAGCTGCCTCCTTACCAACAGTTTTTGCAGCTTTAAGAAGACCGCTTCCTATACCTTTAATTCCTTGACCTAAAAGTTTTATTTGCTTAAGGAATGCTTTTCCCATTTCTTTAGCTGCAAAAGCAATTCCTCGACCAGTAGCTTTAAATGCTTTACCTAGACCTTTAAGAATCTTGCCTGCTCTAGTTTTGCCATTACTTAGGCGAATTAGCATTTTATCCCAACCATTAGTTAATTGTGTTGAAAATTTACCTGCTAATCCTAATTCTTTTAAGGCAATTCTAGTTGCATTAATTTGTTGAACTAATTTAGCAAATTTAACCACACTGAATCCAGCTGCAAGTGCAATACCGATAGCTTTCATTGTACCAGTATGCTTGCTTGCCCATTCAATGAAAGCTACCAGTGCATTAGCAAACTTACCTACAACATCTGCTACATTTTTTTGGAATTTTTGGCCATCTTTTGAAGTTAAGAATTTTGCCATCTTATTACCGGCTTCGTTAATTGCTGGTAAAAAAGCAGACCCTAAATCCATCGTAAATGCATTCATTGTCTGCTTAAAACGGTCCATTTGTACTTTGGCTGTTTGTGAGTTTTTAGAAGCTAATTCACTGACATACTTACCAGATTTACCAGCTTTAAGGGTTTTAGCACTTAATTTATCTAAATCCTTAGCATTTTCAGCTAAAATTAACCCAGCTTGCTGACCTGTAGTACCAAACAAGCTGTTCATGATGTCAACTTTATCTGTCTTAGATAAACCCTTCATATGGTCACCTAAGACACCCATGATAGTTGAAATACTTTTAAGTTCACCCTTGGAGTCCATCAAATCTGATTTCTTGATTCCTAATGCTTTAAGCGGTGACTTCTTGCTATTAATATTTCCAATTGCAGTATTAAGGCTGTTAAGTACTTTACGTAACCCTGTACCTGCCTTGTCTGCTTCTCAAATTTGTTATCGTATAAGCTCTTTATCTCATACTTCTATATGTTTCCATATAGTTCAGACTATCTCTCAACTCCCAACATTACTTGGTAGAGTTATCCGTCTTCGTGGACATTTTATCAATATAAAAAATTTAGATATTTAAATTTTTATTACTTAGATTACTTTGTCTAGTCGTTACGCCTTTTTCAGTTTTCACTGAAACTTGGTTCGGGATCAACTTGCGATCTAAATAGAATTTGACTATCTTCTTTACTGAATTAAAAGAAGATCTTTTCTTTTTACATGAAATTTCTATTAAAGGAATGTGGTTGGCTTTACACCAATTTCTTTTAATTTCATCCCGATGTTTTCTTTCATTCAATGTATCATTTTTATCAAATAACTCATTATGCTCATAATGCTGTACACCTTGATATTCAATTAAAGCTTCAAGCTTTTTATTATGATATATTCCAAAATCAAATGGTAAGGGTCTTTGATTCCTACAACTATCAAATTTAACTTGTTCTTTAAATTCAAAACCATGCTTAATTAAATATTCTCGAACTGCTTTTTCTCCTTTAGAACTTGAACAGTATGGGCATCCTGTTTCTAATCTTACTAGTTGAGTAGGTTTTGCTTTAAAAATATGACCACAAAGCGTATGTAAAAATACAGCATTGTGCGTCGCACTTTTATATTCCTTTACATACTTGTATTCATCATTAGTACCTTTAAGTAACATTCTTTTCATTTGTGATAAAGGCATTGAATTACTTTTAGCAGCCCTTTTACGAGCCTCATAAGGACACCTTTGATTATTGTGCATAAAAGCTTTTGGCGTCATTTCAAAAATATGACCACATGTTTTATGTAATATTTTTACTGGGGTATGTGATGTAACTATCGATCCAATCAGTTCATAACCATTGGCATTATCTTTAATATAATTTTTTAAAATTTCATCAGTTACCTTTGCTTTGTTAGCACAACTAGGGCAATCATGCCCATTATATACTAAGTATGGCTGTGTTTTCCATGTATAATTACACTTTTTGCAGTGCATTTTTATTTTAGTTCTCGCTCCTTGGTAGCTTTCTACCATTTCTATTTTATGGTTAGAAGCTTTATTAATTCTTTCCTTAACTTCTTTCTCAGTTAAAGTTAGATGATGGTTACAATCTTTGCCCATTCTCTTTTCCATTAAAGTTCTTGAATACAAGGACATAATTTTTGAGCATTTTAAGCACTTAACTTTAATTTTAGTATTTCTATTAATATATTTTTCTAATATTTTATATTGACTATGCTGAATCTTATCAACACGTCTTTCAAATTCTTCTTGTGTTAGTCGTTTCATACTAACAATTATATAACTAAATCGTTTAGTCTTCCCCGAGTTAACGGATTTTAATTACCTAAAAATTACTTTTTAGGAGGCCAGTTTCCAGAGCCCATTATTGGAAAGTATCCCCATAGCAGAAGCTGTTTCAGATAAACTGAAACCCATTTGGTGTGCAGTAGAGCCAACGTAGGACATCCCTACACCCAAATCACTAAATCCAGTTGAGGTCATGTCAGCCGCATAAGCAAGTTCATTAACTACCCTCTTTGTGTTGCTTGTCATTTTAGCTGTTGTATCAGCTCTCATGCCAAATGATTCAAGAGTTTGTGATGAAACTTTAACAACATCAGCAAATTTATCACCAGACGCAACAGAACCTTGGAGCTCAGTTCTCATAGCCCCTAAAGCTTGAGCAGAAGTATAACCTCTTTTAACCAAATCTTCGTAACCTTCTGCAATTTCTTGCTGTGACTTGCCGTACTCAATCGACATATCACGACCTTCTTTTTGCATCTTGGTCACATTTTTAGTTACTTCTGCCTGATGCTCACCACCAGTTATAAGCAAGTTATTAATTTCCTTATAACTTTGTTGCAAGTCAGCCGACTTTTTAGCACCAGACACTGCAGCTGCACCAACTGCAGCAATGCCAGCTGCAGCAGTAGTTGCACCAGTTTTGATACCGTTCCAAGCTTTATGGATTCCTGACTTCATCTTGTCACTAGCAGTAGTGACTTTTTTCATTCCATTTGCAATTTTATTGAAGCCTGTAGGCTTTAATCTATTGATTTCACTTTGAGATGCCTTAATTTTTTGATTAAGTCTATTGATACTAGTAGCTGTCTTATTTACTCTAACTTCTTGACGCTGATATGCTTGACTAGATTTTCCAGATTCAGAGGCAATTTTGCGTAGTTCCTGCTCTTGAATTTTCTGTTGTTTAGTCAAATTGGCAACTGCAGATTTATAGCCATCTTGCTTAGTCTTTAAAGCATCATATTCCTTACCTTCTGACTTTAAACGTTCAACATAAGAACGAGTTACTTCTGAACTAGCTTTTAATTTTTTCTGTGCTTCAGCTAATCCAGACTTGTAGTAATCCATTGACTTTTTAGCACGTTCTTGCTGACTTGTGAGGGACGCAAGACGTGTAGTGGCACGATTTAACTGAGTTTCTGTCTTTTTGAGAGCTTCAGAAGCATTTTCATAATCGTGCTTGCCTTCTTTAGTTCTAGTATCAGCTTCTCTTTGAACTTGAGTATATCTCTTTAATTCGCTTTGAAGTTTTTCAACTAATGTTTTTTGCTTGCCAATTGCATCAGATAAACCTTTATATTTTGCAACTGCAGCTTCAGTTGATTGGCCAGCTGAACGAAGTTCTGCTTGTTGAGCTTTCCAAGCACTAGTTGCACTGCTAACTGCTTGACGCAATTCGCGTAAGCTTTTAACAGCTTTGATATTATCAAGATCAATATCAGTAACAATTTTACCTGCTGGAATTTTTCCTGCCATTTATTTACCTCCTTCCTACTCCATCTACCATGTCTGCTAAATCCCAAAGAGTCTTTGGACGGTCTTCACGAGATCTAGCACTCATAACTTCAATCAATCTAAAGTAGTCGGTATTTTCTAACTCATCTAGAGACATATGAACATTGATTATCATTTGCTGTTCTTGATAATCGAAATCCTCAATCATTTGATTCCATTCACGAATCGGGTCATACCCTCTACTTTTCATCTCCTGTTTCACTGTCGCTACTTTTTGATTCGTCTTGTCCACCCATTAAGTCTTGTGACAACTTAATAATGAAATCAGTAACAGCATCAGGATTAGAATCTTCAACTTTTTCTACTTGAGTCTTAGTTAGCTTTAAAACGTCTTTTAGATAAGCAACTTCTTCATCAAGCAATTCAACTTGAGAATTTAAAAGTGCCAAAATATCAGCATCGGTATCAGTATGCTTAAGCTTTGCATTTGCCTCAGCAAAATGTTTTTGTGCAACTAGTGATCTACGCACCGTCTTAAAAGTTGCTTTAACTTCTAATTCGCCTAAACCAATTTTTGAACCATCAATTTTTACTACTGTCATAATTTATCCTTTCGAAAGAAAAGAACGGCCATAATTGACCGTTCTTTAAAAATAGCTATTAAGAATTATTTACCAACCCCTACCACCCAAACTTTCTATTACTTACCTTGAGGAGTTGGGTCAGCTTGCTTATGAGTTGGATCTTCAACTTGAGCACCAGTAATGTAACCAATCATACTAGTGTAATCAAAGTCCTTCTCATCTGAATAGAACTTTTCATACAAAAGCATATCAGTGCCACGAGCTTGTGCTTGAAGTGTTAATGCATCGTGAACCTTACTTGGGTTTTCATTGTTGGTTTGAAGATTCAATTCGCCTGGCGTAAACGTACCGTTAGGAAATGCCATATATAAGTCAATATTCTTGTTGGGATTTCTAGAGTGAATAATACATCCACCATTAACTGCAAAATTATCTTTTTTAGCATATCCCCCAAACTTGTCTTTAACTAATCCAGCAAAACTATCATAAACAGTATGAGGAATATCATTTGCAGCTAAAGCAACTTGTGGGTTTGCCGTACCAACACTAATTTCAGCAACTGCATCAGAACCATAAACCTTTTGCGCAGAAGGTGCCAACCCTGTGATATTTGCTTGAGTAGCACCTTTAGATGACTGCAAATCAACTTTAAATACACCAGGAATACCACAATTAGTTTGCAAGCCTCCATTTTCTGGGTCTGTTAAGAGCTTACCTGAAGCATCATATCTCCAAATTAAAAAATCGCTTAAACCTTCAAGTTCCATGAATTAATTCATCCCTTCTTAAATTGTAAAATTTTAGTAATTTGCCCAGTTTCTGGATCAGGATACCGACCACCACTAGGCAACTCTCGCCAATTTTTTTGTAATAAAAAAGACGAAATAGAATTTTCTACTTCATCTTGTGACACATGGTTCTGTGAACCATACATAATATTCAACTGAATAACATTGTTTCTAGTTGTAAATTCATTGCTTCCATATTCTGCCGGCTCAGAACTCACATCAGAAACATAAATTTCATTATTTCCTATTGCTACTGGAACACTTTGTGGAATGTAGTATGAATACACTCTTTTAATTCCAAAAGAATTAAGTTTTTCCCAGTTATTCAGCAATTTAGTTACTTCAGCTACTACTGTCATAAGCCAGTTACCTTTTTATACATTGCTGCATTAGCTTTCAAAACTGCATCTTTTGCTTCAATTTCAGCTCTGTCCTTAAAGTGCATATTTTTTACTTCTTTAGCTGACATTTCCCTTGTCCCATTATTAACGAAACTTGCAACCAAATCTTGATAAGGGCTGTCAAAGCCAACTGCAGTATCACCAGTATGCAATTTATCACTGGTATAACCAGGCCTAAATGTAATGGACTCATTCAAGTGCTTAGTTTTGCGTCCATTAGCACGACCAACTTTTCTACCAGACTTGTAACTCTCAGTAGAACGTGGCGTGTTTTCTTTAAGAACTTTTGCATAAACTGCAGCCCCTGCTCCAGTAATTGCTGATTTTTGACTAGTGGTCAAACTAATTGTTTCAGCAACATCTTTCATCCACTTATCTAAGCCTTCTGCTAAGTCAACCATTTTTAATCACCTTGCTTAAAGTTACTCGATCATAAGCCGTAGGATTGCGATAAGGATCAGTGTCAACTCGAATGATTTTATAAATTTGTTTGCCAATTTTAGCATTTTGTATTTCGTCCCAATCGCTCTGCGGTCTATGTCGAACAATATAAATTTCAGTACCTGCTTGGTTATTACCAGCTAATTCAATCAAGTTTTGTAAGCTTAGTTGCCACGGACCTCCACGAGCTTTAAACTTTGATACAAAAGTTAGAAAGCTGACACCATTTTCATCTTCTTCGGACATCCCTTGATACCCAAAATCAATGACCATGTTCAATCTATCAGCGTTTTGCAGTTGTACCATCGTCTTCTACCTCACTTAAGTCATAAGAGCCACGTAATTGACCAATTATTTGCTTAGCAGTTGTACTTGATACTGCACTAGTTGGATGATTGAACCAATTGGCAGCAATTGCATTACATGCTAGCTTATATAAATCTTTGATTTCATCTTTTTTATAGAAATCTGAATTTTCTTGACCAATTGCTCCTTGAACATAAAACTCAGCTGCAACTAATGCATCTGTCATTCTTTTCAAAGTAGCATCATCAAGCAAGCTATCATCATCAAGATAGCCACATGCTCTTTTCAAACCATCATCAATTGATAAATAAGTTGCTGACATATTAAATCAGCTCCTTAATTACTTATTTTGTTCATTTGCTTGAACACTTACACTTTGAAATAAAGCTGGCTGACTTTCTACTTTATCAAATGAACCAGATACAATAGCTTCACTATCCCAAATCTTAGTATCAAAGCGGTTGATAGCTCTAATTGCAGTTTGATTGCGAGTAAAGGCATTACCAGCAATATTTGAAGTAAGCAAATTAAGTTGCTGGCGATCAAACAAGTGAATAAATTCCTTGAAGTTACCAAAGTAAAATGGATGACTTTGATACTTACCGGCTGATGTTTGATTATCAGGAAGCCACATATCTTCAACAACTCTAACATTGAAGTATTGCATACCATCCATATTAAATTGTGTTTGATTAGTACGTGGATCAACCGTCATTGCACGTGAACCATCTGACATTCGAACTTTTGCCAAAGTCAAGAAACCTGACTTATTTGTAAGTAAGGTTGCTCCGCCCCAAAGAGCCATATTCAATTGACCCATAGCATCAATAATGTCATCAAGCTTAGTAATAGTTGCCTTCTTTTGAGAATTTGGAAGTAAATTAACAATTTTATTGTTATAAGTAACTACGTTCTTGCGTGCAATATGAGTATTTAGCCAAGCATTGATGTTAGCAGTTGAATCATTAATCAAGTCGTTAGGTGCATAGAAAATATCACCATAATCATGAATTTGATAACTAATTTGACTTACTGTTGGATTGTCACCCGTCTTAATTTCTTGGTCTTGCCAATCATAAGTAGCACTCTGAGTAGAATCATCTTTAATATCATCCAATTGATCCATTGGCTTAATATCTGAAAATTTTTCAATATTACGAGTACCGCGGTCAGTGCCAACATTTTCAACAGTTACTAAATCACGCAAATCATCATATTGACGCATTAAAGTATTGATTTGAGTTTGTTGATCATCAGGAATAGTTAAACCTGCTTTAGTATTATCGTCACGGGATGATGTAGCCATATTTTCCATGTACTTAGCTGGATTACGCAACATATCCTTAAAAGAATTAGCAAGCTTATCAGCATTATCTTTTGGTGATTGTCCAACCGGTTGAGGTTTAGCATTCTCTGCAGCATTCAATGCTTCTCGAGCATCTTCATAATTTTGTTTTGCTAAATCACGAGCCGCTACTGCCTTCTTATATGATTCCGCAATATTTTTAATTTCATCTAATGAAACTGAATCAGGGTCAGCCTTATACTTTTCATTTAAAGCAATCTTTTTTTCTAAAAGATCTTGGACTTTGCTACCTGCTTCAATCCATTCATCATGTAATTGATTAGGATCCATAGTTCCTCCTTAATTCCATAACAAAAGAGACAAGTTATTTTTATCTTGCCCCTCTTTACTATTATCTTTTTTGTTTTGTGTGGGTTTATTGTCATCACCGGACATTTTGCTCTTAGCAATCAGATTTTTAACTTTATTAATCATGCTTGGACTGATTGATAAAGAACCATCGGCATTTGTCATTGCCAGTTCATTTTCAAACATGATTTCATCAGCAAAGCCATTTTCAACTGCTTCTTTTGCATTCATCCAAGTAGTCTTACACATCATTTGATAAATTTCTTGTGCAGACTTACCTGTCTTTTTAGCATATAAATCAACAAATGCTGAATCCATTGAATCTAAGCTATGCAATGCACTAGCCATATCGTCAGAGTTACCTGCAGAAGCTGTTGAAGCTCTATGAATCATCATTTGTGCAGCTGGTGATATTGCTACATGATCTGCAGCTAGTGCAATCCAACTTGCACTTGAACAAGCTTGACCAACAATATTTGCTGTGATTTTTCCAGAATAATTTTTTAAAGCTGTGTAAATTTCACTACCCGAATCAACATACCCTCCAGGTGAGTTTATTTCTAAAGTCACATCTTGTCCACCAGCTTCTGCTAGTGCATCATTGACGGATTTTGGAGAACACCCCTCATAACCAAAAAAATCATAAACGTCTTGATAGTCAGTTGGAATAATTTCCCCTTTAATTGGAATTGTTACCATTCTCTTCACCTCCTTCCATTGGAATTATTGGTGAACTGATTTCAGGATCAGGTAAATCATCTGGTAAGAAGTCCATTCGTTGTAGAACATATCTTGCTTGATTTTTAGCCAGAACCCCTGAACTAGTTAAATTATTAACTGCAGTAGCATATTCATCACCCATTGCATCAACAACTGAGCGCATATCATAAGTCACACTGCAGTTAAGCTTAGAATTCAATTCACTAACAATTGGTTTTACATATCTATGCAATGCTTTAGCATATTGACCACTAATTTGAGTCACGTTTGATTGTTGATCACCTTGACCATTTAAATAACTATCAGGTATCCCATAAACTTTAGCAATTTGTTTACCTGTCCAATCAGCTTGTGACAACAATTTAGCAACATCACCTTTAACTTCAAGGGGCTGATAAGTTTCAAGGTCATCAAGAACAACCGGACCACCTCTAGAATTACTAACTTGCTTCATAAATTGACGTGATCTAGCTGACTTTTTCTTCCAATCAAGCAAACCACCCCCTGTAATCGACAGAATTCCAGGTGCTTCAACTGACTTATTTAAAGCATTTAAAGTCAATTTATTACTTGATTGCTTAATATTTAGTTCACTAGTTAAAGCTTCGAGTGGTGAAACACCAGTCATTCCACCATTTTTAGACATTAATCGCAAGTGAATCATGTCTGCTTGAGAAACACCTTGTTTATAAGGAATATCAGGTTCATCAAAGTTTAAATTATAAACTAACCCAGACCCATCATTTAAAAGCTGAGCTTCAACTTGAGATGGTCTTAAATACTCCCAGCGTAAATCAACTCCGTTAATGTTTCGCCAGCGATAAGCATATGCATTCCCATCTAGTAGCAATTGAGCAAACATAGCTTGCCAAAAAGAAAAGCCGTTACTAGTTGTTGAAGGATCATCAATCAGTGACTGCAAACGACTTCTACTTGCTTTATAGCTAACAAGTGCTAAATCTCCAGATAGCTGAGCAATTAAAGAAAAAATATCAGAATTTTTAAGTGCTTCACTTGCTGAAACATATTCTTTGCTATCAGAATTCAAAAAATTAATGATAGTTTCATCATCACTTAACCCTATTCCTTGCTTAGAGGAACTTAAATTAAAAATCGGCATTATTATTCACCTCCCTTACCCTGCGGGATAAGCTCAATAAGTAATGCCGATATAATAAATGAAATTCCTAATCCAATAAAACCTGCAATAAAATTCCAGTTAAATAATCCAATAACCACAAATAGCATCCCTAAAAAGTAAAAAATCACATCTAGAAAATGCCATATTTGTTTAAAAAATTGAATCATCATCACTATCACCTCCTAAAAGTCCTGAATCAGGATTATTAAACCAATCTAGCACTTGTTGCTGTGTCATACGCTCAACTTCCGTAGATTTATCATTAATCAAACCATATTCTTCAAAGTGATCCATTCCCCGATAAAAAGCATCAATTAAAGCATCAACTACATCAATTTTTAGAGTAGCTTTATTTTTATCAACCTGAATCCCAATTTTATCTTCTTTGATAACTGCATTAAGCAGAGCTTTTTCCATCACTAAATCATCTTGACGTGTGATTTTACCAGTAGTAAATGCTTCTTGCATAAACTTAGTAGGATTACCAAGCTCGCTTGTCTTTTGTGCTACATCTTGAATAAGCCAATTCGTGTTAGTGTTTAGACTTTCAGTAATATTTTTCACTTGATAAGAACCAAAACGGTCATAGCCAAAGAATATTACTTTCAAATTATGTTTTTGAACATAATCTAAAATCCATTTATAAACCTGCTCAGGATTAATAATACCTTGAGGATGTGCCGTAATTGTGCAATATCCTTTCTTTTCAAGCTCACGATAAGGTAGACCATCCTGGTTTTCTTTAGCTTCAATTGAACCAGCTTGTTGCCATGGAATAAAGCTGTGCTGTCTAATATGCCAACGTGGGGCACCACTATCAGCATCCCTATAGGGGAAAACAAAACCAACTGCAGTGTTATCACTAAACATTGAATAGTCAAAACCTAAGTAGCATTCTCTGCCATCAATATTGAAATCCGGGTCAACTGCATCTTCAACATCTTTTAAGTTTAAGTAACTTGCAGTTGATTGCTTAAGCCACAAATTTAAATTCTTATTTTGAAATTTATGAAGTGTATTATTCAGTAACGCTTGATCACGCTGCTTAATCAAATTATCAGTTCTACGTTCTTGCTCTTCTTCTGATAATCCAATTAAAGGATTAGATTTTCCCCAAGTTTCAGGCTTGTAAGTTTCGTCCAAACTATCTTGTGCCCAAACTAAACATAAAGAATTATCTCCTTCACGGCTATAATCTTGTTCCATGATTCTTTGCATTGTAATTTGTTCTTGATGAAAAGGACTAGTTGGATCTGGATATGCTGAAGAAATTTTAATAAATTGATGATATGGAACTACTTGCCCTTGTCCATCAGTAATATCAGACATTCTATCATAAGTATCAAGTGCTCCAGTTTCATCATAAATTGCTAAAACGTTGTGAGTTGAATCATACTTATCAGCTTCATAAGAAATTTTCCAAATTTTATTGTTGGTAACTTTTTCAATAACTTGATTAGCTTGTAAGTCCAAACCTGTTTCTTTGGCCAAAGTCTTAAAAGGTTCAATTTTAATTACTGCTTCCATCATCTTCTTAACATAACCAAAAAGCTTAGTTGATTGGTCACTGGTATTAGCAGTAATCAAGAAGTCTTTATTTGTATAAGAAAGCGTATCAAGTAGAACTGCCTTGCACATTTGAATACCCGCAATCTGTGTTTTTCCTTGGCCACGTCCTACTGATATGTGATTATCAGTAAATCTACGTTCACCTTTTAAATCTTTCCAACCATTAATCATAGCTAAAGTAAATTTTTGCCAAAGCATGAGCGGCAATGGCTTATGTAAATCAACGTCTGGAACTATTGCAGCAAACTTAAAAGTACCTCTAACTTCTTTTAAGTCATAGCAATAAGGAAAATCTGCATCCCCCTGACGTTGTAAATCACGTAAATGACGAAAACAAGCAAGTTTCATCATGTAACCTGCCATAATTTTTTTATCTAAAACTTGAAAACAATATTCAGTTCCATCATCAGTATACTTTTTTCTGATTTCACTAAAATCTGTGTCCTTATACGCTCCATCAACATCATGAGTCTGTGTTAAGTCAATCTTCATTATTGCCCACCCTTCATAATCAGTTCTAATACTAAAAGTAGCAAAACTATTGCCAAAATCTGCTGAAACATTATTGATAAAACAACTTAAAAGCTAAATAAATTATGCCAATATTAATGGTTCTATTTACCACACCTGCAAAGAAAGAGCTGATTCTACTCAATGATTTATAGCCATTCAAGCCATACCTATAATTAGCAATTGAGATTAAATAAAGTAAAACAAAAAGTAAGCTTCCTAAAAAATGTAGCATTTTATTCTCCCATAAACTTCTTCATTGCTTCTTTCAAAGAAGTTCCCTTCTTTTCTTCATCAGGCGACTTGTAAGACATCATCTCAGACCGTGCTTTTGGACTTAATCCTAACTCACGACCAATAGCATTCATCTTTGATAGTGAATCAGACATCATTTGATAAGCCGGGTTCTTACGATAACCAGCAAAATCTTTAGATACAATTGTCCCATCAACAGGAGAAATTGTAGTTTTAAAGATTTTTTGCTGAATACCATTTTCTTGAAGGTCATCGTAAGCAATTCGGTAGATGTCATAAGTTGAACAGTACTGCTGAACTAAATACTCATCTGCACGCAAAATTTTAGAGTTTTTATTGAGATAATTTGCTAGCTTTGGATACAAATATTTGCCGTAAGTTCCAAGCCATTTCGGAGCTTGAGTAGGTACTTTCGGCGTTGATAAATCAACTTTTATCAACTTTTACCCCCCCTATCAAAAAAGTTCAGAAATATGTCTTTCACACAAGATGATGCCAACTGGTGGGCTCCCTGCCAGCGAAAACATAGGGCGGGGGCTTTTTTAACATCAATTGCGCATAAATTTAACTTTAAAAAATAAAATTCTTCTCACCGCTTTTATTTGCGTTCTCACGAGTTTGCTTTTTTAGGTTTGCCGTAAGCTTAGCAATTAATTTTATATCGCTTAGAGCCGGATTATCTGTAGCTTCATGGTGCAAACCTGTTCCATAGTATTGCTCTTCCCAGCGAGTTTTCCAATAGTGACAATCTCTACAACAAGTCACTAAGTTTTTACCATCCCTCATATGCTCTGGAAACTTTTCAACTGGCAAAATATGATCAACCACATTGCCTTCATTCTGTAGTCCCATAGCCTTACAATACTGACATAAGTAGTAGTCACGTTTAAGGATTACTTCACGCATAGTACGCCATTCTTTAGTGTGATAAAAACGATTTTGCTCAGTTTTAATTGGATTGCGCTTGCGGATGACTTGATTATAATATTTTGTCTTCTTTGGATTCTTTTTATTAAAGACTTGCTGACGCTTCTTTTCATATTCAACTTCATATTTTGTATGAACACTGCAGTAATGCTTTGGGACATAAGCAGGCTTTTTGCAATCATGATAACGGCATTGTCTAATTCTGGGCATCGTACATCCCTCCAACTAATAGTTATTCAAACAAAAATAAATTTATTATTTTTTCTTTTTATTCATTGACACGTGTTTAAGCACGTGTTATTATAATATATGTAAGGCGTATTATAATACGTGTTGCTAGAAAGGATAGCCAATGGATTCAAGAGTTATTATTAAGAGACTTAAACATGAAGGTTGGTTCGTTGCCCGTGTAACTGGTGACCACTATCAGTTTAAGCATCCCACCAAGAAAGGAATTGTAACAGTTACTCATCCGAGAAAAGATATTCCTAAAGGAACTCTTAATAGTATTTATAAGCAAGCGGGTTGGAAATAACCCGTTTGTTTTAGTACTTTGAATTAATGACTATCACTTTATAAATGATTTTGGAGGCTAACCTATGGTACTTTATTTTGCAAAATTTCATAAGAATAAAAACAATCAATATGAAGTTTCTTTCCCCGACTTGGAACCCAATGCTGCAACATACGGTGATACCCTTGAAGAAGCATTGCAAAGTGCACACGATTCTTTAACTGGTTATCTATTAACTCAAGAAGACTTTGATGAAGAAGTTCCTGAACCCACCGATAACCCAGATAAGTTTAATATTGTAGCACCAGACTTTTTAGTTCCTGTACAAGTTGACTTAAAACTTGAACGAGAAAAGGAACAAAATAAATTTGTTAAAAAGACTTTAACTATACCTGCTTTTGTAAATACATTAGCAAAAGAAGCTAATATTAACTTTTCAGCAACTCTTACAGATGCATTGAAAGAAAAGCTAAATCTACAATAAACATTTAAATAATTTTACTCATAAGGGATGCATATCAAAGTGCATTCCTTTTTGATAGTAAAAAAGCAGCGACATCACACGCTGCTCCATAAGTTAAACAAGTATTTTATTATCTATAATCCTTATAAGATAACGTGCCTACTAAGTAGGCTAAGAGAACTGCTGGACTTGAACCAGCATTATCGCAATGTTTGATGTGTTACCTGTTACACTAAGCTCTCATTAATGATAAGTAATAGTGAAATACTATTGCTTATCACCTATATCACATAAAGAAAAAAACTAGGTTTTAGTACCATTGGTATTAACCATCAGCATGAACTTGATCTCTCATTCATCAAATCCACAATAACATAATACACTGATAGCTCCCTCATCAGTTAATCAACATTCAATCAATAATTAATCACAATTCAATCATCAATTAATCAGTCAAGAGCAAAAATAATTACGATTGATACTCAACCAAAGAGTCGAGCCAATCGCAATTATGTTTACTATTATTCTTTTGATGATTTAACCTTATTGCAAAGTCAACTAGTGCATCTGTTTTACGTCTAGTAATAGTAGCAGTAGATACATTATAGTATCTAGCTATCTCAATATCTCGCCACTTATCAAAATAATATTTGATAAATATATCTTGCTCATCATTTTGCTTAGTAATTCTATGAGCTGCAGCATGTACTGCTTCAACTACCGCATTAGCCGCCCAATAATCATCTAGTTTATTTTCTTGATGATTAACTCCGTTTTGATGTCCACCTTCACTCGATAGCTGAGGACTAGATAAAGAAGTTAAGTCTTTATCAGCCATGCTTATATACATCGGCAGTTCAGCATCAAGAAATATTCTCGCATTAAATGCTGTCATAGTTTTATCAATTATTTTTGGTCTCACTTTGCATCCCTCACTATTAACAAAATCCAGACTCTTCTATTATGACAGCATTAGAGCAATCTCACCAATTACTCAAACTTAAAGCTATCTTCACCTTGTTTTTGATAAAAATGCTTATGCTGGCTAGTTTTATAGTAATCACCATCAGCAATATTCTTCCAATATCTTTTTCCTCTTGTTAATTTCCATCCTAATCTGTGCAAATAGATTTTTGCAGAAGAAACAGTGCTAAACTTTGCGGATGTTTTAGTTTCACTAAAAATAGGTGTTAGATCCTTAATTCTTCCAAAATAATAACTGGGTTTTCCTTTCTGTTCAATTTTGTAATTGAAAGTAGGCTTAAAAAATACTCCTTCTTCATTTGCTACAGTTTTAACGACTACATCAGAGCATTTTACAAATTTAGCTATTCTACTTGGAGGATAGCCATCAGCGATGTAAGAAATAATTCTTTGCCGTTCATCAAAGTTAAGCTTTTTTGATTTACTATGATTTCCATCTTCTCCAAGAAGAAATCTAACTTTTTGCAAATCTGTGTCAGTTTCAGGACAATTCCCAATTGAACCATACTTTTGTTCTATTTTGATTATAAGTACTAAAGCTTCATCATACTTACTCATAGAATCACCTAATTTTCTAGATTATAGTTAGGAATATACCAATTAGGATTTTGAAAAACTAACGGATGATTGATTGGTGACAATATCTTAAAATCTTCTTGATCGGTGTTAATTGCAACAGCTCTGCCATCTTTCCATAAAGTAAGACCTACTTTTTCTAGGTCTTCTTTACTATATCTTTCAAATAAGTCTTTAGGGATGTATTTCTTTCCTGGAATCAATTTGATCATTAGTTTTACTCCTCTGTTTTTTTAATATCTTTTTTTAGTAAATCAGCAAGAATTGCATCGTGAAATCTAAATTTTTCTTGAATGTCACTGCCTTTTTCATGCATCCCTTCCTTAATTTTTTCGATTAAATCAATTGAGGTTTCTTGCTGACGACTCACAGAATTAAGTTTATAAGAAATTTTATGATTCATTTGCTCCAGATGCTTAACTCTATCAGCAAGACTAGCAATTAATGCTAAACATGCTAGAATTACAAAAAACAACAAGCAAATAAATCCAAAAATAATATCACTTGGCGCCATTAAAGTCTCCTTTTACATTGAAAATTGCAGTATTATCAGTAGAATTACGCATCATTTCTTTTAAGTCGCTCATAGTTGCGTGATCTTTAACAACTTCTATTAATTTTCCTTCTAGAGGGTAAAAGTCACCCATAAACCAATCACCATAAACATCATTTTCCTTTGTAGGGATGAAGTATTCATTGACTGCAGAAGATTTAACAATAGAATCAGCAAAAACAGGGCTGCCATTTTTGTCATGAGAAACCACTTTAATAGTTTTATTCATTATTTTTCTTACCTTTCTTATTTTCATCAAACAATTCTGTTTGACCTTCTGCAGTCTTGTCGTCCAAATTCAACTCTTCTTGATCACTGTAAAGAATCACAGTACAACTTGCAATATCACGAATCTTGTCAAGCAAGTTATAATCAAAATCCTTAGCCTTTCCTTCTAAAGTTAACTTCAATTGATTTTTACTGGCACTATTAAAACTTTTAATATTTGCGTGCCATATAATCTTTTTCTTAGCCATTATTTACATCCTTTTCAAAATATCAAACATTTCAGGACTAACTTTGTGCATTGCTAGTTCAGTTAAATATGATTTTTCTGGCTCTGAAACATTTCGTTCAACTAAGCCAGCCATTGTCATTATCCCTAAGCGTTTGCCATCTGTTACTGTTTCATTATTACCAATTGCTAACATTTATATTTCCTCCTAGTTCTAGCGGCCAATATGAGTTTCTTTAGTTCCATTGGTGTGCACTCAAATCTAAAACAATGTAATTCCTTATGCTTTTGCATTTTATTATGAATTTTTTGCCCTAATTTAGTATTTAAGTCCACTAGAATACCAACACCTTCGAAAGCAGAACAATTTTTAATTCTAAAATTAGCTTTTGGTGCATAAAAAAATCTTTTATAAGTTTTTAGTCCTAATTGCTTTGAAACTAAATAACTTTCATCACGTTCACAAACTATATCAACTTTTGCATCAGAATCTAACACTTGAAGTGCTTCAAGTGTTTCAAAAATACTAGTCATCCTTTTTATCTTCCTCCTGACTTATAACTTTCACATCCCATCTGCGATTGCCCAAATATCTAACAGCAAAATTTGATTTTTTTATTGCCGAATATGATTGCTTACCAAAAATTCCCTCATATTTCAGCTGTAAAGTAGTAAAAGTGCCTTCTGCATTCTGAACGGCCGTAACATAATCATTTTCATACCAACCGTTCTCTTCAAGAATTGTTGAACGAAAAATCTTTTTAAGTTCAGCAACTTTCACCCAATTCAAAGACTTTAACAGCTTTTCACCATCAATGGTGTCTAAGTCAAAGTCAACTTTTTTAGCGATTCTCATAAACTGCACCTCCATTTTTATAAAATCTAAAAGGCTTGTAATAAGTGACATACCCTAAATTTATTTCTCCGCCACCTGTTAATTCCAACCAGCGCTCACCAGATTCATGTAATGCTGAATAAACATCATTGACTGTATAATCTTTAGTTCTAAACACAGAACCATCAATCATTTTGAATTGTGTTCCTTCAACATAATCATCCTGATTTTTCTCCGGCTTAAGCTTGTATGCTTGCTTATCCAAACTCTTATAGTGATCTGGATTAGTATCCAGCTTCTTATAATTGCTGAAATGGGATGCATTGTTAGTTTTGTGACTATTAAAGTGCCATCTTGTACTCATTAATCATTCTCCTCAATACCATATTTTTCGATAACTCTTTCATAAACATTATTTGGATCTATGCCTAAATCTTCAGCAAGCTTTCCAAATAATGCTGAAATTATCGTATCTTGTTGCCCCTTATTCATTCCTGGAATCGAACTAACCGCTAAACAAAAACATGCAGCTATATCATCAACAATTAAGTCATGAAATTTATCATCTTCAATTTTCATTATTTTTCTCCATTCTTTTCTTTGTAGCGATAAGTCTACTTCTTGAGCTTCCACTTCATTCATTAGTGCAGCAATCACATAAGCAACTGGTGACCTCTTAGAGGACCAATCAACTTCCCAAAATCTGTTGATGAAATCCCTCACGTGTTTATAATTCAATTGCTGATAATAACTTTGAATACGATCTAGTTGTGTTTTATCTGCCACTTCTAATGCTGGCATAATTGGCGCTGCAAAACTTGGCCACCATTCGCGATGGTCTGCTTTGTCTTGCTCTTGTGGGTCAACTGTTTGCTTACTTGGAGTAGCTGCTACTTCGTGTTGTTCAGCTTTCCCGAACTGAACATCATTAACAGCTTCATCCATTTCTTGATTAACTATCTGAATGATATTGGAATCATCACTACTGCTATAACTCATCTGAGTATCTTTCTTTTTATCTTTTACTGTTTTGACATTTTTACCAGTGATTTTTTCAGTAAATTTGTAAATGCCAGCTTTACGCTTTCTTGCAGTAAAATAGATAAAGCCTTTCTTAACAAGGGATGCACGAACTCGCTTGATTTTGGATTCTGAACCCCAAGCAGTGAGATTCAGCAGCAGCTGATTGCGTGGTGTAAACTCTTCTGGCCAGTGCCACATATCAGCAGCTTTAGCTAAAGCATCGAGAAATTGGATTTCTTGGCTTGTTAATTGTTCTTTTTCATTTTTTTCGTGCACTAAGATTCTCAGCATATTGTTGTTATAGCGATTAAGGTCCATGTGATGTCACCCTTATATTTTTCTCTTTAATTAACATTTCTCTTCTTTATGTGATATACTTGTTCTAGTGTAAACATTCTAAAGAGCTTGATTCTTCTAATGATTGAATCTTGCTCTTTTTTATTTTGTCTAGCAGACTTTCTTTTGGAAAAATCTTGTTATTACGGTCGAACAAGGAATTGCTATTAAGCCATAGCTTAATCTGTGCTTCTGTTTGTAGCATTTACTTCTCCTTATGCAATTTTAATTAGGAAATCAATGAACATGTAGCTGAAAAGCATAAATACCAAAGCACTTACGCCTACACATACAATTAGTTCAGGTAATCCAAACCAATCTTTTCCTTTAGTTTCAATTGTTTCTTTTGGTGGACGGTTAAATTGAACATTTTTTGGTCTTGTCATTTTCTTTTCCTCCGTAATACTTTTTTCAACACTAGAGCGCCCTCAAATGAGGATCTAGTGTTTTTTGTTTATGTTCTTGAGCTTTATATTTCAAAAATTGTTGCCATTTAGGTTCAACAACGTAAGTTACTCTTTCAGATACACGAATGATTGCATCTTTGTAAGGGGATGCCTCACATTCAGCACGCCATTTTGCAAAAGTTTTTGGCTGAATGCTATAGTCTTTTTGAATTTCTTTAGCAGTTCGCCAATCATTTAGCATCATTCTCACTTCTTTCATATTGCATTAAGCTAATAACCATCAGCTTAGTAGCATTAATTACTTCGTTTTTAGTTAAATTACAGAAGGGATGTAAGGTAGAAAAACCCACAAATAATGTTTCATCATCCCCAAGCCAGTCTAAAGAATCTGCAAAATCTATTTCACCAATTGCACTAGGAAATATCATATTTACTAGTGAATAATAGTCTTCAAGATTCTTAGCAAACTTATAAGCTTTATCAGTAGGCTTTACTTCAACATATCCGCAAAACCAATGCGTCCCTTTTAGACCTAAGTCATCCCTTTTAGGTGGAAACCAATGCTCTTCAACGACAATGCGCCGACCTTTTAACTTTTCATCAAAAATAGTTTTATCAAGCTTAATGATATTGCCATTTTCATCTTTGAAGATGGAATCTGTTTCTAATGACATATAAGCTCCTTCTATTAATAACCCATTACTGCTAAAATAATACTTGCAATAGCGAGAACAACAGCTATTACTGCTGTAACTACTCGCATAACATCAATAAAATCCATGAGGTGAATTATGACTCCTTCCGTAATAATCGCATTACTATCATTTCTAGTGTCTGCTGCTTCATTCTTCTTTTCGTTCTATGAATGGTTAATAAGACCAAAAGTCCAAATTCAATGGATCTATACAGTTAATTTTGGTGAAAAGTCGCAATATAACGTTTGCTTAATGATTACTAACATGTCATCAAGAGCAGCAAACATTACTGATTTACGACTTCGCACTGTATACTCCGATAGCAAATCTTCATACTATCCAGTAAGATTAACTTCTAATATGAATGAGGATAAAATTTCATATTCGGATTGCATCCCTTTAAATATCCCTGCAAGAAATGCTAAAACATTTATAATTGCATTTCCTAACTTAAGTGAGGATGATATGGAATTACCTGAAACTACTCTTACTCTTAAGATGAATAGAAGAACTATTACTAAAACTTTCAAGAACGTTAAGCAACTTAAACAAAATAATTTCATAGCAGCACTAGAGCATAGACAAAAATAATTTCTTTCATGTTAGGGACTTGGAAACCTTAAAACTTCCAAGTCTTTTTTTGTTATGAGGCTAGAAATTCTGATATTTTAACCGAACGTAAGAAGATTTTCTAATGTGTTACGAATTTTTGTGCTTGTCAGATAATTCGACCAGAAGCTTTAAGGCTTTCAGGTCCCCAACATGATTCTTTTAATTATTGAACGTCTTCGCGCTCGATCAGCGGCAAGATACCTTTATGTTCTTTCAGAACATCGTAGATTAACTTGCGCCCTTTTTGTGTCCAATAGGTTGCCACACGACTATGCATTTCGCCATGATTATCAAAATAAGTATGAGTAATCGGTGTAGTATAGCCATCACTCATATAAACCTTATATAAGATCCATTGACCATGAACACGATGCTGAATACCTATTTCTTGCAATAATTTGTTAAAGCTTACTGCACTATAACCGTAGTCTGCAGCAATCTGAGTAACTGCAATTGCATCTTTGGTATTCAAGATAATATCTAGATAAGTCGCTCGCTTATTTGCTTCATCAAGCTGAGTGTTTAAGTTCTTATTCTCAATCTTAAGTTGCTGATTCTGCTCAAGTAGAAGTGAATAACCACGCTTGATTATTTCAACTGGGCTGTTCCATTTCTTTTCTACTTCAATTAGGTATTTACGATATTCTTTACCCTTTTTGGTTCGACTCATTAAGCAGAGTTGTTTTGCCATGTCTAAGGTTAGGTAGTAGTCATCGTAATATCTATGTGCACCATTTCCAATTTGAACAACCGTACCTTTAGGTACACTAGTAAAATCTTGATTTTCTACAAATTCTTTGAAGTTTTGTCCAACCCAATCTGAAAATTTTTTCTTTAAGCCCAGTCCCTTATGAAGTTCCCTTGCTGAAACCAATTGCTGGTCATTTTGTACTTTAATGTTTATTAATTCTTCCATTTTTATCACCTCTCAAATCATCTAAGCTAACACCCAATGCGTCAGCAATCTTGCAAGCATTACTGTAGCTTGGGATAGTTTCTTTAAATTTATACATTCTTAAAGTCGCATCTGGAACATCTGCAATTATAGAAAAATGATGTAACGACCAACTTTTACTATCTAAAATTTTTTGAACTTTTTCCCATGAAAACATGTGTTTCACTCCAATTCATGATATTTCATACAAAATGTGGTATACTTTAAAAGTATTGCCCATCAGTACAGTGATGTACTGACTGTCACCGAGTGAATTCAAGGAAAACCTAAGTTACAGTAGTAATATGGCAACCCTGAGCCAAGCTTAATTGAAGGTGCAACGCATAGGATCTCACACATCCCACGAGCGCTCGGCAACTCACTGAGTTGAAAAGATATGCTGAACTACTAGGAAACTAGTAGAAGTTAAAGATAAAAAACTTTAACGATAACAAAATTGAAACTTGACCCTGCAGCTAAGATTGATACTAACTCATACAATATTGGTGCTTCAGTAACTTCACCACTTAAGATTACTGGTACAATTGACAAGTTAAACAAATCAGTTAATGTAGAAGGAGTTGGTAACGCTATGGCACAATTTAACGAAATGGCCAAGAAGCTCAACTCCGCAAATTCAGCATTTAATGTTGCAACTCAAGCGGACCAAATCGGTAATACTTTTCAATTTCAAGGCAACTTTTTAGTTGCCTTGTTTTTTATTCTCAAATCATCTAAGCTAACACCCAATGCGTCAGCAATTTTGCAAATCGTATCAAAGTAAGGTCTTGCACCTGCATATTTATAATTTTCCAAAGTTGACATTGAAACATTTGCTTCAGTAGCCAACTTTTTTAATGACCATTTTCGCTTATCCAATTCAACCTGAATGGACTTCCAATTAAACATCTTTTGCATTTGTTGTGCCTTTCTAAGCGTGATATAATCAAAAACATCTCACAATTTGGAGGTGAATAATATGAGCAAAATTGTATTTACATTAGAATTTGCTGGTACAAACTCTAATGAACTTGCTAATGAATATCTTCAAAAAGGCTGGATATTACTTTCTGTCGGTCCAAAATGTGTTGGAACTCTTAACAACACTGATGACCAAGCAGATTATGAAACAGCTTATGTTGTTGGTGCTACTCAACAACAATATGAAGAATATAAAGCTGAATTAGCAGATGGAAAAAAACAATGGGATGAATTTTTATAAGATGACTTTTAATATGTTGTATCCATTGTTTTCTTCAAAAGCACTTGATTTGCATAATCGAGTGCTTTTTTTGCTTTTAAATAAGACATGGAGTTATTAATAGCAAGTTTTTTAATTTCAGTAACCATCTCTTTAATATCAGTATCTTCATCAATTAATTTATTAAGCTGATATTTATTTTCTTCTTCATCAAAAATTACTCTATACATCACTTACTCCTTTCATAATCTTTATATCAGGGACTTGGAAACCCTAAAGCTTCCAAGTCTTTTTAAGTTCTGCGGACAATTGATTCTGAATTTTTTAAACCTTTTTAAGGATTTAATTTGTAAATGACAAATCTTGAACACTTTGGAGTTTTTATAATTTAAACAGTTACTTAATTTCACTTAGAAACTTTAAGGCTTCCAAGTCCCTGATATGTTTTTTGTTTATTGAGAGAACTTATAAGTTATTCTCAATAAAAAATTGTATTAAGTTTATCTGACTACTACATTCACCTTTATAACAAGGTCACTTAAAAGTGCCCTTGTTAATCTTGTTCGTTTTTGGGAACATTTTGGGTAAAAAATAATGAAACTTTATCTTTACCATATCCTAACACTTTAAGCATTCTTGCTAATTCCGTAACTGATATGTTAACAACGCCTTTTTCTCGTTTTAAATAGCTTGTTCTGCTCATACCAATTTTATTAGCAAATTGCTGTTGATCCATCCCTTTTGCAATTCTTTCTGCTTTTAATCTATTTAAATCTAATTTAAGTTCTGGCATTCTATCACACCCCTTCAATCCGTTCATTTTCGGGAACAATTAAATATTAGCATCTTGGTTCCCACATGTCAACAAAAAATTATATTTTTTTCACTTTAAATATCAATTTGGGAACAATAGAGTTATAATAATAACTATAAATTTACTTTATAAGGAGAAAAAATGAGGAACAACGACGAGATCATTGCTTATCTTGATAAATTACGAAAGCAACAAGATTTATCATTAAATGAGCTTGCAAGGGAAACTGGAATGGCTAAATCTAGTCTTTCAAGATATTTCAATAAAACTAGAGAATTTCCAATTAATAAAGTTCATCTTTTTGCTAAAGCACTACATACAACATCAGAAAATATATTAGGGTTCAATACTTCTAATCAAGATTCTATTGCCGACTTAAACAGCCCTATTTTAGCTTTGGATGGACATAAGATTACAGGTGAAGAAGCAGATAATATAAGGCGCTATGCTCACTTTCTTATGCAAGACAAAAAAGAAAAGAAACAAAAAAATACTAATTCAGATGACTAGTACAAATGAATTAGTTAAAAAATTTATTGATGGATTTGCTAGTAATAATGATATTGCAGTACTTAAACAAATTTACGTTACAACTTGTTCTCTTGTAGATGACAGAATTGTAATGCTAAATATTGCTGAAGTCCCTAAGCGTCAGCATCCCTTCTCAATAGCCCATGAGATAGCTCATATCGTTGGACATGACGTTTATTTTGACGGGGTAGCTGGATATATAACAGAAAGTGATGCCGACTACTACGCCGTTAAATTGCTTTATGATTATTGCCGTAGTATTAATTTGAAATTCAACTCTACTTTAGACTTTATAACTCAAGTTGGGATACCGACGCGCTGCTTCAATATTGCAGAAGTTGTACTTCATCCAGAACAGAAGTTAGTCTTGATATTATTTTCAAGGTATTCAAAAGATTCCTGGATAGTTAAAGCTCACCCATGAACCCTAAAATGCTTAAAGCTCATGGATGAACCCTAACTATGATTTTACACAGGGTTATCCACAGAATTAGAGCTCATGAGTGAACCCTAAAAAAGTTAAAGCTCACGGGTGAGCTACCTATTCCATCTAGAAGAGATAGAAATATAAATAAATAATAAATACGCGCGCGTGCGCGCGAATAACATAATTAAATTAATTTGTCTAGTAAAATTATTAAATATTATAAATTAGTTGACACGTGCTACTTAACTTGATAAACTTTAATTAATCAAGTTAAGTGGTTGCTATGCGACCGTACCGAAAAGGGCATGTGTAGACATGCCCTTTTTGTGTTACTGAAAGGAGAATTCATGGCATCCCCCGATAAACCATTTCTTACAATAGATCAACAAATAGCATTATTAAAAAGTAGAAATTTACTAATTCCTAATGAACAAGAAGCAAGTAGAAACTTATTAAGCTATGGCTATTATGAGATAATCAATGGCTATAAAGACTGCTTTTTAGACTCTTCCTCAGATAATGAAGAAATATTTAAAAGTGAAACAACTTTTGATCATGTTTTTGCACTGTTTACTTTGGATAGAAATATTAGAACTCAAGTTATGGCTGCATTAGAAAACTTTGAAGCTAATTTAAGACAAGCTATTGCTTATACTATTTCTGAAGATTTCTCATACAAACAAGATGAATACCTTAAACGTACTTTATACAGAACTGGACGGCGACAATATTCGAGGTCGGAGCACAGACAAGCTTATCCAATTGATACTCTTTTAAATGTACTAAATGGAATTACTCATTCAAATACGGAACCATTTAAACATTATAGAGAACATTATCAAAATATTCCTCCTTGGATAATCATTAAAAAATTGAATTTTGGAAACCTAATTTGGTGGTTTAGATTACTAAAAAATCCTCAAAAACTAAAAGTAATATCTAGATTAACTGGAATGGAAATTCCAATAGTTGAAGAAATACCTAACTTTTCAGACGGAATATCTTCCCTTTTATCACTGTATTTAAATTATAGAAATACTGCTGCTCATGGTGGAAGAATATTTAGCAATACTTCTGAAAGGCATGCCTTAGAATATAATCAAGTAATACATAATTTACTTAATGTTACTCCCGCTGACTACAGAGCTGGTAAAGGAAAAAGCAGATTAGGTGTGATGGCGAATTCTTTATATCTGTTTCAAGATAAAACTGCTTATAGTGAATTGAAAATTGGACTAAATGTTTATGTTAAGCAATATCTGCAGTTTCATCCCGAGGATAAGGAATACTTATTAACAAAAATGGAACTAGATGATGAATACTTCAATTTATCTCTTCCAGGAAATTCAGAGACCAATTCGGATGATATCCTAGAATAATGGCAAAATAAAAAGCCCTTACGCAAAGCGCAAGAGCAATTGATTTGGGTCAAACCCAAACCCGCTGTCTTAGATGATGCTTTAATTATAGCATATCACTTAATAAGCGGAAACTTGTCCAATATCCTGAAGACAATAAAAGCTGGAAAATTAAACTTTGGAGGTTCATTCAATGAACAAGAAATTAATTATAAGCACTGTGGCTTCAATTGCATTAGTAAGTAGTTTTAACTTCATGGCAAACATGCCATCAGAAAACACTAAAGTTGTCCAAGCTGCTAAAACCAAAAAGCAACGTTACTCTAACAAATTTTACAAAGTAAAAGTAACTAAAAAAACTGCTTATTATAAACTAAGCAAAAATAAAAAAGGAGCTAAAGTTGGCTATTTAAAACCAGGAAAAGTTATTTTTATTCGAGCTAATGGTAGCAAAGTTGGATGGAAAGTTGGCAAGAATAATAAATATTGCGTAATGAGAAGTTCAAAAGACTATTCATGGTTTACTACTAACCTTAAAAGTAAACACACAACGACCAAAGTAATTACAACAACTAAGGTCATTGAAGAACTTCCAAACACAGAAGTCGAAGCAGAAGAAAATACTTCAACTACCCCGTCAGCACCATTACTTTCAACTGAAGAAATTAATTTTTTAAAAAATCCAAGTGTAGGAAATATTGAAAAATTTGATAAAGTTTTAGCAATGCCAACTAAAAAACGCCATGCTGCAGAAAATATTTTGATGGAGCAAATGGGTTTAACCCAAGGTAATTGGTCTGCGGTTTCTTATGATCAATTTGAAAAACAAATTATGCACATATCAAATTCTGCAAATAGTATTAAAAACACTATTTTAGGAAATAACCAATAACAAAAAATCCCACGGTACGGGAATACCATGGGACAATGACCTGGTGCGGGAACACCAGAACTAAATCGTAATCAGAAAAAATTGTCAGCAACTTTTTCTGCCCTTTTATTATATCAAAGAGCAGTTAATTTTGTTGTACATTTTTGATATTTTAAAAGGAGTTTTTATTATGTGGACTCAAAAGCTCAAAAATGGCAAAGTTAGTTTTCGTGAAAATTGGAAGAATCCTCTCACCGGTAAATGGCAACAAGTCAGTGTAAGGTATGCTAAAGATACACGGAGAACACGAAAAGAAGCACAATTAATTCTAGACGAAAAGATTCGAAAAAAATTAGATGGTGTTCAAAACAATAATACCGATATCATTTTTCATGATCTTAAAAATAAATATCTTAAGCTTGCAAAAAAACAATTGTCTCCCACTTCCTATAAACTCTATTACTCTAACCTAAATAGAATAGACAAAGATTGGGGTAAAGGAATTATTGTTAAAAATATAACCAATCAATTTTTAAATAAGTATTTTGAAGGATTGCTTTATAATCGTGGCTTATCCAATGGTGCTACCAAAGTTTGTATTCACGCTCTAAGTAGCTGTTTTAACTTTGGAGTTAAGTATGGCTATATTAACCAAAATACGGTTCACAACATAAAAATTAGCTTTAAAAACGAAGCTCAAGAAAAAAATGCTGAAATTCAAAACAAATATTTGGAAGATTCAGAATTTCAAAAAATATTAAAGTTTTGTGATAAACATAAACGAAAAGACGTAAAAGATGTGGTCCTTTGGATATATCTCACTGGTATGAGATTTGGAGAAGTAGCAGCACTACAAAAGAAAAATATTTTTAAAGATGCTGATGGTCACTGGTATGCTACTGTTTGTGGTACTCTTTATTATGACTCTAACCTTAAGAAATGGATAAAAAGTAAAAATGCAAAATCCGCTGCCGGAAATCGCGAAGTTTTACTATCAGACGAAGCTTTACAATTAGCAAAAGCACATTGTAAAAATAAAAAAGCTGATGAATTTATTTTTAAAAACCGATATAATCGAGTCTGGCAAACAACAAGTCTAGATGTTTACTTAAAAAAGGTTCAATCTGAAACTCATATACGCAAAAGACTTACAACCCATATCTTTAGACATACTCATGTTTCAAAATTAGCTGATATGGGCATTCCTCTTTATGTTATCCAAAGACGTGTTGGCCATGGAAGTTCTAGAATTACAGAGCAAATTTATCTTCATGTTACTAAACATGCCAAAAATAATTTAGCTTCAAAACTAGAAAGTTTTACGGATTCTTTACGGATTTCAGGTAAAAAATAAAGCAAATCATTTCTTTAAATCATTGAGCCCGTAAGGCTGAATAAAAAATCAAGTCTAAACTTAATACATATTCCATATTTTTATTTAATTCATATTTATTTTAGCAAGATTCACCTCTAAATATTGCTAAAAGTTATATCACTCATATTCATATAAATAAAAGGAAGACCTATGTGACCTTCCTTTTATTTATATTGGTTTAAAAGAAGTTATCGGTTAATTCACTCAAATCTGTACCCATAAATTCTTTTTTCAACCATTTTTTATTATTATTCTTAAAAATAATAACTGAATCAATATCCTTACGAAGCCAGTTATCAAGTTCTGACTTTAGTTTTTCTAACTGTGCTTTTGTTAATTCTCCTTCAAAAACTGATTTCTGAACATGACTTAAATATTTTTTACATATTTTAAAAACATGTCGAGATACCTTAGCTCCCAGTTTATCCTCCAATGAAATATCATAAACTAATATTATATACATAATTACCACCAAATTTTAAATGGTTCATAGACCTCACCCTCAATTAAAGATTTAATTATTTTATAGCATTCTAATCTAATCAAATGGCGATATGAAATCTCTCGGTGTAAGGTCCGATGACGTATTTTATTTTTTAAATAATTATCATATTCACGTAAAATCTTTTGCTTTCCTTTAGTCTTTAAATAACAGTAATTAGATTTTTGTTCAAAATCCTTTTCAGTAATTATTTTTTTATTAATCAAAGAAAAAATCAACCTGTCTACAATAAGTGGCTTAAATATTTCTGATATATCTAAGCATAATGAAAATCGACGTTCCATAGTGGTATGAAGATAACTAATTGTTGGATTAAGTTGCGTAACGTAAATCTCCGATATACAAGTTGTATACATTAATGTATTTAAAAAGGAAATCAATGTGTTTACCATATTATCTGGTGGTCGTCTAATACGCTTAATAAAATCTGCCTTTCCATTGAAGATAGTATTCCAGGCACTATAATATGACTTATGAATTAAACCTTCTAATCCCATTAGTTCTTTAATATTTTGTACGCTATTAATTCTTCTCTGCAACTCTTCTATATCATTAATATAAGATTTTAAATCAAATTTCTTTCGATTATAATATTTTAAATTTCTAAGCAAATTTTGTGTAGCTCCCAGTACAAACTTCTTAGCATAATATAATCGTCTTGTACTATTTTCATAAGCCATCACTTGTCTAATTAACAGGGTACCGGATACATTCTGTTCTCGAGGATAAAATGAACCTGTATAATAACCATAATAGTTGAAAAAGTGAATCGGAATTTTATTTTGAGATAAATAATTCAAGCAATCTGTATTCACTTGTAATTTACCAAATATATAAATATCTCTTGTAACTTCTATTTTTAAATCTTTATATTTACCATCATCTTTAATCATTCTGATAGTATTATCTTTTCTTTCGAGTTTTCCGCTTGAAAATAAATAATAATCTTCCATAATTGAACTCACTTAGAAAAACAGTATTCATAAAATGCACATGACTTACATATTGGCATAAGATGGGGCTTTTCAGGCTTTTTTTGTTCACAAATATATTTTATATCTGCAATATATTTTTCCATTTGTCTCTGATCATTATCCATATAATCAACTTTCACACACTTTTTAAGCAAAGGATAATCTAATAACCCCTTTGAAATATTTATCCCTTTTTTACGTAAATAATAAATGTAATACTTTAATTGCCAAATAGCTGCTGGCTCAATTGCATTACTTTTCTTAACTTCATGAACAGTTTGCCAATTTTGAATTAAATCAATATTCACTTGATTATCCATAGCAACATGGTGAAGCCCTTCATTTACATAACTTGTTTTATCAAGTATGTTTCCAAGTTGAACTTTTTGACTAGTCTCTTCAAATTGAATTTGATGAGTAAAGAGCCATAACTTTCTTTTACAAACAAAATAGTAATTTACCATATTTCCAGTAACACGCATTTTTGTATTCGCCTTCTTTTTATAGCACATTATAATGCGCTTCCATATAATTATTACACAACATTAAGAAAATTACGAATAACTGTACATAGAAGTTTCCTTAGGTTAAATAAAAATTTTTCTTGTATTTATTACTCCCCTATTAGTAAACGGATTTACATTTCTCTTAAGTTAAATAAAAACAGTCCAGCGTAAAGGTAAAGATGACTTGATTTTGCGATTTACATTTCTCTTAAGTTAAATAAAAACGCGACGACGACCGACGACCGACCGACGAGCTGAGTATTTACATTTCTCTTAAGTTAAATAAAAACTAATGGATGAATCAGGTCAAGCTACTGACGCTGGTAATTTACATTTCTCTTAAGTTAAATAAAAACATTACCGGTTTATCTGGTACTGTTACTAAGATTAATTTACATTTCTCTTAAGTTAAATAAAAACCAGAAAGCACAAGATTACCAATCCTGCTTATAAAAAAATTTACATTTCTCTTAAGTTAAATAAAAACTCTAAGCTAATTTTTACCTGCTGCCACAATAATTATAGACCTATTTCTGTCTATCTGTCTAATTTAACTAAAAAATACACCATAATTTTCAAATTTTTCATCAAATCCTTTTATAGCAACATCTATAACATCTGTCTAACTACAGGTATAATTCACTTATTGGACATCGACAGACTTTAAATAAAATTATCATCTTCTTCCTCTTTTGACTTATTCAAAGATAACCCCGTTTCTGAATTATAGTTAAAAGCTTTAGATAGAATGATATATCCCACCTCTTGTAAATCTCCATTTTTAACTAGGTCACTTTTATCAAGTAGATAAACAGGAAAACTTACAGTCATAGAATTTAAATAATTTTTTAGTTTTAAATTTTCTATTTTCAACTTTGTAATATCATTTGAATTTTTGTTTTCGTTCTTATATAAAACTCTTATTTTTTGTTTATTACGATCAAGTTGAATCAACTTATCTGTAATTTCAACCTTATTATCTAAGTACACTTGCTCAGGAATTACATCAACATTATTAATTCCTCTAAATCTAGAAACTATATCTTTCTTTATAAGTTCCGCTTCTTCAATATCTTGTAAATATTTAATTGAATTTTCAACTCTACTAATAAAATTATCATCAACTACTGAAATTTTTTCACTAGTATAGTTCGTATTAATTAAATCAATCTTATCTTGTTCTGTTAAGACACCATTCAAATTTTTAACTGCATTTTTACTTATGCTGAACATTGTCCAATCAACTATAGAATGCTGTCCTCTCTTAATCCCTGAAGTAGCCTTATTACCACCATCAAAAATATAAACGTTGGGATCTTCTCCTTTATAGTTTCGTTTACGATAACAACGTCCCATTCGCTGAAATAATCCATTTAGTTCTGACAATTCTGTCAATAATAGATCAAAGTCAATATCTAAAGAAGCTTCTACAACTTGAGTGCCAATCCAAACTTCAAAATTATGATTGGTCGTTTTGCCTGCATGAATAATTTCATTTTCTTTTATACTGCGATCTTTTCTAATAAATCTACTATGAATTAAGTGAACATCAACACCTACTTCTTTTAGTTCTAAATATAACTTATTAGCCTTCTGAACAGTATTGCAAACTACTAATGTTTTCTTTCCTTGAGCTTTTTCTAAAATATCTTTCGATTCTAACTGAGCATGGATAGTTTTTACATTATGACGATGGTTAATTTTTGAATCTAAAAATGGTTTTTCAGGCATTGTAAATTTTAATCCATGTATATTCAACAAATCTAATATGAATGGGGCCAAAGTTGCCGTCATGATTTCAAACTTTCCACCATATCTTTGAATTTCTTTTAGACCATATATAATATATGCTAACAATGTAGGAGAATACATTTGTATTTCATCAATTACCACCTTAGAATAAGCCAAAGTTGCCATCTGAGGTTCATAATTAGAATAATGATAAACAAAAGAAAAAACTTGATCTAGAGTAGCAATAGACAATTGTTTTGACCATTGTTTTTCTTCTTCAACATATTTTTGAAAGTCACTATAGTTATTCTGATTACCAAATTCAGTAATAGCTTCAGAAATCATGTCAGAATGTATTAATCCAAGTGAATTATATGATTCATTGTTAAAGACAACATTTTTAATTCGATGATAAATAGCATTTATTGCACTCTTCAAAGGTAACACAAAAAATGATTTTTCATTTCCTAACCATCTTAAAGCTGCTTCTGTTTTACCTAATCCTGTTTGACCAATAACAATAATACTTTTATTTTGATGTTTGAAAGTCCATTTCTGCATTTCATTCCAATTAGCCTGAGGTTCGGATTTTCTCCAATGTTGTAAAATATTCTGAGATAATATTACTCTTGGAGATGACTCAACTTTATAGTGTCCCGAAGCGGCATAATCTAAACGATTAAGCAAACCTTTAATTTTTACATACTCATCAAACTTATGCCGTATTTTTAATTCATCTTCATCAGACTCTTTTAACTCATTTTCAAGTAATAGCTGTGATTTAAAATTAAAATACTTATGACTAACTTTTTTGGGATCTTGCAATTCTAATGGAGCTTTCAATTTATCAATTCTTTTGGCTAACTCTTTTTCTAAAGGCTTTAAAGAATCTACTTCTTCTTTATAATCAGAAGCATTTATTTTTTCAAAATCTCTCTTATGATGCCTTGCAACTGAATTAATTAAAACCCAAATTTGCTCTTCAGAAAAATTTTTTTCTAACTCTTTTCTAGGAATCAAAGTAATACTAAGCAATCCATGAGGAATTTCACCATCTATATGCCATTTGTTTTTGCGTATTTTTTCTTGGAACTTATCATTAATTTTACCTAAGTCATGATATGCGCAGGCTAGCTGTAATAACTCCCAATCAGACCTAGTTAAAATCTCAGGATATGTATTTTTCAAAATTTTTAACTGACTAAGCAAATTATTAGTATGATCAATTAAAGTTTCTCCATTTGATTTTGCTAAAAATTCCATCATGCTAAAAAGACTGGCTCCCTTTCATCATCAAAAAGAAATTCACTATCTTCTGCTAATTCAAAATCAGAAATGTATAATACATGAACTTTTTTCCATTTGCGATAATACTGCTTACGTTTTAATGGAGTTAATTCATAAGTCTTGTTAATATCATAATAAGTTCCACGTCCATTTTTAATAACATCATTAAACTTAATTAAGCTAGTATCATCATCGTTTCGAAAATTAAGGTAATATGCCTTTTTCACTTGAAAATCTTCATCTAATTGCTTTTTCTTTAAATCTACTATTTTTATACTTGTAATATTTACCAAATCTTCTCGACGACCAAGATTAGGATATTCTTTAGGATACTTTAACGCTTGATATATTTCATCAACTTCATTTTGGTTGTCAGGAACAATATGAATAACTAAATTTACATCAACTAACAGTTGTGTATATCCAATCCCTCGGCTGACACCAAAACCTTCAACATTCAGTTGATGACGCTTAGAGTCAAACTTATAACCATTTTTAAATTCATATCGAGTATACATGTCATTAACAGTAGATGCATAATCTCCACCAATACTTAACTTCATTTCATGATATGACTTAAAATCACACAAATAATGAATCATCCCTATAACAGTAGAATAAGGTGGAAGTGGATAGCTTTCTCTAAACAAATGACTATTAGGTACTCGATAATTTGCTGTTTCTTGATGGATAGTTAATTTAATTGCTTTCAACGCCATAAGAATTTGCAACTTCCTTCTTAAGCTTATTCATAAATTTAGCGACACTAACAGCACTTAAGTCCTCTTTAATCTTGTTACTATTCTTGAAGATTCCATCCATGAGTCCTACTTCAGTATTATCTGCAATCTCTTTATCATCTAATAAACTCTTCAATGCTTCAATATCAACTTTATTATCTTTTACATTTACAGCATTTTCAAAAATAGGATTCTTAATATTATAAACCCCTCCAATAATAAACAAAGGCTTCAAATCTTCACGACGACCACGAATATCACGGTAAAGATATTGAATGGTAGACAATAATTTTGCTACTCGGCGATTCTTTTCCTCGTTATCTAAATTTGTACCATCATTTTCATCAATACCAATCTGATCTAAATCAATAGTAAGTGTATAACAATAAAATGCATCTTGGATTTCAGACTGAGCAATACTATTACTAATCGAATTATCTTTTTCGGATTTTCTAATACGACTAGCCAAACCCATATTAGTTAGGAAATCCATATCACCTCTATATGGTTCTTGACTAATAGCATTGGATAGACGAACTTTAGCAGAGCGAACTTTTGAGTTATTGCCTTTTTCTGTTTTCATATAACCAAAAAAGTCAATTTCTGGATAATCTTTTATTGAAGCATCCTTAGCAAACTGAATAACTTTTTTATCTCCGCTTCCATCAGTAGAGAGCGTTGCTAGTGGCTCCCCTAGTTGTTCAATAATGTTATATCTCAAAGCTTGTCTTGAAATGTAGGTATATTGTTGACCATCATTTCTAGTAAGTTTCTTTAAAGATGACACATTCCCCAAACTTTCACCGTAGTTTGCACTTGAAGCTTGAAAAATAGCTGTTAATGTTAATCCTTGTTTAGTCATTTTGATTTTCTCCTTTTAATTCATCTACATTTCCAATAAGACCGGCAACAAAAGCATAGCCATATTCTTCAAAAGCCTTATCATCTTCTTGATTATTAATAAACTCCTTAGGTACTATTTTGCCTAAATACATATATGCATTTAACAATAAATCCAAAAACTGCTGATGATTATTAGCTTTTAATGCTGTTAACATTCTGTATGCTAATGCTTGAGCTTTATTTGGGTTGGCATAGCCATTACGAATAGCTATACCATAACTTCTAACCTTACTAAAGTCTTCCATATTAATACTCATACTGTATTCTCCTTTTCTTAAATTAAGTTGGTTCATCAATTCTTCATTTATCTGTAAAACTGCCATAATATGGAAATTATTATATCTACAACTAGATGAATCACTTAATTTCATTAATTCCATTATATGTACTAAACTAATTAATTCTGTACTATTTAATAATCTTCGCACAACTTCATCAAAAATACTATAGTAATTAATTCCTTTATATCCTTTAATGCCAGCATAATATAAAGATTCCAAAATACTTTTTCCATTATGCAACTTGTTTTCACTAATAAGTGTGAATACTTTAGAAGCAATCGTAGGAACTATTTGAAAAGAATACTTTTCATTATCAAAACTTATGAGCTGAATATTACTCATTATATTTTTTTGCCGAGTTATAGCAGCTTTTTCAAAATTAGCAGAAAATGCACGATATGGTGTTGCATAGGCATTATTTTCCATATCTATAGTCATTTCATCGAGAACGCTATCATTTTTTTTAATTAGTTCTTCAATTCTGCTATCATCATTAATGAAAATACCCCTATTTCCCATATTATAAGTAAATCCCGCACTTGTAGCTACATACAATAATTGGCAAATTGGGCAGATATACAAATCATTCGCAAAGTTCCAAGCATTACTTGTCTTTCGGTTTAAATCATATCCCATCCCATTTAAAAATCCATAAGAATATGTCTGTTTCGGCATAGTACGATTACAATTTGAACAAATATACTTGTCTTTTTTAGTATCTCTATTTAAATATTCTTTTACTGGATCAACAAAATAATGTTGAAAATCATCATAAAAATCCAAATTCTTAGCTTGAGGATTTAGAAAGGATACCCCATCCCAAGCATTTCTAATGACAAGATAACTTAATGTTTTAGCAGGAAAATACTTTTTAGCAATTGGAGTCTTAAAATAGTCAATTATTTCTAATAACTGTGGAATTAGTTCTTTTAAAGTATCAAGCGCTTCATCATATCTTTTAGTTAATTCATTTTTCTTCTTCAATGTTTTAATCAACTTGCTACAAGCTTTGGTCTTATTAATTACATCAAAGTCTGAGTTAATAAACTTTATCACTTTAATATAAGATTTACTATTTATTGAATATTTTAAAACATTATCAAACCAATCCGTTAACTGACTTAAATTTTCTTGATTAAACTCCTCATAGTCATTATCTTGCCAGTCTTTTAATACCAGTTCCATAAATAAAATACGTTGAAAACGAGTATATTTTCCATATTTATTAATAAAATATTTAAAATATTTATCTGCGAAACTATTCAAAGCAGTAGATTTGATTATTAAAGCTGTTTTGTCAATTTTATAATCTTTTTCAGATAAAATTCTGCTTAATCCTACAATACCCGCATTTTCAAGCCAACCATTTGTACGGAATTCAATAGACTTTGATGCATCATGTTTAACTTTTTCTTCCATTTTTTAAATTACCTTTCTATGCCGGAGAAATCATACCGCTAAAAGTCCCAGTTTTTTCGCCTAAACCTGTATTTTCCAAAAATGTTAATAAAGCAGGATTCCCTTTAAGCATAAAAGTTCCAACTGTACACTCCACCATAGTATTGAAAGATTTACGAACAGTTTTTCGAGTTTTAATTGGAATAAAAGTTAAATCTTTTACCATAGATTGTAACTCTGGTTTATTTTCAAGTTTAGTCAAAGTATTTCTTCTAAGAGCAATATTATATGCTTCAATTTTACTTTCATTATCACAAGAGATAAACATCCCCTTTTCATCACGTAATATTAATGGTGACATCGTTTTAAACTTAACGTTATTACTTATAATGGGCTTTAGTTCAATTATATATAACTTACCAATATCTGCATTTAAATTTGGTCCAAAGGTAAGATTCTTATCATGACTCAATTTAACAAATGCATTATAATAGTTTAATCCTAAGTAAGTATCATCTGTTGAAAAGAAAAGCTTCATTTCTCCCCTTTCATTTAATATGATTTTGTCTTTGGTAAACTTTGCATTTTGAAAATATAAACTAGTTGTAAATAACTTTTGGGTTGGTTTTGAGTATAGTTTCTCAAATAATTCAGGATTTACTTGTTGAAGTCCATGTTTAATCAAAGATAAAACTTTAGCATCATAATCAATATTAATTACAATATTACCTACTTTTTCAGACTTAGAATGTAATTTTATCGGTATTCCAAATTTCATTTGTTCCTCCTAATTAATTAACCATGTTTGTTTATTTAAATCAATGATACCACTTACAACAAAAAAAGACCATTGATTTTTTAATCAATGGTCTATATTTCATTTCTCAAAAGTTATATAAATAGATTTATATAAATAAACATTTTACATTTTTCACAAATTAAATAAACTAATATTAGTATAACACTAATACTCATTAATTTATATTTTTATAGAAAACATTCTAAGCTTAATAGTGGATTGATTATCCGACGGGATAATTGATTCACTATTTTTCGTTTAGCCGTAAACTTTAAATAGTGATAAAACAATATGCCGAGAGGTATTTAGGCGCATGACGCCGAATAAAAAACTGGCAGTTTTATCTTGCAGTTAGTAGCTTCCTCGAAGAATGTGGGCACCTGATGCCGAGTTTAGAAAATTAAGTCTGACTGCCTGGATAAATCAGTTTTATCACTTAGAAACAGCGAGGTATTGAAGATGGATATTGTTTTTGGAATTGATGTAAGCAGCCGTGAATCCAGTATTTGTATGTTAATGGATGATACCAGGAAAGAGTTTAAGATCTCTAACGATTCATTTGGATTTAAAGAGCTGCTCAAGAATCTTGCAGTATTCTCAAAGCATCCTCAGATCATTTTTGAAGCTACCGGGGTCTATTCAAGAAGACTGCAGAAGTTTCTAGAAGACTATGGCTATGATTACGTGATCCTTAATCCTTTAAAAGCTAAGAAAGAAATGGATCAGGGACTTCGTCATAATAAAACCGACAAAACAGATGCCTATAATTTAGCCAGAATTCAGCTTCAAAACAGACACAAGGCAAATAAACAAGAAGCCGAAGATTATCATAGATTGCGTGCCTTAAGCCGCTCTTATGAAGAATTGACTTCCGACATTGTCAGTGCCAAGAATCGTCTTCACCGTATCTTGCAATTGACTTTCCCTGAAATTGAAACAGTGGTTTCTACACCCAAGAACCGCAATTATTGGGAATTAGTTAAACTATTTCCGCATTGCCAAACGGTCAGAGAGATTGAAGCAGAAGATATTATCAATAAAATCAAGGATTTTAAAGGCTATGGCATCAAACGTGCTCAAAAAATTGCTCAAGGATTAAAAGAACTTGCCAATAAAGCATATCCCGTAGCAGAGCTTGATAGTCCTGAAACCAGCGATGTAATTTACTATGCCCAACGTCTCATCCAGCTTGATCAGGACAGAGATGAGCGGCTTAAGCAAATGGTTGATATATCTAAAAAGCTGCCTAATCGTGATCTAGAAATCCTCACAAGTATCCCTGGCTTCGCCCAGACTACTGCAGTACGTGTTTTGGCAGAGCTCGGAGATATCAGGAGATTCGACAACCCTAACAAGATTGATGCTTTTATTGGAATTGATCCGGGCAGATACCAGTCAGGCCAAATGGATTCCCGCCTTGGTATCACTAAACATGGTAACGCTATTGCACGTAAGATTCTTTATCGGGCAGTTGGTCAAATAGACAATGCTTCAAAGACCAATCCTTGCCATATTGCGGATTACTATGAAAATAAAAAATCTTCTCAAAGCAAAGGCTTCAAGAAGATTGCAATAGCTTCAGTGCATAAGCTAATCCGTACTATTTATGCACTAATCAAAAATGATCAGTTGTATAGTTACGAAGTCGCCAAACAAAATCAAAGACGTAAATCGTAATTAACTGATCAGCTTCATTATACTCTAACTTAGCTTCAAAGAGGTAATTTCTTTGAAGTCTTTTGCAGTACTTTCATAATTGAAATAATTCGCACCATTAAAACAAAGAAATCCAAATATATCAAAATAAGATAATTAAACATCTTGATATACTTGACTTTACGTAGAAAAATCACTTCTCTTAATGTTATGTTTTTAATATATGCTACAATCAACCTATAAAGCTTTTAAGAGAGGGCGACAATTCATGAAATCAAAAAATAAATTAGTATTAATTTTAAGTTTAATCTTGTTATCGATCGGCCTCAGCGGATGTAGCAATTTTGAAAACTGGGAACTATCAATGCGTTCTAAAGTTGGAGCTCTTCCACTGACAGTTTCTACATATGACTCGAATGGGCAAAAAATCGACCAAATTAAAGCGAAGTCCGTTAATATTCATACTGATAAAAAAATGTCCCAAAAAGATAGTAATGGCAGTGAAAAATCTAGCGTAATTGATGTTGATTATGGACACAATCGGATGACACATGTCGGCTCAACTCTAATTGCTTATGAGGGACTTAAGAATTATGAGGATACTTTTAACAAACACGTTAAAATTCAAGATCAAAATTTAGCAGTTCCACTTTTAAACACAATGTATCAAAATTTCAAAAATGATTGGAATGGACAAGAAAAAGTAGTGATGATTAGAAGTCAGCTTGGTATGCCAATTGCTGTTTTTGCTGGCAAGCACGTGTCCGTCCATAAAAGCGATATGAAAAATGCTACTCAGTTTGTAATTGATGGACATCGTCTATTTGCCTATAGAGCAGATTACACTATTTATCCAATCTCCAGTCTAAAATAACTAAAAGGGTAGATTAGCCTTCAGTCAAATAGCTAATCTACCCTATTTTTGTATTTGCTTTCTTAATAAATACCGAAAATGACGAATCTTTTTCTTTAATTGTCTATTTCTACTTCTAAGCAATTCATTATGCCAGTAATATAAGGATGTGGCAATAGCAAGCTTATTGTACCAAGTATAATTATGCTTAAGATAATTAAATGCATCTGAAAAATTTTTCAAATGGTCTGGAGTAACAAATTGGTTCCTAGTCCAATGATAATCTTTAGATCCATGGTGTAAAATTCGTATTTTAGTAACTTTTCCAACTCTTAATCGTGCACGTCCATTCACATATTTGCTTATTGAAACTGTGATATAATTGCCAATCATCGTATTTTTCCAATATTGATTTACACTTCTTTCAGCAAATAATGCCTCTCTTAAAACATGACTTACACAATACCATTCTTTATGATTATCAGGAAACTCAATCAAAAACCAAATGAATTCTCTTTTATATTTTCCCATAAACACACTCAATCTATTAAAATAATTTAATTATATTTTATCATACTTTTAGACTAAACTGAGTTATTAATAAATATATTATATTATTGATATTTGTGATTTTATTAATATTTTATAAATATGATATGTTTAAAATATAAAAAATAGAACATATACATGTAGTATGTGTTCTATCCCTTTTCTAATCTACACTAGCATATTTGTAATTCCATTGTGTTCCAGCTGTATTATGAATTACACCATGAACTTGGGGTTTCTGCAAATAAGCTGTAGTTTGTTGATAAATTGGTGTAATAGCTTGTTCCTTATTTACAACTTTTGCTGCAGAAACCAAATCACTCCAGCGCTTATCAACATTATTTGCATCACGATTACTTGCATTTTTTACTAATTGGTCATAGTTACTATTAGACCATTTACCATAATTATATGAAGTTCCAGTTTTTGGAATTTGCATAAATGTCATTGGATCATTGAAATCTCCACCCCAATGAGATAGATAAATATCAAAATCTCCTTCTTGAGCGCGACTAGTAGTTGATTTATCAGGAACATTAGTTACATTAATCTTAATTCCCTTAAGTTCCTTAGTCCATTGAGATTGCAAATATTGCGTAAGTTGTTCACTATCAGCTTCATCATTTGAGGACAATAAATTAAAAGTTAATTGTTTTTCACCAATTTCCTTCAAACCTTGTTTCCAGTACTTTTTAGCTAAAGTTGGATTATAATCAACAGTATTCTTTACAGCTTGTTCTTTTGCAAAATCCGTCCCATTCGATGGATTATGAGCTAAATCAGTTGCAACAAAACCAGTTGGCAAAGTTGAACCATTTCCTAGAACTTTCTTAGTAACAATATTTCTATCAATTGAAAGTGATAAAGCTAAACGAATATTACGATTGTTCAAAGCTTTTCTATTAACTGAATTACTATCTTTAAAGTTATACATTAAAAATCTAACTAATGAATATGGATAAGTAGTGAAATCTTTATTACTCTTTAAATTTTTAACCTGTTCACTTGATAACGGAGTAAGATCAAGTTTACCTTGTTGATACATCTGATAACCGGTATTGTTAGACTTCACTACTTGATAATTAATCTTGTTCAGTTTGACAACCTTTTTATCCCAATATTGATTATTCTTTACAAATGACCAAGTATCATTAGTTCCGTTCCATCCCTTAATTTTAAATGGTCCAGAGTATACTTGATATTCCGCTTTAGTGGCGTATTTTTTACCATACTTTTTAACTACTTTTTCGTTTTGTGGTCCAAATAATGGGTAAGCCATTAATACTTTGAAATAAGCAATCGGCTTATTTAGCTTCACCACTACAGTATTTTTATTAAGTGCAGAAATGCCAATTGCACTAGGCTTTAATTTTCCACTTGCAACTTCATCAGCATTTTTAATGCCACTAAAAAGATAGGAATATGGAGACGCCGTCTTAGGGTTTAAGCTTCGGCGCCATGAATATACAAAGTCTTGTGCAGTAATTGGATCACCGTTAGACCATTTAGCATTGCGCAGTTTAAAAGTCCAAGTTTTTCCATCCTTTGAGACTGTCTCACTTTTAGCAAGACCAGCAGTTGGCTTACCATTTTTTCCTAATCGATAAAAACTTTCAAATACATTTCCTGTTTGACCATAACCTGTTGACTTACTAATATCAATCGTATCAAGGGGAGCAGTTGTACTTAAATTCAAAGTTTTTGCTTCTGTATCGCTTGAGTTAGAATTGTTACCACATGCTGCAAGTACCAAAGCAGTAGAAACAGTAACCATACTTGCAACAAATGTCTTAAACTTCATGTTATATTCTCCTTTTTAATTTTCACCAGCAAAAAAACGAGCTGCACCCCAACTTGGAGTACAGCTCGTTAACTTATATTAAAACTAATTAATTAGATTTCAATACTTGTAGAGATGTGTCGCACGTTGGGCATGACAAATAAATTGCAGCTAGTGCAACAACATACAGTATTTTGCTTTTGCAATTTAATATTACGTACCAACATGTTCTTCATCTCCTTTTGCTAAAATTTATAATTAAACTATAACCGGTAAAATTATCCCTGTCAACAGTTTTTTCTGATTTTTTGTAAGTAATTCTACTTCAAGCTATTAAGCATCTTTAATGCAGTTTCTGTATCATGTGCTTCTAGCTTGTAGACACTATTACCATCTTGCCATGCAATAGTAGTATTAAGAGAACCTACACTATCGCCCATAACTACATTTACACTACCATGACTAGAAGTGTTAGGAACACCATATTCATTAACAAGTGCTAAAACTGATTTAGCGCGACCAGTTGGATCTTGCTTTAGTTGAGTATTACCCTTAACAACATATGACCACTTACCTTTATTCCATTGAATATATTTAGAACCAGCAGCTCCTTGAGTTGTTGCTTTAGTATTAGAATCTAAATTTACAGTTGGAAGTCCAGTTTCTTTTGGCATATAGTTAATAATACTGTCAGCATCACCATTCTTAGTTTGAGTAAGAACTGCAAATGGCTTTTCATTTTTAACACTTGAAGAGTTAAAGTTAGCTGCAGAACTACCAACACTATAGTAAACAGTATTAGTATCGCTAGATTTAGTATAACGAACGTTTAAGTTATCGCTACCAGCTCCTAAACCATCCTTAGTTGGTAAAAGCATATCTGGAAGTGCTTTACGCAACTTAGCAGTCATTTGAGCCATTCTACTCTTAGGTGCTTGAGAAGAAGGTTCATCAGCTTTAGATGAAGATGATGAAGCAGCAGTGCTTGAAGAAGTTGAACTTGCTTGAGATGATGAAGTTGAACTTGAAGAAGCTGAAGTTGAACTTGACTTCTTTTCAACTTGAGAACTAGTTGTCTTTGATTGATTTGAACTCGAACTTGACTGATTACTATTAGAGCAAGCAGACAATGAGATAGCTGCCAAAATTGCAGCAGCAGTAATACCAAATTTCTTTTTCATTATAGATAATAACTCCCTTGAAAATATTAATATCTTTCTTTTCTTAATTGTAACAAAAATTTCACTTCAAATGTATTAAGAAATGCTTACGTATTAACACTTTCTTTACATTTTTGTAATCTTTATTTGACAACAAGTTTAACACATTTCATAGAAATATATTATATCACTTATATAAAAAATACATCTCATATTAAAGAGATGTACTAAATATAAAATATTTATAGTTTATAAGATGTCACGAATACTAATCTTTGACCTTTACAGCCATAATTACCTTGGTTGATAACATTTCCTCTTTACCAGTTTCAATATTTTTAGCAGTTAGAAAATGATTTTCCCATTTATTACTTGCTGTTGTTGAAATATAATCCCTAGCTTCTTTAAAACTAGCAAATTCATCACTATAATATACTCCATCAAAAGTAGTAAGTTGAATAGTAATATTATCTTCAGAATTAGTTTCTTCAATTTTAGTCTTAGTTAAAATTGTTTCAGGCTTTTCATCTTCGGCATGAAGCTTGGCTTTCTTGTTGATTGGAATCTTTCTTGAAGGAGTAACTGTAGTAACTTTATTCTTTGGAATTTCAATTGCTGGACGACGTTCAGCTTTAGAAACAAACTTGATTTTGGAATCAGCTTTAGGTGTTTGAACTTCAAGCGTCTTTTCAGTTACATTTTCAGAATTAAGTTCTTTTGGTTTAGTTTCAAGTTCTTCAGCTTCAGAAGTTTTATCAGAAATTTTAATAGTTTCTTTTGCTTCAACTTGTTGAGCCTTTTGAAGTACTTGCTCTTTCTTTTCCTCCTTCTTAGCAGTCTCTTCAAACTTGTCTACATAACTAACATCACGCGGGATTTCTTTAGTAATACGGATATTTTGACGTGGAGGAAGCAAACTCTTAGCAGTTTGACTAGTTTTGAACATTTGATAAACATTGACACCATATAAATTAACCTTATAGTGCCAACCATTAAGTGGTTGGTATGAACTAGTTCTAATTTTGTCAATAACTTGCTCTTCTGGCATATTAACCAAATGTGAAATATCTGCGCTAGTGTAAAGATCATATTTTTCTTTAACTCTTTGTGCGGATTCACTATCTTGAGCAGATAACAAATCAACAAATATATTCCATACATCTGGATCATAAGTTCTTACTGCATTATTAACTTCTAAAGGCTTAATCACGCCTTGGCGGAAAACATTGTACACTCTACCTGCAGAAATTCCTAGTTTTTCGGCTAATTCTTGCTCTGTTAAATCATGAGTTGGTTTTTCTTCTTCTAGTTGTTTCTTAATTTTATCAACATGAATGCCATGAGTAAGTGCCCAGGTTTGATAGTTAAGGACTAATTCTGGAATATTATCTTCTGTTGGATGCAGCCACATAATATAACCTAAGAAGGTATTTGGATTACTTTCTGGTAGAGGAATAAATGAATGCTTAGCTGGACGAGTTCCAATGCGGAATTGAGTCATAAGTCCAAATCCATTTGGCATTTGAGGATTTTGTGAACTATGGAATAAGATGATATCACCTGGAACAACCTCACCCATTTTTCTAGCTTCTTCAATATATGGTAAATCCACAACTGGCATAATTAATCTGCCATGCGGATCAATAATATTCTTTAAACGAAGTTTAGGCATATTTTTAGGTTGACCAGGTTTAGTTCCTTTTGCAATATAAATCTTATCAACTTCTGCATGATATTCAGTTTCTTTAGGGCTAATAAGTGGTAAAACTTCTTCGGAAGTTTCGCGTTTTGTTTCTTGTAACCGATCACGATATTTTTCATAACGACTTGGTTGAAAACGTGCTTCAACATGGCCTGGTTCATTAACTAAATCTTCTTTGTCTTGAGTTTCTTCATATTTATCCCACGCACGTTGACCAGCAGTGGAATTATCAATTTCCAGTACCCAATCATCTTGTCTATCATAATTACTTACAAGAATATCAGGCTTATCTACTCCTTTATAAATACCTGCTTTTACAATTACAGTAGTATCTAATCCGTATTTATTGCCACTATAGCGTTTAATTTTACTAAAGCCTTGAACAATATCACCGATACCAATTTTTTGATTACCACCTTGAATATATTTGACATTTACTAAGTTTAACCAAACATGATAATCTAATAATTCTTGATTGTCTCCAGTAGTTAATTTGTCTAATAAAACTTCTCCAGTTAAATTATTAATAGCATTAGGTAATGTTAAATCACTAAGAACCCCAATCCAATGAAGCCAAGTACCTGAGTCATAATATGGTTTTAATCTAATATGTTGAGAATCAGGATGATTATATTTATTTAAAACTTCTTTTGTATTTTGTCTTCTTATCTTATTAAAGGAAGCTGTCATTCCATCTGATTTAATTTGATTGATAGTAACAAAATTTAATTTTAATTTATCGTCAATTTGATAATCATATTCTTCCTGCTTTGAATTAGTTGCATTATTAGGACTACTCTTACACTCCTTACGTGCATGAAGAAGTTTCTTTAACTTCTTTTTCTGCATTTCGCACACCCCTTTTTAAATATTATTAATAAGTTTCCTTAATTATATTCTAAGAAACATACTTTATGTATTATACCAAAAGATATAGTAAAAAACATGATTCCTTTATATAAGAAACCATGTTTAATGCGATTATTTAGTGATTTTCCTAAATATTTATAATTTAAAAAATATTTATTATTCATTAGATATATTTAATATAATATAAATGATAAATATGGATTTATATTTGCTTTAAACCATCAAATAAGCTACACTATCTTACCAAAGGAGGCTTTCTTTGAAAAAACTAAAAAATTTGGATGATAAGACTATTTTAACAATCGGCCGCATTGGTTCGATCCTCTCTGTTTTAATGTATGTTTCTTATATCCCGCAAATTTTAAATAATTTGAATGGTAATTACGGTAACCCTATTCAGCCTTTAGTTGCTGCAATTAATTGTTTAATTTGGGTACTCTATGCAGTTCTTAAAGAGAAGAAAGATTGGCCCCTTTTCGTAGCCAATTTTCCTGGAATTATTTTTGGACTTATTACTTTTTTCACAGCTTTACATTAATATAGAAGAAATTAAGCGAAAAGTTTTATTTTCGCTTTTTATTTTGCTTTAAATATTATTAATATTCTTTATATTATAAATATATTAACAATGTATAATATTATTTGTATGTATCGCTACTTTTGCTTATTTTTTCTTTTATTAACAATAATATTGAATAAACCCAAGCTAGAAACAATGGCCGATCCAATCCAACTTAAAACATTTGCTGACTTTTCTGAAGTTGCAGGAAATTGTTTTGCTGTAGAAACTCTATAATTTTTCTGAGTAAGCTTTAAATTTACAATTTTATTTGAGGACCGTTTATTATGACTTGCATTTTTCATAGAAAAAACTATAGATAATTTCTTCTTAAGTCCTGCCTCACTGTGAACAGATTTTCTACAGCTTTTTCTCTTTTTCACATTTAAATTATTATCATCTAAATCCTGACCGTGCTTTGCAAGAGGAGGATAAAAAATAGATTCTGTTTTAGAAGTTGAAGCTGTCTCATTAGTTAAAGTAACTGGAGATTCTTCATCAGCTGATTTTGAATCTTCTGGTGTTGTCGGAGTCACTGGTATTTCTTTGGCATCTGGTTTTGAATCTTTTGGTGTTGTCGGAGTCACTGGTATTTCTTTGGCATCTGGTTTTGAATCTTTTGGTGTTGTCGGAGTCACTGGTATTTCTTTGTCATTTGGTTTTGGATTTTTTGGTGTTATCGGAGTCACTGGCACTTTTTTGGTATTTGGTTTTGGATCTTTTGGTGTTGATGGTTCTTCTATAAAATTCCATGGATAATCTGGATGCGGGAAATCATTATAATCTGTACTTCTACTAATTAAATCCCATCTATGACTTTCACCACCCGAAATTGATACTTCTTTTCCTACAATATTGCCATCAATGTTTACATTTGCAAAAATACTTGCTGTCGGCGCTAATATACTACCCATAAATCTTCCAGAATTAAAACTCAAACTGTTAATTTGAGTACCAAAATTCCATAAAATTTGATTTTGTTCAGTATGTTCCTCACTGTTAGATAAGGGTTGATTAGAATTTCTATAATAAAACTTCGTTTCAGTTCCAATATTTAAATCTTTATCTGAATTTGTAACATTAATTACTACTGTCGGAATTTTATTATTTTTCTTGATGCCTAAACCTTTAATATTAATTGGACGATTTTTTAATAACTTTGCACTAAGATTTACAAAAATAAAATTATCCTTGCTGACGTCTGCATCAGTAATATCAATAGTACGATTATTTTCATCTATAAAGTCGATTTTTACACCTTTAGAATTTTGATTATTGTTAGTCATCCAATAATCAGCTCTTTTTGATAATTTATTCAACTCAGAATCAATATCAATATATTTAATATCTGGATTATCCTTCTGAACTTCATTTAAATTCAAGTTTCCTTGTTCAATATAAAAACTATTTCCGTCCTTTTGATCAAGTACAACTCTACCTTCTTTATTTGTTCTAATATCCGTTTCGGAATTTACAACAACTTTATCTTGCTGATTCCTAAAAGAATTTGGGCGCAAATTATCTGCATGACCAATATAATGAATATCACATTGAGTATTATTTATTTGAGAATTATTTTCTGTATCACTGCCACGTGTTCCAAAATCCACATTTGAATTTAAATTATTAGTAGCGACATTACCATTAGTATCAACATTTAAATTTATATTTTCAGCAAAAATGTGAAAAGTAGAGGCAACTCCTAATGCATTTTCTCGATCAAGATAGTTAGCCATTGCTCCAATTGTTTTATACTCACGATTATCTAGTGTCCCATTATCAGAGTAAATTCCAGATTTAGAGCCAGTCTGGCTAGTAGCATTATTTTGAGTTATCTCTACTTTTTGAGTAGGTATTAAGTTCTCTTTATTCACAGAAACTGATGCAGAATTTTCTGCAGCATAAATAACATCAACTGACGACAAACAGTTTAAGCAGGTAAAGCTAACCATGGTAGCAATCCCCGCTTTTCTAATTGTTTTATTCAAAATGTTCAACCTTCTATATCTTTATATCTTTTTATATCTTCTTTGTATTTATATAATAATATTAATAAAATATAAATACATGCTTATTAATTATACACACAATTTATAACATGTCTATAGTAAAATAATATTTTATTTATATTTATATATGGTGCAAAAAGCTCTATACTAGGTTTACCTAATTGAACAAATAATATTTTACAACTGTTATCAGCATAGTTTATATAATAATTATTTTAAGTAATATACTTTATTGATACAATATTTTAAACATATAAAATGGAACTAGTATATACAAATTAATTAAATATAAAAATTTAGAAATTATTATTTATAATAAAACATAAAATGATGTTAATAATTATTTTGCCTAATGAAAAATAAAAAATACTAAGTTGATTTATTATTAAAAACACTATTAAATTAGCAAAATACGATAATGTTAAAAATATAATATTTATTATAAATATATTTTAAATTATTTATATTTTTTAAATAGTTAATATTTTAGATATTATAAATATCTATCAAATTAATTAAAAATAAAAAGTATAGCTTTGAGATATCTTCTCACCAACTTGAAGATAATACCTACTGCTATACTTTTTTAATATTATTCATTTTCTTCATCGTCAAAGAACGACATGGTTTCTACCCCTGATTGTCCAAAATCAAGCGTTAGATTGCTTTTTACTTCGTTTGGCTGTATATACCCACCATTTGATTTTAAATCGCTTAGGAGCACATTTTGAGCCTTGTCAGCAATTTCAACTTCTCCCTTAGTCTTTTCAAAACCAAGTTTGAATAATTCTAGATCTTGCTTATCCTCTTCAGTTAACAGCCCCATCTTGTCTACACGTTTATACACATCAATCAACTGTCCGAACTGAACATGTTTATATTGAGTAAGCGGCTTTAAGTCTGTACGGTTAAAAGCCGTACGTTTTTTCTTAGCATGAAGTTTGTTTGGAAGGAAATATGAGCGCCTATCGCCCGCTTTTTGCTCCTTAAGTGATGTTCCTAAGGTAAATCCAAAAAATCGGTCTAAGGCCCTAAATTTCTCTTTCTCAGTCAAATTTTCATTTGACTTAATATAATAAACCGAATTAGTGTCCTCGATACTCGAATCATAATAAATATCTTGCTGATTCTTCATTTCCGGTACCCAAGTAAAAATATAAGACTCTAATTTTCGACCACGAACACCCTTACGATAGTTTTTGCTAATTTTAAAATTTTGAAAATTAGCACTTAATTCTTCTTTGCAAATTGTCAAAACACGTCGATCAATATCAGTTGGTCGATAAGATTTGGGTATTTGCAATCGCTTTCTAAACTCATCAATGGGATATTCTTTCTTTCCCGTAGTTCGCCATTGTTTCAGTAATCGAAAAAGTTTTCTAGAATAATTAGAATGCAATCTGACATACTGCGTAATTGAAAAACGTGTCCAATGCTCTAAGTGATTAAACAAATACAAAAAACTGTTGCTAACTTCGACGCTCGTTTCAAGAGTATCAGTGTCAACAATTGATTTTTGAAAAATATTTTCACGTGTTTTGGTGATGTGTCCTGTTTTTTCATCCACATCTTCCTTGGAAAGCTGAATTGTCAACAATTTTGAAAAAGTATCATCCACGTTTTTTGCAATTTGTTTATTAGAAATATGGCTATTATAACCGACTTCACGCTTAATTTGTTCTGGCGACAAAGTAATTAAGTTATTGCCCTGATCTTTTACTTGAGCAGCAATTAGCCAAAAAATATTGCTATTAATTTCCGGCAAACTATCTATCGGCTCAAAAATCGGGTCATCATTAAATCGATTATCTATTTTTATTATTTTTTGTACAGGTCTTTTTTTAGCTGGCATTTTTGTACCTCGTAATAAGCGACTTTTGATTAAATGGACGTCGTTTTTCATATTGTCACTATAAAACATTTGTGACATAACAGCAATAGCTAAAAGTAAATTTACTCCACGAAACGACACCCTTATTAAAATTAATTCCATGAAATGACACCCTTATTACTGCTGATTATTAATTTTTCCGTATGATGACACCCCTATTAAAATTTACTCCATAAAATGACACTCTTATTCAATAAACTTTGATATATCAACATTTTTAGCATTAATCAATTAAAAAAATAGTTTTATATTTGTAAAAATGTTTCACAAAATTGTGTATAAATTAATTATTATATTGCTTTTTAAGTAAAAATAGTCTAATTTTTACCCTTCCAGATGATGTCACTCCCTGCTCCATAAAGTGACACTCTTAATATCAAAACGTTAATATAAACGCCTTTAGACCACTAAATAATTATATTTTTTATCAAAATTTACATCTCCACATCATGTCACTCTTATTTTTTTAGCAATTTCATCTCATGTAATCGCATTCAAATATAAAAAATAAAAAAATTGACAATAAGTTCCACATGATGTCGTTTATTATAGTTATCCACAAAGTTGTGGATAACTCATCTCCATGAGATGACACCCTTATTTTTTTACCCCTTTTTTCAGCTCCACAGTGCGTCACCCTTATCTCCACGTCACGTCGTTTATGATTCCATGTCACGACACTCTTATTAAAATCAGCTCTAACCCTTACAGCACCAATGCTTTAAGCCTATTTTTAGCAAAAAGATGCTCCATGGTGCGTCACCCTTATTAAAATTATAAAAAAAACAGTCTAATCCCTTGTCCCATCTACGTTTAGACAATATTTTTCAATTCAACCAGCTCCACGTCACGTCGTTTATTAAGTCTGGAAACCCTTGGGGCTCTAAGGCTCATTAAAGCGCTAAAGGGTAATATAAAGGGTATATATAAAGGGTATATAAAGGGTTTATTTAAAAGTCTTTCACTTTTCAGCAAAATTTTTAAAAATCGATTTTTAAGACCTCTTAGAGCTTAAAAATACATTCTGCGAAAGAATAAAAAAAATCAATTTCTAAGTTATTAATTGTTAAATAATTAGTAATATATAATATATTTATAATAACTATAATATTAGATAAGTATTATAAATATAACATATTTTAAAAATAAAGAATATGTTCTATTTAAAGTAAATCAATGATATAATAAGTATGTAAGAATAAATCCCTCTACAATAGGAATTACGAGGTACAAAATGAAAATTATTACAGTTACAAATCAAAAAGGTGGTACTGGAAAAACAACCACTTCTTTATTTTTAAAAGATGCTTTAATAGAAAAAGGTAAAAAAGTTTTGCTAATTGATTTAGATCAACAAGCAGATGCAAGTTATGGAACAGGGGTCGAATATGATCCAAGTAAGACAACTTATGAGTTATTAACTCAAGATTTAAATTTTGATGACATTTTGGTTCATGTAAATGATCAACTAGATTTAGCTCCTGCTGGAAACCAAATGGCTAAACTTGATGTTACATTAACTCAAGATCATATGTTGGATGCACAATTTATTTTATCTGATAAACTTGAGGATTTTGATGGAACTTATGATTATGTAATTATAGATACGCCACCAGCCTTAAGTATGGCAGTTATGAACGCGCTAACAGCGTCTGATACTGTGATTGTTCCAACTCAAGCTGATTTATTTTCTTTGAAGGGGTTAGGAGACTTAGGATCAACTGTTGCAGCTATTAAACGCAGAAGTAATCCTAAATTAACTATTGCTGGAATACTAATAGGTAGATTTAATTCTAGAACTATTTTTAGTAATGCAATGTCAGAAGCATTAAATGATGCTGCCAAGTCTTTAAATACTCATGTTTTTGATACTAAAATTCGTGAAGCAATTTCTGTAAAAGAATCACAAAATGCGTTTCAATCAATATTTGAGTATGATCCAAAAAGTAAAGTTACAAAAGACATAAGTGACTTTGTTGATGAATTAATGGGAGAACTAGAAAATGAGTAAAAAAATTAATATTAAACAACCTGCATCGGTTCAACGTGCAGCTCAAGAAATGAATCCTGCTGATGCATTAGTTGATAGCATATCAAGAAGAGACCGTTCTACTGGTAAGCACTTAAGTGAAGAAGTCGATCACCGTAAAAAACCAGTAGAAGAATTGCGTTCTGAAAAACGAGTTCTTTCAGTGACTAAACAAATTGATAGCGATTTACGTATTATGGCTGCTTATTATGGTGATAGTATCAATGAAGTGGTAAATAAAGCTATTATTGATTTAATTAAAAAAACAGATAAAAAAGATGAATTTCAATCAGTATTGAAATTTCTTGAAAAATCAAACAAATCTGAATGGAAAATATAATATATATCCTTAGTATTTTATATGCTTTACATATTTAATAAATATTTTCATACAGAAAGTACTTATGACTTAACATTTATCTGAAAAGCGACTATTATATGGAAGTGGATCGAGTCCTTCCTTGTGAAGTGCATTTTTCTTCATATCGATTTATATCTCCAAAAAGGAGGCGGCAAACTGCCGTCTCCCTTTTTCATAGCTAAAACATGTTTCATGTGAAACTTATTATGAATAATACAGCTAGTGATTTACTTTACAATAGTTAAAAATATTGTAAGAAATAAAAATTTTCATTAGTAAGTTCTTTTATCTTATTTTTAACCTGCTAAAATATAAATTTGGAACTAGTAGAAGGGTTGAATACAAATGAAGAAGAATCTGAAAAAAATAATTTTTTCTATTGTAGCTGGAGTAAGTCTGGCAACAAGTATGCCACTAATCCATTATGAAGAAGCATTAGCTGCTAAAAAAACAACTAAGAAGCAATCAATGAAAAAATATGTTCAAAACGCAATGGAAAAAGGACATATACGTGGCACTATCGTTGTAGTGAAAGATGGAAAAGCTGAACAAATTAGTTACGGTTATGGTTATTATAAGAAACGTCTTAAAGCAGGTAATCCTAAAGTTTTATATCCGTTAGGTTCACTTCAAAAGGTAATAACAAGTGCTATGATTACCCAACTTATTTATCAGGGTAAATTCAATCAAAATACCAAAATATCTCGATGGTATCCTCAAATGAAAAATTCATCTAAAATTACAGTGGGTAATTTGATGACTCATACCTCAGGTATCAATGTAGTGGGAACTGAATCAAATGCAGGAATTAATTATTCTGAGCAAGGTGCAATTAACCGTGTAATCAGTCAAGTTAATGCGCAAAGCATGACAAAGAGAGGACGGTTTAATTATAATAATGCCAATTATATTTTGCTTGCTGGAATTATCCGTAAAGTAACAGGAAAGTCTTATGCAGCTAATTTAAAGAGTAGAATAATAAAACCATTAAAGTTGAAAGATACTTATATTTATACTAAAATTCCAAAGGGTAAAACGGACGGAGTTTCTTATACTTATGCCCAAGGAAAAAATTATCAAGATCCGCGAGTAGCTCCTAAAACTCTTACCACTCAACTAGTAGGAGCAGGCGATGTATTTTCAACTCCGATGGATTACTATAAAATTATCTGCGGTTTACAAAATGGTAAAGTTTTGACTAAGAAGCAGTTCAAATATATGACTCATTTGAAAGCCAAATCTAATGAAACGACTTACTCAGGTGGAGTTTATATGCGTAGAAATGGCAAACTTGAAATAGCATACGGTAATTTTGGAGATACTTATTTTTCTGATTGGCTTCAATTAACTTCAGATAATAAAAATGGAATCGTAATGTTTTTAAATCAAACAATTTCTAAGAATAAGAATAAGGATATTGGGTACAAGATTTTGAAAAAAATCAAAGCTAACACCTTTGTTAATAGATAATAATCAGTATCGTAGCTAAAGTGCTACGATATTTTTGTAAACAATTTGAAAAGGTTTTTAAAATATTAGAGTGCTACAATAATTTTATATACCAAATATAGGAGTTTAATATGGAGTCAAAAATAAAACGCAGTGTAATAAAATTAGCAGCACTTACAACAATGTTAGGAGTAGCAGCACCGATTGCTATTAATAAAACTAATAAAGTCGAAGCTGCTTATGATAAAACTGAAATGCGTAGCTTTGTGCGTAGTACCTTATCTAAGAATAAGGTGCGTGGTACTGTAGTTATTGTAAAAGATGGACAGCCTCAGCAAATTAGCTATGGATATGGATATTATGGGCGCCGATTAGGAGCAGGTAATACTAAAGTTGTATATCCAATTTGTTCCTTGCAAAAGGTAATTACTGGAGCTATTATTACTCAACTTATCTATGCTAAGAAGTTTGATCAAAATACTAAAATTTCAAAATGGTATCCTAACTTGAAGAATGCCAACAATATTACTGTGGGTAATTTACTTACTCACACTTCTGGTATTGTTACTACTGGTACAGAAGTAAATAGAGGAAGAGTTGTTTCAGAGCAATCTGCAATTGATTGGGTAGTAAATAAAATTAATTCCGATAAGCAAGGTACAGCTGGCAATTATTACTACAATAATGCCAATTATATTTTGCTTGCTGGAATTATTCGTCAAGAAACTGGTGATTCTTACGCAAATGCTGTCAATAATCGTGTGATTAAACCACTTGGTTTGCAAAGAACATTCTTTTATGAGGATATTCCATTTAAGACTAAAACTGATGCTATTTCTTATACTTATAATTATTCTACTAATAAAAACTATAAGAATGCCGAATATGTAAAACAATCATTAGCTAGTCAATTGCCAGGTGCAGGTAATTTGTTCTCTGTACCAATGGATTATTACCGAATTCAAGTAGGACTTACAAATGGTAAGATTTTAACTGAAGATGAATTTAAGTTTTTAACTAATATTCAGGCCAAAGTTACTGAATATTCTGGTGGTCTTTATATTAAAAATGATGGTAAGCTAAAAATGGCTTATGGAAATCTTTATGGTACTCATTTTGGTAACTGGTTCCAAATGACTACTGATAATAAAGACGGTATGATAATGTTTTTGAACCAAAACCAAAATAATGAAAGTCAAAATAAAGCTATTGGTTATGAAATTTTAAACCATGTTAAAGCTAATACTTTCACTGAAAAATAAAACTTTATATTTTTTAATATCAATCAAAAAAGACAACATCCTTAAGAAAGTGGATAATAATCTACTCCTTAATTAGGATGTTGTCTTTTATTTTTTAGGAGGAGCTTTATTTGGCTTTAATAAAATTTACTCCATCTGCAGCGGGTGCAACAGATTTACCAAAGAATATAACTAATACAATAATTGTGATAAGATAAGGGGCAATTTGCATATATACAGAGGGTATTTTAGAAATTAGGGGTAATTGATTTCCAATTATACTCAAGCTTTGTGCAAATCCAAAAAATATGGATGAAAGCATTGCTCCAATTGGATTCCACTTCCCAAAGATAACTGCGGCTAAAGCCATAAATCCTTGTCCTACAATGGTAGATACAGAGAAGTTACCAGAGATGGCTTCTGCAAAAATGGCGCCTCCAATACCACCTAAAAATCCAGAAGTTAATACTCCAACATATCTCATTTTATAAACATTGATACCCAATGTATCAGCTGCTTGAGGATTTTCACCAGCAGATCTGAGTCTTAATCCAAAGCGAGTTTTAAATAAAATCCAAGCTAAAATAATAGCTAAGATAATGCCACACCATGCTGGAGCTGAAGTATCTTTGAAAAGTATTGGACCTATTATTGGAATATTAGAGAATACAGGAAAACTAAAGTAGCCGAAGTTTGCAGTGATGTTTTCTGTTTGACCTTTATCATATAGTGCCTTAATTAAAAATACTCCAAGAGGAGGGGCTAACAGATTAAGCACTGTACCACTAATAATATGATCAGCATGAAAGTTAATAGTGGCTATTGCATGTAATAAAGAAAATATTAGCCCTGCAATTCCTCCTACTAATGCGCCTAACCAGGGCGTAGCTGTACCAAATATAGAAGCACAGCTCAAATTAAATATAATTGATGAAAAAGCACCAATTGTCATGATTCCTTCAAGTCCGATGTTTATGATTCCTGAATTTTCGCTATATACTCCACCTAGGGAAGTGAAAATTAAGGGAGCTGAATATACTAAAGTTGATGATGCAATCAATGTAAATATTGTAATAAGATTCATTAGTTATTCCTCTCTAGCTAGTTTTATATCAGGACCATCTACACTGTTATTTGGTCCCAATTCGATACCTTTTTTTAAAGGATGAGAGTATGTGGCAGTTTTTTTAGTTTTAAAAAGTAATCCGATTATGTATTCAATCGCTACAAAGAATATAATTGCTGCGATAACAATTGAAACAATTTCATAGGGAACTCCTGCAATAGTTTGCATACCGAGACCACCTATTTTTAAAATAGAGAATAAGATAGCTGCAATTAAAATTCCGATAGCTGTTGAATTTCCAAGTAATGCAACTGACAACCCGTCCCAACCAATACTTAAACTGCTAGTTTGATTAAAGTAATTTTGATATGTGCCTAAACCTTCCATTACTCCACCCAATCCAGCAAAAGTTCCTGAAAGTGCCATTGATAAAATAATATTTTTCTTTGCTGAAATACCAGCATATTGACTGGCGAAAGGATTAAATCCTACTGCTTCTATTTCAAAGCCAATGGTTGTTTTTTTCATTAAAAACCAATATGCAACTACGGCAATAATAGCTAAAAAACATTCTAAGCTTAATAGTGGATTGATTATCCGACGGGATAATTGATTCACTATTTTTCGTTTAGCCGTAAACTTTAAATAGTGATAAAACAATATGCCGAGAGGTGTTTAGGCGCATGACGCCGAATAAAAAACTGGCAGTTTTATCTTGCAGTTAGTAGCTTCCTCGAAGAATGTGGGCACCTGATGCCGAGTTTAGAAAATTAAGTCTGACTGCCTGGATAAATCAGTTTTATCACTTAGAAACAGCGAGGTATTGAAGATGGATATTGTTTTTGGAATTGATGTAAGCAGCCGTGAATCCAGTGTTTGTATGTTAATGGATGATACCAGGAAAGAGTTTAAGATCTCTAACGATTCATTTGGATTTAAAGAGCTGCTCAAGAATCTTGCAGTATTCTCAAAGCATCCTCAGATCATTTTTGAAGCTACCGGGGTCTATTCAAGAAGACTGCAGAAGTTTCTAGAAGACTATGGCTATGATTACGTGATCCTTAATCCTTTAAAAGCTAAGAAAGAAATGGATCAGGGACTTCGTCATAATAAAACCGACAAAACAGATGCCTATAATTTAGCCAGAATTCAGCTTCAAAACAGACACAAGGCAAATAAACAAGAAGCCGAAGATTATCATAGATTGCGTGCCTTAAGCCGCTCTTATGAAGAATTGACTTCCGACATTGTCAGTGCCAAGAATCGTCTTCACCGTATCTTGCAATTGACTTTCCCTGAAATTGAAACAGTGGTTTCTACACCCAAGAACCGCAATTATTGGGAATTAGTTAAACTATTTCCGCATTGCCAAACGGTCAGAGAGATTGAAGCAGAAGATATTATCAATAAAATCAAGGATTTTAAAGGCTATGGCATCAAACGTGCTCAAAAAATTGCTCAAGGATTAAAAGAACTTGCCAATAAAGCATATCCCGTAGCAGAGCTTGATAGTCCTGAAACCAGCGATGTAATTTACTATGCCCAACGTCTCATCCAGCTTGATCAGGACAGAGATGAGCGGCTTAAGCAAATGGTTGATATATCTAAAAAGCTGCCTAATCGTGATCTAGAAATCCTCACAAGTATCCCTGGCTTCGCCCAGACTACTGCAGTACGTGTTTTGGCAGAGCTCGGAGATATCAGGAGATTCGACAACCCTAACAAGATTGATGCTTTTATTGGAATTGATCCGGGCAGATACCAGTCAGGCCAAATGGATTCCCGCCTTGGTATCACTAAACATGGTAACGCTATTGCACGTAAGATTCTTTATCGGGCAGTTGGTCAAATAGACAATGCTTCAAAGACCAATCCTTGCCATATTGCGGATTACTATGAAAATAAAAAATCTTCTCAAAGCAAAGGCTTCAAGAAGATTGCAATAGCTTCAGTGCATAAGCTAATCCGTACTATTTATGCACTAATCAAAAATGATCAGTTGTATAGTTACGAAGTCGCCAAACAAAATCAAAGACGTAAATCGTAATTAACTGATCAGCTTCATTATACTCTAACTTAGCTTCAAAGAGGTAATTTCTTTGAAGTCTTTTGCAGTACTTTCATAATTGAAATAATTCGCACCATTAAAACAAAGAAATCCAAATATATCAAAATAAGATAATTAAACATCTTGATATACTTGACTTTACGTAGAAAAATACCTGTACTAATTCTTGAATCTCCAAATAAATTACTCAACCAATTTAATTTTAAACTACCATTTGAGGGAATTGTTTTTGTAGTATCAGTATCTAGACGTAGTTTTGGAGACATAACTTTTTGCATTAAATATTGTGCTACATAAAGTACAATATAATTGAGCATAATAGTGGTAATAACTTCATTTGTTCCAAAATAAGCTCTTAAAAAACCTGCAATTGCTGCAACGATTGCTCCCAACAGTGCTCCTACAATAATAGCGGCAGGTAATAAAATCACTTTAGGCAGGTGCGGATTAGCTAATACAAACCAAATTGAACCAAGCCATCCAGCTTGAGCTTGTCCGGGTAAGCCAATATTGAAAAAGCCAGCCTTTGTGGCAATTGCGAATCCAATGGCTGTAAAAATCAAAGGAGTAGCTTCTCTTAAAGTTTCTCCAATACTATTCATATTTCCTAATGCACTTTCAAACATCGATTCATATGCTTGGAGTGGGTTATAATTCCAAATTAACATAATTAATGCTCCAATTAAGAAGCCAGCAATTACTGATACAATTGGAATTAATACTTTTTTGACTTTGTTACTCACACTTATCATTTTTATTATCCTTATTTAATTCCTGTCATCAATAGGCCTAATTCTGTTTCATTAGTACTTTGAGGAGTTACTTCACCTGATTTTTGTCCATTATGTAATACAAGTATCCTATCAGAAAGTTGCATAATTTCGTCTAGTTCATAAGAAATCAATAAAATAGCCTTACCAGCTGCTCGTGCTTTTAATAATTGTTTATGAATGTATTCAATTGCACCAACGTCTAATCCACGAGTAGGCTGAAATGCAATAATTAAATTACTATTTTTGTTTAATTCACGGGCAATAATAATTTTTTGCTGATTACCACCAGATAATTCCCCAGCAGCCATATCTTCATTTGCTGCTCTAATATCAAACATATTAATTAATTTTTTAGCATGGAGGTTCATATTTTTAAAATTAATTATTTTGTGGCGAGAGTAGGGAGGATGGTAGTAATTCTGTAAAACTAAATTTTTAACTAAAGACATTTGCAAAACTAAACCGTATTTTTGTCGATCAGCTGGAATAGTGGCTACCCCAGCTTCAGTAATTTTTCTAACTTTTTGATTGGTTATATCTTGATTTTGAATTTTTATTTTTCCAGAAGATACTTGTCTTAATCCTGTAATCGCTTCTACGAGTTCATCTTGACCATTACCATCAATTCCAGCTATTCCTAGAATTTCACCTGATTTAACTTCAAAAGAAAGATCTTTAATTGCTAAGTTCCCTCTATTTTCTTTAACCTTAAGGTCTTTAACAGATAGAACTTCATTTCCAAGCTGAGATTTCTTTTTCTCAAGTTTCATATTTACGTGACGGCCAACCATTAATTCAGCCATCTTTGCATCACTTACTTGTGCGACATTAAAAGTTCCTACACTTTTTCCTGATCTAATAATTGTTACTCGGTTTGCTACAGCTTTAATTTCTTCTAGCTTATGAGTAATCAAAATTATTGATCGGCCTTCTTTTGATAGACCTTTAAGAATTTTAATAAATTCGGTTATTTCTTGGGGAGTTAATACGGCTGTTGGTTCATCAAAAATTAAGATATTTGCTCCTCGATATAAGACTTTTAAGATTTCTACTTTTTGCTGCTGAGCAATTGTAATATCTTCTACCTTTGAATTTAAATCAACGCTTAATCCATATTGCTTTGATAAGGCTAATACTTTTTGTTTGGCTTTTTTTAAATTTAAAAATATTCCTTTAGTTGGTTCATGACCTAAAATAATATTTTCTAAAACGGTGAAAGACTTTTCTAGCATGAAATGCTGATATACCATTCCAATACCATTTTCTTTAGCGTCTGCTGCACTTTTAAATTTTATGATTGTATCATTGATTTTAATTTCTCCAGAGGTTGGTATTAATACTCCAGATAAAATATTCATTAAGGTTGATTTACCGGCACCATTTTCACCCAATAAAGCTAGAATTTCACCTTTTTTAAGTTCTAAATTTATATCATTATTTGCTTTAAAGCCATTAAACTCTTTAACGATGTGTTTCATTTGGACTGCATTATCTGACATATATTATCCTCACTTATATTAAGAAAAGCCCTTTGTCTGGTACAAAGAGCTTTTTATTGAACAATTCATATCCTAGTTAGACTTAGGATGAGTTGAAACTTTAATTTTGCCATCAAGAATTTGTTGACGAGCTTTTTGAACTGTAGACCAGGTTTTATTATTTAAGTAACCTCTAGTAATGGAAACCCCATTATTTTTCAAAGTATAGACTAAATGCTTTCCACCAGGGAATTTACCATTATAGGCATCGTTAGCGATTGACTTAGTGGCTACGTTTAGTCCTTTCAAAACTGACGTTAAAGTAAAGTTAGACTTTTTGCCATCTTTTGACTTATATTTGCCCAAGTTCTCTTGATTGACATCCACACCGATTACCCATACTTTTTTATTTACAGAGCGAACTTGATTATAATCTTTTGCTTCTTGGAAAACTCCATTTCCAGCATTTCCTGCAGCTTGATAAATTATATCAGCTTTATTAGCATACATAGATTGAGCAATGGACTTGGCTTTATCCGTACTAGTAAAGTTTCCAATATATTGAGTTTGAACGGTAATGTTTTTATGGAGAGCTTTGGCTCCTGCAGCCACACCTTCTTTAAAACCTGCTTCAAACAAATCAATAATGTCTGACTTAGTCCCGCCGATAAAACCAACTTTATTTGTTTTTGTAGTATAAGCTGCAGCTAAACCACCGAGGTAAGAGGCATCATTACTTTTAAAAGTAGCAGATGCTACGTTCTTTTGACCATTAATAACACTATCGACAATGACGAAGTTCTTTTTTGGATTTTGCTTGGCAGCAGTTGACACAGCTTGTTGCAATTGATAGCCTACACCAAAAATAGTTTGGTAACCAGCTTTTGCAGCTTGATTAAAGTTAGGTGCATAATCCGAAGCACCACTTGAAACAAAATATTGATAACCCCCTTTTCCTTGTTTTAAATTATGCTCTTTTCCATATGATTTAAAACCTTCCCAGGCAGCTTGGTTAAATGAATGATCATCTACACCATTTTGATCCGTAATTAAAGCTACTCCATGATCTGAATTTTTATTTTCAGATCCACCTTGTTTTTTGCCAGAGCAAGCAGTTAATGCTAAACCTACAGCTAAAAGGGTAGTACCAAACGTTAATACTTTTCTGAACTTTAAGTTCATCTTTTTCCTCCGTAAAACTATGTATTACTAACAATTTTGTAATTATAATACATAAATGTACGTATTTAGTCAATATATTATTTAAAATGCAATAAAAATAATTATATTTTTCATAAAAAACGAATTATAAAGCAAATAAAATCCATAATAATCCATAGTTGTGATGTAGTAAAATTATTTTTAATAGCCACTATTCAAAACATGTATAATGCTATTAATATTAATAACATTTTTTATATTATATAAATTATAAATATAAAAAGTATCACTATTATATGTCATAGTAGTGATATTTTATAATCTCTAAATTTAAGTATCAGACAATAAGCTTCGGCAAAATATACCATATAAAAAATATCACTGCTATTATTTATAGTAGTGATATTTTTTTGCTTTTAAGACTTGAAGTATTCGTTTATGTTGTTAATGCTGAATAAATACGAATTTTTCTATATTTTTTAATGAAATAACTAATGAGTTAAAGCATAAGCTCCTTAGATATTGTTAATAATTTTGAAACGTTAATCAAATTTATATAACATATATTGTTTATTTTAGTGATATAGATAAAATCAATTATATAAATTTTATCTACAATATCTATCATACAATATTTTTATATCTAAACTTGATTTAAAATTAATTGCTGTATTTTCTTGCCTTGGGCAATCCAATGAGTAATTTTTTTATCGTCTACTCTAAATACTGGGGCACTAATGCTAAAGGCTCCAAAAATATGATCATGCTTAACAAGAGGAAAACCAATACAATAAATACCATCTTGATTTTCAATATTATCAATTGCATAACCACGTTTTTTTACTTGTTGAATATCAGCAATAAGAGCTTCACGTGTAGTAAGAGTGTTTGGAGTTTGTGCTTTTAATGCAGTGTGATCGATATACTCATTAAGTTTATTGTCTGAATAATAAGATAATATCGCCTTTCCCATTGCAGATGTGTACATCTGCATAGTGCCACCTAAACTTAAATCTAAGCGAATATTATTTAAGCTTTGAGCACGATCTAATAATACAATTTTACTATTTTCAACAATACCTAAATTTACAGCTTCAGTTGTACTATCTCGTAGCTTATTTAGAAATGGCATTGCTAATTTCTTTAAATCAAAACTGTTGGCGGCTTGATCGCCATATTTAATGAATGTGGTTCCTAAATAATACTCTTTATTTGGTCCAGCAGCTCTAACAAAACCACAATACTCTAATGTTTGTAGGATTTTTAGAACTGTAGGTTTAGGAATATTTATTCCATCACTAATTTCTTTAAGAGTAGGGGGAGTATTAGATTCTGCAATATAATCTAATATTTTCTTTGCTTTCAATAGAACGGTTCCATATAATTGTTTTTCCATATTTTTATGCCTCTTTCTATAGCAATATTATAAATGATTAAATATAGAAATAAAAATTAAAAAAGCAAAATCTATTTTTAGATAGACTTTGCTTTTTATAAGTAATCTTAATTTACAGCATACTCATTAATAAAAAATTAATTATAACTATTAACGAACCAAGTATCCACCATCTACTGGTAAAATTGCGCCGTTTACATATGCTGATGCATCACTTGCTAAGAATACTGCTGGACCCATTAATTCATAGGGTTCTGCCCAGTGCCCCATAGGAATTCTACCTAAAATTTCAGCATTACGATCTTTTTGTGCACGAATTGGAGCTGTGTTTTCAGTTTTAATGTAACCGGGAGCAATTGCATTCACAGTTACATTATAAGCACCCATTTCTGAAGCAAATGCTTTAGTAAGTCCTGCTACACCATGTTTTGAAGCAGTGTAAGATGGAATAAACTTCCCACCTTGATATGAAAGCATTGAACCAATATTAATAATTTTGCCGTACTTTTGCTTTGCAAATACCTTGCAAGCTTCAAGTGACATACGATATACAGCAGTCAAGTTAATGTCAATTACTCGTACCCAATCTTCATCTTTAGATTCAAGAAGTGGATTACGTTTAATCATACCTGCATTATTTACTAAAATATCAATATGTCCCATCTTTTCAATTGCAGTTTCAATAACTTTCTTTGGAACAGATGGATCAGTTAAGTCGCAATCCATAAATTCTACTTTTTGACCTACACTTTCAATTAATTTGCGAGTGTTATCCCATTCTTTCTTACCATAAGTTGGAATAAAAATATCTGCTCCGGCTTTTGCCATTGCAATTGAATAACCTTGACCTAAGCCAGTATTACCTCCGGTAATAACAGCAACTTTACCTTTAAGGCTAAACTTATCCATACTAAAATTGTTTTTTAATTCTTCTTCGTGTTGTCTGATTTCTTCTTCTGATTCATGTACAACCATTATTTTTTCTCTTTTCTGTTAAATAATTATTTATCTTAGTTCGTCCATTGGAATATTATCCATATCATCATAATTTAAATTTTCACCAGCCATTGCCCAAATGAATGAATAACTGCTAGTACCAATACCACAGTGAATGGACCAACTAGGGTTGGGAATTGCTTGTTCATTATTAACCACTAAGTGACGAGTCTCACCTGGTCTACCCATAATGTGAAAGACTTTCATATCTGGATCACTAAAGTCGAAGTACATATATGTTTCCATTCTTCTTGCATGAGTATGAGCAGGCATTGTATTCCAACCTGAACCAGGCTCAAGTACAGTATAGCCCATTTGTAGTTGACAAGTTTGAACAGTTGAGGCATGGATATATTTATAAATTGTTCTCTTGTTCATGTGTTCTTGGTCACCCATTGGAGTTGCGATTGCATTTCTAAATGGTAACTTTTTATTAGGATAATGGGTATGAGCTGGAGTTGAAACTATGTAGAATTTAGCAGGGTGTTTCTTATCGTCTGAAGAAAATACTACATGTTTAGCACCTTGGCCAATATAATAACCATCTTGTTTTACCATTGGATCCCTTTTACCGTCGATATTGATGCTACCTGAACCACCAATATTAATTACTCCTAATTCTCTTCTTTGTAGAAAGAAATCCACACCTATTTCTTTTGATAGTGTAATTTCAAGTGATTTATCTGTTGGAGTAATTCCACCAAAAATCATTCTGTCGTTGTAAGTATAAGTAAGATTAATGTCACCAGGAGTGAAAATCTTTTCTACTAAGAATTCTTTTCTTAATTTACCTGTATCCCAGTGCTTAATATCTTCTGGACCATGTGCATAGTTGTAAGTCAGTTTTAATGTCAATTTTATTCCTCCGTTTCGTTTTAAGAAATATCATTTATTATTTGGTTCAAATAAACTATAACTCTTTGAGAAATAAATGCAACCCCTTTCATTTGAAAATTAAATTATTTTTATTTCTTGTGCCAAAGGAATATTTAATTTCTTTAATTCTTTTGCAATTAATCCAGATATAGTCATTGCACCATATTCGTTTAAATGGGTATTATCATGAATACCAGTAGGATAGTTAAGAGAAGATTTGACATTTAAATAAAACTTCAAACTTTCTGCAGGAGTTAGTTTATCAAAATATTCAAAAGTAATTTTATTTATATCGATATAAAATATATTATTCTTTTTTGCGTAGTTCTCTGCAGCTTTAGGATAATCTCCTAAACTATTAATTAAGTGATTATTTTTATAGCGTCTGCGAACAATTGAGGAAAGAATAATTGGAGTAGCTTTATGTTTTTTAGCAACATTAACAAATTTATTTAGATTATTTTGATATTCACTAATAGTGGTTCCCCAATTTAAATCTTCGATTTTTTGATCGTTATGACCAAATTGAATTATAAGATAATCATGTTTCTTAATTTTGTTATCGATACTTTTCAACAATCCCTTTTTAATAAAAGTTTTTGTACTTGCCCCATTAAATGCAAGGTTGTTAACAACTATTTGTGAGGGAAGATAGTTATGTAATTTTTCTGCCCAACCTGTTTCTGGACGTTTATTATCTGCTTTATGAGCGGCTGTCGAGTCTCCAGCAATAAATATTGTAGTCATATTACTCTCCTTGTTTCTAAATAATAAATATAATTTTCTGTATTCAACACAAAATTTAAATCTTTTATTTTAGAATTGCAAATAAAAGATAAAAATAATCTTTCAACTTAAATAAAAAGTTTAATAACGGTTAAAAAAATTATTGTTAATATAAAATGCTATAATTCTTACTCTAAGAACGGATGAGATAATTTTAGTTAATAAATAAACAATATCCGCCTTAAGAAAGCGGTTGCATTTATGGAAAATAAATATTATAGTTCAATTGGCTGAAGGAAATAGTATTTCTTATTTAGAAATATAAAGTGAGAGCAAACATCAGGAGGTGTTTGAGTGAAAATAACAAAAAGAAGGTTGAAAGTTGTTAAAGAAGTTAAAGTAGAGGTTTTATTATGGAAGCAGATATTAAACATGGAACTATAAACCAAAAGGCAGCTTCTAAATCTGGAAGTATTAATGAACAGCCTGCTGAAGCTGCTGCTGGATTAAAAACCGTTAAGGTTAAAGCTAGAAAATTTGGTTGGCGCGATAATATTGGTTATATGACTGGTGACCTAGGAAATTGTTTTATTTTAGGTTTAGTAAATAGTTTCTTAATGATTTACTTAACTAACTCAGTTGGATTAGCAGGTGCTGTTGTAGGTACAATGTTTTTGATTGGTAAATTTATTGATGCTTTTTCTGACGTTACAATCGGCCGTTTGACTGATACATCTAAATTGACAAAGTATGGTAGATTTATTCCTTGGATTAGAAAGTATCGGTGGTTCTTTGGAATTGCTACAATTTTTCTTTTTATGCCATTTGTGAATAAATTATCAATGACGTGGAGAATTATTTATATTTTTGTATTTTATGTAGCATGGGGAATTTTCCTTTCTTGCGTAAACATTCCTTATGGTTCTTTAGCTTCCGCTATTAGTGGAGATCCTGATGATCGTGCTCAATTATCAACGTTTAGAAGCATTGGTTCGGCAATAGGTGGTGCATCTACAGGATTTGTTATTCCATTGGTCGTTTATACTACATTAGCAAATGGTCAAAAGGTAGTGTCAGGAACTAGATTCTTCCTAACATCAATTGTTTGTGTTTTATTGGCTTGGATTAGTTATCACTTTACTGTATCAATGCCAACTGAAAGAGTTCAAGTTGCTAAAGCAGAAAAGGTACCATTAAGGAAAGTATTAGAATCTCTAGGTAAAAACAAAGCTTTATTAGCATTAATTTTCACAGATTTATTTATTGTTATTAATCAAATTTTATCAGGAACAACAACAACTTATTTATTTAGTGATTATTTTCACAATAGCGCTGCAATGTCTGTAGCTTTGTTGTTCACGTATGGTTCCGTATTATTACTTTCTCCATTTGCTACATGGATGATTAAGCATTGGGGTAAAAAAGAAATTTCGATAATTTCGCTATCATTTTCAGTAGTCATGTATTTATTTATGTATTTTATGCATTTTACAAATCCATGGATTTATTTGATATTTATGTTTTTAGCGACAGTTGGATATTCATTCTTTAACTTAATGGTTTGGGCTTTTATTACGGATGTAATTGATTACCACCAATATGTAACAGGTTACCGTGAAGATGGGACTATTTATGCTGTTAATTCATTTGCTAGAAAATGTGGTCAGGCCCTTGCAGGAGGGATTGGAGGCTATATGCTTACTTGGATTGGTTATAAATCATCAGTTGCTGGAGGTGCTGCTCAATCTATGGCAGTAATCAATAGAATTTATGGATTAGCTAATTTGCTTCCAGCTGCATTATTATTTATTGCTGTTTGTATTTTAACTTTTGCATATCCTTTAAGTAAGAAAAAGATTCATGAAGTAGATGATAAATTAGCTAAAATTAATAAACAAAATGAGAAGTAAATATAAGAAACGAGGAAAATATTATGGGTATGATCAATGTTAAACTTTATAAAGAAGTTGACGGTAAACCTATAAAAAATAGATTTATTGAAAAAAAGATAGAGTGTTTAATAAATAATGAAATTAATTTATCGGATCCCACTGGAGAATTTTCAATTAAAGTAGCAAGTGGTGATGTAATTGACAATAAAAGTTTTGGTTTTTGGGAATGGACATCTGGCGTAGGTCTATATGGTTTAATGAAGTATTATAAATTAACTCGAAAACCAGAGACACTTGATACTATCAAAAACTGGTATGATCAGCGATTTAAGGAAGAACCTGTTGGTAAAAATATTAATACTATGGTTCAAATGCTAACTTTAGCTAATTTATATGAAGAGACGGGTGATAAATCATATTTACCTCATTTAGAAAGTTGGGCAGATTGGTTATATAATACTCTGCCAAGAACTGAGCAAGGTGCATTTCAACATGTTACATATGGGGATTTAAATCCTAATGAAATGTGGATAGATACATTAATGATGAGTGCATTGCCATTAGCAAAATTAGGAAAGATTTTGCATAAAGAAGAGTATATTCAAGAAGCTAAAAAGCAATTTTTACTTCATATAAAATATCTTCAAGATCCAGTTACTGGTTTGTTTTATCATGGTTGGACGTTTAATGATAGGAATCACTTTGGTGGAGCTTTCTGGGGAAGAGGAAATTGCTGGGCTACTATAGCTATTCCAGAGTTACTTACTCTACTTGATTTGCCTAAAGATGATGCGTTTCGTCAATATTTAATTACCACTTTGAAATATCAAATAGATGCTTTAGCTAAATATCAAGATGAAAGTGGTATGTGGCACACATTAGTTGATGATCCAACTTCATATTTAGAAGGCTCTGCAACTGCGGGCTTTACTTATGGAATATTGATGGCGCTCCATAAGCATTTGATTAATGGTAAAAAATATCGTGAAGTTGCGATGAAAGGATTAAAAGCATTACTTGATAATATTGATGATGAGGGTGGATTAGCACATACGTCTGCAGGTACTCCAATGGGAGAAACTCAAGATTTTTATAAGCAAATAAAAACTTCTAACATGCCTTATGGTCAATCAATGGCAGCAATGGCATTAACAGAATATCTATCAGAATTTTATTAATTTAATATAAAATAAAAGCGCTTTAATTTATAAAGCGCCTTTATTTAGGAGGAATTTTAAATGAAATGTGAAATTGGTATTAGAGCACATGATTTTCCTATTTATGATGATATTGAACAATTAGCAAATGAGTTATGGAATGCAGGACTATATAATATTCAATTTTCGCCTAAGTATTCTTTAAAAAATAAAAGTTGTAATGGTAATAGTATGAGTTTTGGTTTAGCTCATCATTCCAAGGAAATATTAAGTCAAAAACAAATTAATATTGCGATATTAGGATGTTATGTGAACATTATTCATCCCGACATTAGAGAAAGAAATAGTGCTATAAAACTTTTTGAAAATTATTTAGCATATTCTAAAGCTATGGAGTGTCCTATTGTTGCTACCGAAACTGGAAGTATTGATAATATATTTAGTCCACATAAAGAAAATTGGAGTTCAGAAGTTTTTGAACTTACAGTAAAACAAATCAAAAAGTTAACAAATACAGCTGAAAAACTTGGGGTATTGGTAGGTATTGAACCAGGTGTAAATCATCCAATTTATAATGTAGATATAACTAAAAGACTTATTGATAGAGTAAATTCTCCAAATTTAAAAATAATTTTTGATCCTATGAATATGGTATTAACTCCGGATGATTCAGAATTAGAAATTTTAAAATATGGAATTAGAAAATTAAATGATGCAATTTACGCATTTCATATTAAGGATTATGATTTTAAAAAAGATGGTAAAAAAATTGTTGTTCCATTTGGTACCGGTTTAGCTCCTATGAATAAAATTGCAGACGAAATCAAAAAGTTTAAAACTCGACCTTATGTTTTTATAGAAGAGACACCACAAAATAATTTTGATAAATCAATAGAAAAGTTTGAAGAAATTTTTCATTAAAGGTACAAAAATAGTAGATTATGTTATGTACAAAAATAATCTACTATTTTTTATATTTTAAGTTAATTATATTGTATGAAATAATTTACTAATCTTAGTATCTTTAAATACATATTGTAAAGAAAAAACGACTATTAAAGTATTTATAAAAACTAAAATCAAAATACAAGCACCTAATGCTAATGCTGAACCGCTATCTCCAATCCATAAATAGTAATTTCTAATTTTGGAAATTCCTAATAACATAATAAGTTCAGAAAGACATACGAATAAAATAGCTATAAACAGCATTGTAAATTTATATAATATTTTTTTATATAATATTCTTTTAGTGGAATTCACATTTGATTCAATATCTTTCATATTTTTATTCCTCCTGAATATAAACATGAAGATTGTAACATCAATACGAATTACATTACAGATAAAATGCTATTAAAAATACAAATTTTATTTATTGTGTGATATGAAGCTATAATACTTATAATTTTTTCGAACATCATTGGGTAACAAGTGAAATTTCTTTTTAAACTTATTATAAAAGAAAGTTTTATTGCTTATTCCAATGGAAGCAATAATATCTGAAATTGGCATATCAGTTGCAGTTAATAAGTCATATGCTATAAGAAGTCTTTGTTCTGTTAAGGCTTTAGAAAAGGTTCTTCCAGTTTCTTTTTTAAATAATGAGCCTAAATATGATCTGTTATAATTTGTCTCTTTTGCTAAATTGTTGAGTGAAACATTTTCAGGATTAGTAGATATTTCTTTTAACATATAAAGGACAATATTTGGAATTTTGTTTTTAATAGTTTCATTTGAACTTAAATTGGTATTTCGTGATAAAAGAATAAGGAAAGCATTTAAATAATAATCCATTAGTTTGTTTGAAAATGCTTTTGGAAAATAGTATTCTTTTATAATTTGGTTCAGAATGATTTGAATTTGGTCTTCAGTATCATTACAACGATAAATCAAATATTTACTGAATTGATTATTAGCTAATAAAAATTTTGACATAATATTTGCATCTTGACCTAATGTACGAATATTAGAAATTGAAAAATTAATATTATTTTTAAATATTATATTTAAAAGAATATCATTGGTTCCTAAGGCCTTGATAGAATGTGTAGTTCCAACATCTAGGATTAATATATCGCCTTTATTTAATTCTATTTTGTTCTCTCCAATATACTCAATAGCATGTCCATTCAGCATATAATTCATTTCAAGGAATGTATGAGTGTGAGATGGATAATCTGCATATCTATTGTGTTTAGATATGTAGATTTTTTTATTTTTGAAAAAGTCTTCGGTAAATATTGGAATTTTATATTGCGAATTAGTATTAAATATTGATTTATTTTTGTAATCAGGGAAAAAATTATTAGTTTGTAACTGTTTCTTTTCTATGGAATTTAATTTCTTAAATTTATTAGTTAGATTAGTATTCATTATATGTTACTTATATCAAATATTATTTATATTACTAGTATTTATTAATATATCTACCCAAATGTTACTAGTTATTAGTTTATATGATATTGTAAGCGCTGTCAAATAACGGTATAAATAATGTGTAAGGTTTGAAAGTGTGGTGAATGTAATTGACAAACATATATGTAGCAGTTGATATCGGTGCTTCTAGTGGTCGATTGATGTTATCCCAACTAAAGGATAACAAAATGACACTTAAAGAAATGCATAGATTCAAAAATGGCTTTTCTTATAAAGATGGTCATGATCGGTGGGATATTGATCATATCATCAAAGAAATCTTAATAGGACTTCAAAAAATAAAAAAAGCTGGATATAACAAAATTTCATTAGGAATTGATACATGGGCTGTTGATTACGTATTGGTAGGAAAAGATGGTAAAAAGTTAGAAAACCCTATCAGTTATCGTGATTCTAGAACAGATACTGCAATTAAAGATTTAACTGCAGAAGTATCAAAAGAAGAAATCTATAAAAAAACAGGAATTCAGTTTTTAAATTTTAATACTTTATATCAATTATTTAAAGAAGATAAAGATTTACTTGCTAAAACAGACAAAATTATGATGATTCCTGATTATATTGGATATGTTTTAACAGGTAAAGCAGTTTTAGAAGTGACAAATGCTTCAACTACTCAAATGCTTAGTTTAAGAGAAGGATTGTTTGATAAACATTTGCTTGAAAAAGTAAATGTTAAACAAGATCAATTTCCCAAGCTTGTTGATGCAGGTAGTCCTCTAGGAAAATTAGATAGAAGCAAGTTTCCAACTTATGATTTACCAGATACTGACATAATTACAGTAGCAACTCACGATACAGCTTCGGCTGTAGTGGGCTCTCCTGGTATGGGTCATCATTGGGACTATTTGAGCTCAGGAACTTGGTCACTTTTAGGAACTGAACTTAATGTTCCGGAAAATGGTGTTCAAGCATTTGAAGAAAATTATACCAATGAATGGGGAGCTTATGGTACTTACCGGTTTCTTAAGAACATCATGGGACTTTGGATGGTTCAATGTGTTAAACGAGAATTAAATGATAAGTATTCCTTTAGCGAGTTGGCAGAAATGGCGGAAAAAGTTAAACCATTTCAACAATTTATTAATATTAATGATGAACGCTTCGTGAACCCTCAGAACATGATTAGGGAAATTCAGACTTATTGCAGAGAAACTGATCAAAAAATTCCAGAAACTCCAGGAGAAATTTGTATGGCAATCTATTCGAATTTGGCACTATTTTATGCGCGAGAAATTCAAAAGATGGATAAAATTCTAGGCTATAAAATTGATGCTTTAAATATTGTAGGTGGAGGATCCAATGTAGCACTTCTTAATCAATTAACAGCTACAGTTTCTGGAATTGATGTTTATGCAGGTCCTGGCGAAGCTACAGCGATTGGTAATCTAACAGTTCAAATGATTACTAAAGCTGATATTTTGAATGTTTATTTGGCAAGAAGAATCATTAGTAATTCATTTAAAATTAAGAAATATACCCCAGAAACTGGTAAATATCATGGAGTACTCAATAAATATCTAGATTTCTTGCACAGTATAAATCAAAAGGAAGTGAGTTAAATGACAGTCAGATTAGGACAAATGATGCATGTCAATCCAAACTATTTTGACGAATATGAAAAACGTCATAGAAGTTTACCTACTAAATTTCCTCAAATGAAAAAAGCATTGAAGGAAGCAGGTGCACATAACTATTCAATCTATTTAGATAAAAAAACAGGTACTCTGTTTGCCTATCTTGAAGTTGACAATATTGAAAAATATAAGGCAATTGCAAAAACTGAAGGTTGTAAAGAATGGTGGCATTACATGGCAAAGCTAATGGATGTTAATCCAGATGAGAGCCCAGTTACTTACGATTTGCATGAAGTATTTCACATGGATTAAAAGGAGAAAATTATGGTTAGTGAAAAAGAAGTCGAGACAGCATATCAAGTAGCAAAACAACGTTATGCAGAAGTTGGTGTGGATACGGAAGAGGTTTTAAAGAAATTACAAAATATTCGAGTATCACTTCCTTGTTGGCAAGGTGATGATATTCATGGCTTTTTAACACCAGATCAGGCTCTTTCAGGCGGTATTGGTGTTTCTGGGAACTTTCCAGGTGGTGCTAGAACTCTTGATGAGTTAACAAGTGACTTGGGAGAAGCTTTTAAGATGATTCCAGGTAAGCAAAGATTGCAACTTCACCAAATTTATGCTGTAACTGATGGCAAAAAGAAAGATGTATCTGAAGTTGGTCCAGAAGACTTTAAATATTGGGTAGATTGGGCTAAAAAACAAGGAATTTACTTAGACTTTAATCCAACCTTTTTCTCAAGTCCTAAAGTTAAAGAAAATTGGACATTAGCGAGTCCTGAAAAGAGTGTTCGTGACTATTGGATTCAAGTTGGTAAGAATGCACGTGCAATTTCTAATTACTTTGGTGAAGAACAAGGTGCACAATCAGTAGATAACTTCTGGATTATGGATGGTTATAAAGATGAGCCAATTAGTCGCTTAGCTCCGCGTGAAAGATTAGTTGAATCACTTGATGAAATCAATAAGAAAGAATATCCAGTTAAGAATACTATGGAAAGCTATGAAGGTAAATTATTTGGTACTGGTATTGAAAGCTATACTGCAGGTTCTCATCTCTTCTATAATAACTATGCCCTAACTCGAGATAAGTATTGGTGTATGGATATTGGTCACTTCCATGAAGCAGTAGACCCAGCAGATTATTTATCATCATTCCTTGAGTTTGGTCGTGGGATGTTCTTGCACATTTCTCGTCCAGTTCACTGGGATAGTGATCACGTTCCAGCAATGAACGATATGCTGATTAGAATGATGAGAGCACTAGTACGAGATAATTTCCTTGATAGAACTACCATTGGTCTTGACTTCTTTGATGCTACTATTAACCGTGTGGGTGCATGGGTAATTGGTACTCGTTCAGTTCAAAAAGCACTTCTTCTTGGCTTGCTTGCTCCAATTGATGAATTGAAGGATGCAGAAAACCATTATGACTTTACTCTTCGTTTAGCTGAAACAGAAGAATTGAAGTCATTCCCATTTGGAGCAGTTTGGGATGAATTCTGTTTACGTAATAATGTTCCTGTAGGTATGGATTGGTATAAAGAACTTAAGGAATATGAAGCAAATGTTCAATTAAAGAGAAACTAATCTTAGGAGACAATGAAGAAAAATGGCAAAATTTATTGACTCGGTTTTTATTAGAGATATGAAAAATATTACTCGTCAAAGTTATGATAATGGCTGGGATGAGCGTAACGGAGGTAATATGAGTATTCGTATTACTCCGGAAGAAATAGGTGAATACGATGATGTTAAAGAAGTTAAAAGATCGTTTGACCTTGGTTTTGACGCTCGTGCCGTGGCAGGGCAATCCTTTTTGGTCACGGGAACGGGACGCTACTTTAGGAATGTATTTCAAAATACTGAAGAAGATTTGGGGTTAGTTCGGATAAGTAGTGATGGTAAAAAAGGTGAAATTGTTTGGGGCTATACTGATGGTGCAAAGCCTACCAGTGAGTTTCCAACACATTTAATGGCACATATTGCAAGACTTAAGCTTGATCCAAAGCAAAGAGTTGTTATGCATTGTCACTTAACAAACTTAATTGCAATGTCATTTACTCAACCACTTGATGAAAAATACTTCTCAAAAACTATTTGGAAGATGCAAGCTGAAAGTATGCCAGTTTTACCAGAAGGATTAGGAATTATTCCTTATGAAACTCCAGGCACGACAATTATTGGGGAACATACTGCTAAAAAAATTGCGGATAAATTTAGAGTAGTTATGTGGCCACATCATGGGATTTTTGCGGTAGGTGATACACCAGATGAATGTTTTGGTTTAATTGAAACTGTAGAAAAAGCTGCAACAATTTTTACTGCAATTCAAGCTCAAGGAGGAAATCGTATCGACGAAATTACTGATAAGCAATTAGTAGAAATTGCTAAGTACTTTAATGTTACACCAAGAGAAGGATTCTTGGATTAAAAATTAAATAGACAATTTAGTAGAAAAAGTTTTTCGTTTATCATCTCACATAAAAATGAAAACTTTAATAACTACCCTCTAAGGTGAAATAACAGATTAAAGAAGAGCGAGTGAAAAATTTTATAGTGACCCATGAAGCTCATACTAAAGCATCGTGGATCACTATATTATTTATTAATCGCTTTGTTTCTTAATAGTAAATAATATTTATTATTTAGAGATAATATGTTGCAAATAATAAATATAAGACTAAAATATAAGTGTAAAAGATAAACTATATTTCTTATAGAGAAACAGGAAGTGGAATTATGAATGAATTTATTACAATGGGTGAACCTCTTGTTGTATTTTGTTCAACTCAATTGAATGTTTCTGTTACTAATGCAACTAATTTTAGTAAGGTAATCGGCGGTGCAGAACTCAATGTGGCTATTGGAGTCAATAGGTTGGGGCATAGTGCGGAATATATCAGTCAAGTTGGAGAAGATCCTCAGGGGAAATTTATACAAGAGCAAATAAAAGATAGACATATTAATACTAAATATTTAAAAGAAACTGATAAATATTTAACTGGTTACCAGATGAAACAATTGGTTTCACAGGGTGACCCAAATGTTTATAACTTTCGCAAAGACTCAGCTGCTTCACATATTTCTTCAAGGATTATTGAAAAAATCAATTTGAATCATGTGAAATATGCACATTTAACGGGAATCATGCCTGGAATATCTGAAGAAGCCAGAAAAAGTTGTTTCGAATTTGCAAAAAAATGTAATAAAAATAAAGTTCTCTTAACTTTTGATCCTAATTTACGTCCACACTTATGGACAGATTTGAATGAGATGAAAAATGTAATAAACAATTTAGCAAAGTATGCAGATATTATATTGCCTGGTCAAAAAGAGGGAGAATTTTTAACTGGTACAAGTGACCCAGAAAAGATTGCCGATTTTTATTTAAAGAGTAGTCAAACTAAAGCTGTATTTGTAAAAGTGGGTTCCAAAGGTTCTTATGTAAAGACGAAACTTGATGAGCATGGAAAATTTATTCCAGGATTTAAAGTGAAGAAAGTAGTTGACACTGTTGGGGCCGGAGATGGGTTTGCAGTTGGAGTAATTACTGCGTTAATGGAGAATAAAGGTTACTTAGAAGCTGCTAGGAGAGGAAATGCTATTGGTGCTATGCAAGTGCAAACGCATGGTGATAATGATGGTTATCCTACCAGAAATCAATTAAAAAAATTTTATGAAAGTGAGAGAATAAAGAAAATGAATTTACCAAAATTTACTTCATTAGAAAAAGTGCATGATGCTGGGATAGTTGGTGTAATAAGAGGCAATAGTGAAGAAAACGCATATAAAACAGCTCAAGCGTGTATTAAGGGAGGAATTACAGCAATTGAGCTAGCCTTTACTTCTCCAAGTGCAAATATAACCATCAAGAAGTTATCCGATGAATATTCAAATAATCCTAATATAGTAATTGGGGCTGGAACGGTGTTAGAAGCTGAAACAGCTAGATTAGCAATTATAGCTGGAGCTAAGTTTATTGTAAGTCCTTCCTTTAATGAAGAAACTGCTAAGGAATGCAATTTATATGGAGTTCCATATATTCCAGGTTGCTTTAGTCCAACTGAAATACAAAAAGCTCTAAGCTATGGATCAGATATTGTAAAAATTTTCCCAGGCTCTATTGCAGGTAAAGAAATGATTAAGGAAATCCATGGACCATTTCCATATGTGAACGTTATGCCGAGTGGTGGTGTTTCCATTGATAATATGAATGAATGGTTTAATGCAGGTGCATATGTGGTAGGAATTGGAGGAAGTTTGGTAGAGCCAGCTAAATCAGATGATTTTGAAGGAGTTACTGCAAATGCGCGAGCATTTAAAGATGAATTAAATAATGTAAAACAGAAAAACCAAGCTTTGCCAATTAGTATATAATGTTTAATTTTTAGATTTATTAATAAAAATTTTATAAAAAGTATCCCTAATGTAAAGTACTATAAAATACTTCTATATTTTATAGTACTTTTTTAATTTTTTATAGAAAAGTAAGAATATTTGAGGAGGTTTTGGTTTTTTAGTAAATATTTATTACCAGCTTTCACGTACTATCGAAATAGATTTTTTCATATATTTTATAATTATTGGATAAACTTCCTTTCTTTTAGTTGCGTGTGTATAAGCAACTCCGTAAATATTTTGAATGTCCATTTCTAAAGGAATATAGCGTATTTCTTTTTCCTCTTTGTCATATAAAATTCCAGGAACAATGCCAAGGCCTTTATTTAATTTGATAAGTTCATTTAATACCAAACTATCTGAAATTGTTTTAATATTATTAATTTTAAACTTTGTTTTTAGTTCATATTGAAGTCTTTCTAATGCTGGTAATGGATTAGTAGCTTGCCAAATAAAAAGCTTTCTTTTATGCAATTCATTTGGGTAAAGATGATTATTTAAATACATAGGATCGTTTTTTCCTACCATTACAGAAAGTGGCCGACTTAAAAATGATGTAAAGGCAATTTCAGTATGATTTTTGAAGTAATCTTTTTGATAAATTAAAAAATCAATTTTCTTATTTATTAATAAACTTGCTAAATCTTCTTGATTACTTGGATCAATTAGTCGCAATCTTAAATCAATATTGGTGTGATGTGCTAAAAGACGAATAAAAAGTGGTAAATATTCATGTTCAAAAGGAATATCCATATATCCAATAGTTACAGTATGTTGAATAGTTTTATCTGTCTCATGTAACTCAGTAATTAAATTTTGTACTTCTGAATCAATTCTTTGCATTCGTTCATAGAATAATTGACCTGCTTTTGTTAAAGAAATTTTTTGATGACTACGTTTGATTAATTCAACATCTAATTCTTTTTCGAGATTTTTGATATTCTTTGAAATAGTAGATTGAGATAAAAAGAGTTGTTGTGCAGTTTCTGTAAAGCTTAAAGTCTTAGCTATATTTAAAAAAATTTTGATTTGATTGCTATTCATAATATTCCTCATTCCAATTCGTCATGACATTATTCTTATTATAGTTAAACCTAAAGAATTTTTCAGTATATTATTAATCATGTAAATGATAATAAAAAAGGAGGGTAATGTAATGAAAAAAGCTACGGTAAATATATTCCCTTGGATTGTCATGCTATCATTGGGTTTAATTTCAGCAGCTTGTTTAGGATCGAGTATGGTTTTAATGGGCTCATTTTTAACACCAATTAGCCAATCAATGAAAGTATCCGTTTCTATTACTTCTTATTACTATACTGTAATTGTTTTAGTAATGGCTATGATGATGCCGATTGTTCCTAAAATTTTAGCTAAAGTTAATAATACTTTGATATATTTAATTACATCGATTTTAGTGACAATTAGTTTATTTTTAATTGGTAACTTTACACAAATTTGGATGTTTTTTGCAATAGCGATTGTGATTGGTATTAGTATTTCATTTATGTCTTTTGTACCTGTCGGCATTATTGTTGATAATTGGTTTATAAATAAAACTAATTTAGCTATTGGAATTTGTTGGGCAGTTACCTCTGTATATCAAGGAGTTATGAGTCCATTATTAGCCAATTGGATTACGTTAGTAGGGTGGAAAGCCACTTTGAGTATTTTGGCAATAATTGTAGGTATTTTAAGTATTCCATTTTCTTTTTTAGTCAAATTTTCACCAGAGATGGTTCGCAAAAAGCCATTTGGTTATAAGGAAGATAAAAAAGAAAAAATAATTTCTAAAACGAAAATTGTGTCAACACATAAAATTCTTACCTCTAAAGCTTTTTGGATATTACTGGTTCTATTATGTTTATTTCAGTTTCCTGCAGTTTTAAATCAGATGTTTCCAACTTATGCAATTAGTGCTGGTTTTAAAGAAACAGTTGGTGGTTTTATGGTTACAGCTGCAATGTTCTTTGATATTTTTCTTAATCCTTTAATTGGTGCTACTTTTGATAAAGTTGGTGCTTTTAAAGGTAGCATTCTTTGGTTGATTGTAGGTTTGCTTTCTTATGGATTATTAATTGTAGCTACTAATAATCATTCAGCTGATTTAGCAATCTTAGGTGCTGGGATTAATGATGTAATTTATATTTTTTTAGGTACAGGTATTACTGCAATTGCAGCAGAACTTTTGGGAAAGGGAGCTTTTGCAAAAGGTTTTTCATTTGTTAGTTCAGTTAGTTTTGTAATTGGTGCGTTTGCGATGCCACTTAATAACTTTATTGCTGAAAAATTCAACGGTTTTGATGCAGTATATATTTTCTTTGCAATTTTAATTTTATTAACTATTGTACTAATTGGATACGGTTCAAACAATACTTTTGATAAGCAATATGGAAATAAATTATAAGGAGAGAAAAATGAAATATAATAATTATGATATCGTAATTGTTGGAGCTTCTAATGCTGGTGGAATGGCAGCAGCTACTGCTATTCAAAATAGTGAAAAGGTATTGGTCATTGATAAGATGAAGAGTGCAGGTTATTTATATCGTGACACAATTGCTTCCCTTGGTAGTAAAGCTCAAAAAAGAGCGGGAGTAAAAATTAATAAAACAAAGTTATTAAACTTTTTATCAGCTTTCGCTCAAGATAATGTTGATCAAAGATTATTAAGAATATGGGCTGATCACAGTGCTGAACCAGTGGACTGGATTGAGGATAATATCTTGAAACCTAGAGGTGCGTATATGTCTGCTACTAACGATGCCCCATATAAAACTTTAATTAATACAGCTTTTCCAACTGGAAATGAAGTAACCAATAAAGATGGTAGTTATTGGGAAATGGAATATGGTAATTGGCTTTTAGAAAAACTTCAAAACTTAGGAGTTGAGTTTTCATGGCAAACTAAATTAGAACATTTGATAGTTAAATATGGTAGAGTGAAAGGGTTAATAGTTAGAAATGAAGTAAGTAAAGAAACTGATGTAATTTATGCTAAAAATGTTATTATTTGTACTGGTGGTTATGGTGCAAATGAAGCGTTAATGCAGAAGTGGAACCCGTTAGGATTAAAAACTAATATGTATTCTGATAGTCAAAGAGATGATGGGTCAGGTATTATTGCTGCCATTGAAGCTGGAGCAGTTAAAGATGAACAACCAGCTTCAATTGTCTTTAATCGTGGGGCAGTTCCAGTTGGAACTAATGCAATTGACTTTTATAAAATTAATTTAACTCCACCCAATGATCCAGGGTATCTATGGTTAGGTAGCTATCCATTCTTGAAAGTAAATTTAAATGGTGAACGCTTCTTTAATGAGAGTGCACCTTATCAATTTGATATGAATTCAGCTTCTAAGCAACCTGGCTATCTTGAAGTAACTATTTGGAATGAAAAGATGATGAGTGAGGCTGTTTTAAAACAATTTCATACTTTGGGTTGTTCTAGGCTAAGTTTTCCAGGTATTTTTACAGCTGAAGAAGCACAAGAAGAAGTAAATCGAAGGATTAAAGATGGATTAGTACAAAAAGCTGATACAATTGAAGAGCTTGCAAATAAATTACAATTACCTGTTGGTAATTTAAAGAGAAGTATTACTCGTTATAATAAACTTGCAAATAAAAAGCAAGATGATGATTTTGGTAAGGAAGATTATCGACTTTATCCGATAGAAAGTGGTCCGTATTATGGTGCATGGCTTGGTGGTAGATTGTTGGCAACTCTTGACGGCTTAAGAGTAAATACTAAAATGCAAGTTTTAAATAATTTAGGTAATGCAATTCCAGGTTTATATGCAGCTGGCAACTGTTCTGGTGGGTTCTTCTGGGGATCATATCCAGATCGTGTTCCGGGATTAACAGCCAGTCATGCAATGACATTTGGAATGTTAGCTGGTAGAATTGCAGCTAATGATGGTAAATTGCCTAATAGTTCACATGTTCCTCCTAAGGTTCATACGGTTAAAGTAGCTGATGATGTAGAAGCTTCAACAGGCGCTTCTGAGCAATAATTCTCTATATCTTCTTAACCCATGTATTCAATTGCCTTATAGTGGTAGAATATTATAGCAAAATAATAATTGAATACTTGTTAAGGAGTAAAAAAGTGAATTTTTCTGATTTAGGAAAAGAAATAATAAAAAATGTTGGTGGAGTAGAAAATATAAATTCTCTTTATCACTGCACAACTCGTCTACGTTTTGAGTTAAAAGATGAAAATAAGGCAAATACAGCAGCGATTAAAAAATTACCATTAGTCTTAGGAGTAACTTCTGCTAATGGTCAATATATGATTGTACTAGGTAAGAATGTAGCTCCTACTTATGAAGCTATTATGGAAGAATATCATTTAAGTGATAAAATTCAGCAATCAAACAATAGTAAAAAACTAACTTGGAAAAAAGCAGGTAAAGTTACATTAGACTATATTCAAGCATCTGTAACTCCAATGATTCCAGCATTAATTGCAGGAGGAATGTTTAAAGTTTTTCTACTAATAATAACTGCTTGGATTGCACCTTCTTTTGCTAAGACTAGTAGCTATATGCTACTAAGTGCGATTGCAGATGCACCATTTTACTTTATGCCGATTATGGTTGCCTATGGTGCCGCATTAAAACTAAAAGCTACACCAACTTATGCAATGATGGCAACTGCATCATTGCTATATCCAAGCTTTCATGAATTGTTAAATAAATTAATGGCTAATCCTCATTTAGCAAGTCCAACTTTATTTAACTTACCGGTTAAAGTTGTTAACTATGGGACATCTTTATTACCAGCTTTGTTAATATCACTTGCAGCATATTATGCTGAAAAACTATTAAACAAAATTATTCCAGGTATCTTAAAAACAGTATTTGTAGGTGTGGGAACTATTTTTATTGCGGGATCCTTAGGATTTTTGATTCTAGGTCCAGTTGGAAACTATTTAGGGGAAATAATTGCACAGGTTATAATTTTTCTTGGAAAAACAGTCGGTCCGCTTGCAACCGGTCTTTTAGCAGCAGCTTTACCATGGCTGGTAATGACTGGAATGCATGCAGCGATTGCGCCGTTTATGCCACAATTAATTAACAATCCGGGTTATGATCCATTAATTCGACCAGCCTTTTTGCTTCATAACATGGCTGAAGGTGGAGCTAACATTGGAGTTGGTTTACGAACCAAAAATAAAAAACTGCGCAGTGAAGCATTTTCACTTGCTGTTGATGCGATTTTTGCTGGAGTTACAGAACCTTCTCTTTATGGGATAAACTTGAAATATAAACGCCCAATGTATGGTGTAATGGCAGGCGGATTTGTGGGAGGCTTAACTGCCGGTTTGCTTGGAGCAAAAGCATATTTAGTAGGTTTTTCAACTATTTTTGCAATTGCCTTATTTGAAAAGACTGCCCTAGCAATTATTATTGGAATTATAGTTACTATTGTGGTTTCGGCAGCAGTTACATATGTTTTAGGTTTTGATGAAAATCAAGAATATTAAATAAATACCCTTCATAAGAAATAATTTTCTTTTGAGGGGTATTTTTGTAATTAGTTTGTTGTTAACTTTTTTAAAGTTGAACCTTCTCTTAATAGAATAGGTAATACATATTTATTTTCTACATGTTTATTATCGATTAAATGCTTTAAAACACTAATTGAAGTTTTAGCAATTAACTGAATTGGCTGAACGATAGTAGCAAGTTCTGGACGCATTATTTTGGTAGTTGGAGCACCATCGTAACCTATTATTTGAAGATCTTGGGGTATTTTTATTCCACGCTGTTGAGCAATCTCTAAAATAAGTATTGCATCGACATCATTACTTGCAAAAATGCCGTCTACATTAGGATGTTCATCGAACAATTTGTTATATAGCTTCTTTTTTTCGTTTATAGTAGCATTAAATTTAATTTTATAAGTAATAGGTTGTCTGTTATTCGCAATCATTACATCTTCATAAGCTTTATTTCTTAGATAATCATTTTTATCAAAACTTTCTACACTATCTGTATGAATGATTTCTTTAGCACCACGTTCAATAAGAGTTTCAGTTGCTAGTTTGCCACCTGCATAGTTATCAGAGCTAATATTTGGTATAGTTTCATTTAAATATCTATCAATTGTAACTAGTGGAAGATTAATATCGGTGTATTCAGGAATTTTATTTTGATGATTATGGGTAGCAATAATTAATCCATCTACTTGTCGAGCTAAAAGTTGTTGTAAATAAGCCCGTTCTTTTTGGATATCGTTTTCTGCATTTCCTAAAAAAACTTTGAAGCCATTGGAAAAAAGATTTCTTTCTAGTTGATATGTTAATTCCCCAAAAAATGGATTAGCTACGCTAGGAACTAAAACTCCGATAGATTTAGTGCGGTGGGATTGTAATTGCTGTGCAATCATATTGGGTTGATAATGTAAAGTTTTCATTGCAGCTTCAACTTTTGCGATTGTCTTTTCACTAAGATATCCTCGATGGTGAATTACACGGGAGACAGTATTAGTAGAGACACCTGCAAGCTTAGCTACATCAGTCATTTTTGGTTGATTCATTATATTCCTCATCTCTTTATTACTAATTTATTATACTATTTTAGAGGAGGAAAATTGTAATATACAAAAAATAAGTATTTAAAATCTTAAATACTTATTTAATATATTATATAAACAACAACTAATTACTGCCTTTAAGACTTTGTTCCTTATGCTGTGTATAATGGTGTGAAACAGCTAACGGTTGACCATTTACTTCTTGATTGTCTTTTCTCAAAATAAAGAATGCGTAAATTGCAGCGCAGATAACAATCATTGAAATTACTAAAAAAGTATTACGATAACCAATCGAGTCATGAAGTACTCCTAATGGTGTTGAAAATACGATTTGACCGATTTGACCAGCGATTTGACCTACTACCATATACATTGTAGCAGAAAGTCTGGTATCAAAGTGAAGTGTCAAGTAACGGAATAGCGCTAAAGCAAAGATAGCAGTTTCAGGAGCGTGGAATAATTTTACAATTGAAATTCCTACAGGATTCGTGACAATTCCACACAGACCTATTCTTAAGAACATGATCGTCACACCAATTAGTAGAGTTTTACGTACACCAATTTTTTTCATGATCCAAGGAACGACTGCCATCATTGCTGCCTCTAAGAATACTTCGATAGAGTTCAAAATACCATATGCAGTATTACCTTGAGCTGGGGTAGCAAAGAATTGTGTGAAAAATTGCGGGAACATTTGCTGATCAAACACGGTATAGAAAGAACCGCTAAAAATAATAAATATTACCAGTTCCCATAATTGTTTCATTTTAAAAACACTTAGAATATCTTTAAAGCTTGGCTTATCCGCATCATGTTTTTCCTCTTTTTTATCGATAAATTCGTTGATTTCTTGAGGATTTTTCGTTTTATCAAAACATAATAACAAAAAAGTTAAAACACTTAATGCACTACATAACCAAAATACTAAATATGGGCTAACAGTAAATAAGTAACCTGCGCAAAGAGCAGAAATTGCATAACCAAATGATCCCCATGCTCTAGCTTTTCCATATTCAAAGCCATACCGACGACTCATGCGCTCAGCTAATGCTTCAAATGTAGGAGATGCTGCAAGAAAGGCAAATGATAGATAAAGTGAGCCGCAAAATGCACCTAAAATAAAATTAGAATGAAGTAGCGGTGCATATATCCAGGTAAAGAATGGTCCAAGCAGCATTTCTAGAACTGTAACAGCTATTAGTAACCGTCTTTTTATACCTAATTTATCTTGAATAGATCCATAAACAAACATTAAAACTAGAGTAATTGCCGAGTCAAAAGTATAAATTAGTCCAACTTTAGCTCCTGAAAACTTGAGGTCATTAGTTAACCAAATTTGGAAGAATGACCACCAAATTCCCCATGCACTAAAGAATAATAATAAACTTAATGAGCTTTCGAGATAGAATGGATTTTTAAAAATAGAAACTTTTTCTTTATTCATAATAATTGCCTCGTAATTTAAATTAACGAAGGGCATAGGCAGTTATTTCAGTTTGACAGGGTTGTTTGCTTGTTACTGAATATGAGACTGTGCCTTTTGCATAATAACGATCTGTGAATGAAGTCCAACCGTGATTAATAAAAATTTCAACAGAACTTGTATCAATATAAATTTGAAGTTGATGAAGCTGTTGCGGCAGTTTTGCATAACGCTTACCATCCTTACCACGACGAGTTAATACAAGTTCATGATTTTGATAATGAAGATTGATTAAGATACCTTTATCATCCTTAAGCTGCCAATTAAAATCATGAGGTGCATCATCAAAATTAAAGATAAACTCTGTATGTTGTGGGTCACTCACAGTTAAGTTTTGTTCATCATTAATGGTTAAAGTATTATCAATATCCTTCTTTTTACGGAGGCTAGTTAACTCTTTAATTGGCTCAGCATATAAATGCTGGTTTTTAATATGTAATTCACGTGGGAGAGTGAGTAATCCAGCCCACCCATCAGTATGTTCTGCTTGATTTTCATCAAATGGGCTCATCCAACCAATTTGAATTCGTCTATTATCTGGAGATTCAAAAGATTGAGTTGCATAAAAATTATGGCCGTGATCTAATTCATTAAAATTACTACCAGTGAATTTATTTGTTTGATAATCAAGCTGACCAATTGAATAGCAAACTTGTGAAACGTTTAAATATTCTTTATCAGTAGCTTTAATTCCTTCAGGGGAACAAATAAGCACGTCATGGTCATCTAAACTAAATAAATCAGGACATTCCCACATACTACCTTCACGGTTAATGTCATGAGATTTTGCAATTGTACCTTTTAAATTCCAATTAAAAAGATTATCGGAGGAGTAAAGAAGAATACGACCATGATTTGTTTTCTTATCACGACTACCTAATACAAGATAGTATTTTCCATTATGTTTCCAAACTTTAGGATCGCGAAAATCTTGAGAATTATCGTTTGGTGCTGAAATAATTGGATTATCTTTATATTTAGTAAAATGAATACCATCTTCACTGTAAGCCATGTTTTGATTTTCCAAAAAATGATCTAAATCATTATCATTATAATAATGCTGACCAGTATATATTAGATAAAGCTTGTCATCTTTAACAATTGCAGAACCGGAAAAGCAGCCACCTTCATCTTCAGAATCACCTGGCACAAGGGCGACTGGTAACTGTTCCCAATGAATGAGATCTTTACTGCGAACATGTCCCCAGTGCATCGGTCCCCATTGAGTAGAGTAGGGATGGTATTGATAAAATACATGATAGTAGCCTTTAAAGTAGCAAAGACCATTTGGATCGTTTAGCCAACCGCCATTAGTTGCAATGTGATAACTAGGTCTATAGCGATTGTTAGTAATATGAACAATTTTATTTGAATTAAGTTGTTTCATTGTTTAGTCTCCTTAATTTATTTTTTTGTTTGTTGTTAGCGCTTACATAATTGATGGTAGTTCTAATACACTTATATGTCAAGCGCATAACACAAAAAAATAAAAAGATATATTATGCGTATAACATATTTAAGGGAATAAACAATAAATGGATTATTATTTATATCTGTCGATGTATAGTACCGTAGTATTTAAGGGACATCGACAGATGCTGTAAATATTAATCTTATAGGATTCTATAAAAAAGTTGTATTTTTTGTATTTTATTTTTATAACAATTAGACAAATCGACAGAATATGTCCTATAATACTTAGTATGACAAGGTTGATTATAGGCAGAGTTTTTATTTAACTTAAGAGGAATGTAAATGCTTGTTGGTGCAATTGCTTGAATTCATTTGTAACCCGTTTTTATTTAACTTAAGAGGAATGTAAATTTTGTCGTTTTTCGGATTGCCTAAATCCTATCATACGGTTTTTATTTAACTTAAGAGGAATGTAAATACAGCAATTTGTGCTAGTGCTAAAACAGCGTGTTGGTTTTTATTTAACTTAAGAGGAATGTAAATCATAGTCATCATGCGGTGCATTAGGGAAGTTAACAATGTTTTTATTTAACTTAAGAGGAATGTAAATAATTGTTGTACCATCTTTGAATAAAAGAGTAATTTTGTTTTTATTTAACTTAAGAGGAATGTAAATTACGTTTTGATGATTTTCTCAAGGTCCCCTTTTCTTGTTTTTATTTAACTTAAGAGGAATGTAAATTGAATTATCTGGAGTTTGGCCACTGGTTTATGTTCGTTTTTATTTAACTTAAGAGGAATGTAAATGCGAAAGATATGGTTGTACACTTTGTTGCTATTACTGGTTTTTATTTAACTTAAGAGAAATATTGGTATTTGTATATGTTTTTAAAGCTCCTAAATTGTATGTTTCAATAAGAATTTAAAATGCATTTATTTGTTAGGAGTTGAGAGTATATAATACCCTTCAAAAGAAGCAGATTTCTTTTGAGGGTATTTTTGTAATTAAATAAGTCCTTAATTTTGTGATTAGAGACAGTATAGATAATATAATTGTCTTCATGTGTTTATTATCAATATAGGATAGTTTAAAAATGAAATTATACATAAAAAAGTAGCTCTAAACTAGATTATTAGTAAGTTAGAGCTACTTTTGATGTAAAAATAATTTATTCATTTTCAAAATAATGACTGATTATACATGCTGCAGATTTTGCACAAATAATTAAACAATCTTCGTTCATTAGAAACTTTGGACTATGGTGTGGATGAATACTCCCATCATATGGCTGACAGCCAACATAATAGAAACAAGCTGGAACTTTTTCACTATAATATGCAAAATCTTCAGATGGAGTAATTGGACCACTATCCCGGATTTCAGTTATTTCTGGAATTTCACTTTCTGTAATCCATTCTTTAGCTTCTTGAGTCAAAGTAGGATTATTTACAAGAACAGGATAGTTATCGTCATAATTTAGGTCTGACTTTGTACCAAACATCACATCTGTTCCATGCAATATTTGTTTAATATTGTTTCTAATTAAAGAGCGATCATCTTCATTCATTATTCGGACATCGCCTTTCATCTTGACTTGCCCTTGTATAGCATTGTAAGCTTTGCTTGCTCCATCAAAAGAACTAATAGTTACACTAGCTTCATGAAATGGATCAATGCGCCTTGAAACTATAGTTTGAACTGCATTAACAAAGTTAGAGCCAGCGACAATAGCATCATTACTTAAATTAGGCATTGCAGCGTGACCACCTTTGCCAGTAATTGTTAAGTCAAAGTTAGCACGACCAGTTTGTGTCGCTCCAAAATGAAATTGAACACTTCCCGTTGGAAAAGTACTCATAACGTGAATACCAAAAATGTCATCTACGTTATTTAAGCATCCATCTTTAATCATTGAAATTGCTCCACCTGGAGAAAGCTCTTCTGCTGGCTGAAAAATTAATCTGATACTGCCGTTAATTTGATTCTGAAGTTGAATTAAGCATTTTCCTAATACTAATAAATAAGCAGTGTGTCCATCATGACCACAAGCGTGCATTATTCCTGGATATTTAGATTTAAAAGGTAAATCATTATTTTCCGTGATAGGTAATGCATCAAAGTCTGCGCGCCACGCTAGTTTTTTGCCGGGTTTATTTGAATTAATATCGACAATAACACCATATCCGTCTCCGCAGTCATGAACTTCACAATTTAAATTTTTATAATAATTTTTAATAAATTTAGATGTATTTTTTTCATGAAAAGATAGCTCAGGATGTTCGTGGAGATAACGTCTAATTTCAATGATTTCATCTTTATATTGATCAAGTAAACTCATTAGTTGGTTTTCAAAATTTTTGTTCATCATAATAAGGCCTCAATTTCTGTCTAAGTCTATCTTAAGACTAATAGTTAAAAAAAGGTAATGAAATGTGGGAATATTTCATTACAAAATAAAGTTTAATTTTTATTGACTTTTAGTTTAATACGAGTATTATTATCTTCAACAAGAAATAAATCAATAGCTTTGATAAGGAAAAGTACGTTGAACTACAGCTTTCAGAGAGTTCCTGGTTGGTGTGAAGGAATAGTTACGGTTTTGCTGAAAATCACCTTTGAGCAGTAATTGCAATATGAGCAATTGCAGGGCCCGCCCTTTATAGCGGCGACGTATCGTCTGTTCTATTTGGAATAGGCCGCACGTGCATGAGGCTAAGTAAGTGTATTTGACTTAGTGAATTATAGGTGGTACAGCGCTAAGGCGCCCTATTAGATCAAGATGGTCTAGTGGGGCGCCTTTTTTCTTTATCAAGCTTTTTTGTTAGAGGAGTAAATAAGTTATGAAGGTAAAAGGATTATTAACAGTAGCAACTGTTACTTTAACAGCATTGTTAGCAACAGCTTGCGGAAAAAAGTCTTCCGATAAAGCTGATGGACAAACTTTACACTTAATGCAAACCAGTGAAATTCAATCCCTTGATCATTCTAATGAAGCAAATATCAGCCAATGGAATGTATTAGAAAACTCTATGGAGGGATTATATAGAGCGGATAAAGAAAATAATCCAGTTCCAGCTCTTGCCACTAAATTAGTAAAGCCAACAAATAATGGTAAAAGATATACATTCACACTTAGAGATAATGCAAAATGGTCAAACGGTGATTCAGTCACAGCACAAGATTTTGTGGCCTCATGGCGTCGCTCAGCTAGTCCAACATCTAAGTCTGGATATGCTTATATCTTTACTGGTGTTAAAAATGCAACCAAAGTTACAGCTGGGAAACTACCAGTTAAGGATTTGGGAGTTAAAGCTTTGAACAAACATACTTTACAAGTTGATTTAGAATATCCAATGCCATACTTCACGCGAATGATGGTTATGCCGGCGTTTTTTCCACAAAGTCAAACAGCATTGAAAAAGTTTGGTAATGAATATGGAACTGCGTCTAATAAGATGTATTATAATGGACCATTTAAAGTAAATGGATGGACTGGTAGTAATTTATCATGGAGTTTAGATAAGAATAGATACTACTATAATAAAAAAGATATTCATTTGCAAAAAATGACAATGCAGGTAGTTAAAGACGCAAACACAGCTCAGCAACTTTTCCAACAAGGAAATCTTGACGATGCAACTATTACCGGAACTACAGCGCAAGGTATGCAAAATGATAAGAACCTTATGCACCTTAAAAGAGCAGGAGTATATCATTTACAGTTAAATAGTAGAAGAGATGCTGTTTTGTCTAATGTTAAATTAAGACAAGCACTAAATTTAGTTCTTGATAAAGAACATTTAACTAAAAAAGTTTTAGCAGATGGTTCTACTCCAGCCTATACTTTTGTGGCTCCAAACTTAGCTCAAGATTCAACCACTAAGAGAGACTTTGCTACTGAAATGAAGCCTAGTGAAACATTTAATGTTGATAAGGCAAAAAGATTATGGCAAGAAGGACTAAAAGAAGAAGGAAAAAAGAGAGTAGATTTGAAATATTATACAGATGATCAAACTATCAATAAAAATATTGCTCAATTTGTGCAATCACAAGTAGAAACTAACCTTAAAGGGGCGAGTGTTGAAGTTCATTCTGTTCCTAAGAAAAATGCTCAAGATAATGTAGCCAAAGGAAACTTTGATATGTATTTATCTTTGTGGCTAGCAGATTATGCTGACCCAATGAGTGATTTAGATATTATGCAAACGAATAATACTCAAAACTATGGTAAATATCATAGTCAAGTTTATGATAACTATGTAACAGCTGCTAAAAGTAAGAGTGCAGTAAATCCTAAAGATTATTGGAAAAATATGCGTGGCGCTCAAAGACAATTAACTAAAGATGCGGCTACAACTCCACTTTATAATATGACAGAAAGTCATTTAGTAAAGAAAAACTTGAAAGGTGTATTATGGCATCCAGTGGGTGAAGTAGATTACACTAGAGCTTATTTTGATAAATAATTATATGAAAAATCAATCTTATTTAATAAAATCCTACTCCTATAGAAGTAGGATTTTTATATATTTTCAGTAACCCTAATTTGTTAATTGTGGAAAAGATAAACTAATATGGTTAATAATTAATGTTCACAATTAATATATTTAGTATAAAAATTTCGTATACTAAGCAGTACATTAAAGCAATCTACATTTGTTCACTTTCCTGCTACTATGATATTGGAGAGGAGGGAGCTAATATGAAGAAACTTACTTTTCCAAATGAGTTAATCCATATTCCCCAAAAATATGAGCATCCAATAAATGAAGCTGGTAAACTGATTGACTTTTATTATGATACTTATGAGTCATTTTCCTATAATGAAAAGAAACAAAAATTACATAAACATGCGGTAGTTTATCTTCCAGCAAATTACAATAAAAATCAAAAATATAATGTATTTTATTTGATGCATGGAGGATGGAGTAATGAAAATACTTATTTGGGCCGTCCAGGACAAGAAAGCGAATTTAAAAATGTGTTAGACAATGCAATAGCTGAAGGAATTATGACGCCAATGATTGTAGTTTGTCCGACTTATAATAACTTAAGTCCGCAAGATAGTAGCGACTATAATTTGGCAGTTCGTTTAGCAAATAATTATCATAATGAATTAACAAATGATTTAATGCCAGCAATTGCAAAAGAATTTAGTACTTTTGCAAAAAGCGATAATCAAACTGATATAAAATTAGCTCGTGACCATCACGCCTTTTGTGGCTTTTCAATGGGTGCAGTGACAACTTGGTTTACTTTTCAATATGCACTAGATTATTTCCGTTATTTCATGCCATCTAGTGGAGCAATTACTGATAATGGAGAGCTGATGGCACAAATGGTAATAAATCAAAATAAAAAATGGAATGATTTCTTTATTTTTGCAGCATCAGGTACAAAGGATTTTGCCTATCCGAGTTTTACTAGACAAATTCAAGCAATGGAAAATCAACCGATGTTTAGATATGCTAACAATGAAGAAGATGGAAACTTATATTATTTAGTTGCGCCTGGTGGCGTCCACGGACGCAAAAACGCATTAGAGGATTTTTATAATGGGATGATTCAATTATGGAAATAACAAAATTTAATCCAAATACAACTGTTCAAGAAGTAAGAGAAGCTTTTGGAAAAGCTGGAAAATTATTATTCCCGGTAAATTTACCAATTTCAGAAAACGATACCTTAAAAAGTATTAGTAATAGTTCAACTTACATGTGGTATTCTGAAATTCAAGTTAACAAAACTGTTGAAATTTTAAACTATTTAAAAACAGAACAAGAAAAGCGACAAATATTTTATCCAATATATTCTAAAGCGGAAAGAAAGGCTAACTCAGAGCTAGAAGATACTGGTATTTATTATTTTAAAGGGAAAAAGGATGCTCCTTTTTCAATTAATAATGCTGGTGGTGGCTTTTATTACGTAGCTGCAATGCACGACAGTTTTCCTCATGCATTGGAACTTAGTAAAAGAGGATTTAATGCTTTTGCCTTAATATATCGTGTAAATGACCCCTATGCAGATTTAGCTCGAGCTTTAGAATTTATTTATGATCATGCAAAAGAGCTAGAAATTAATCGCGAGCATTATTCTCTTTGGGGTGGCTCGGCTGGAGCACGAATGGCAGCAGTTATAGGAAATTTACAATATTTAAGAAGCTATACTGAAAGAACTGATATTCAACAAGCCGATAGTGTAATTATGGAATATACTGGTTATAGTCGTGTTTCAAAATATGATGCTCCAACATTTGTTGCTGTAGGAGACCGTGATGGGATTGCAAATTGGCAAGTTATGCGACAGCGTTTATTTTATTTAAGTGAGTTAGGAATTCCAACTGAGTTTCATGTTTATCCAGGTTTAAGTCATGGATTTGGCTTGGGGACTGGCACAGTGGCAGATGGCTGGATTAATGAGGCAATCCAATTTTGGAAAAACAATATGAAAAAATAAACTAAATTCGAATAAATTATAAAGATAAACTCGCTGATATAATTCAGCTTTAGATTCAGAATGTTTAAAGCTAAGATTATCAGCGAGTTTTTATTGAAAATATACCGGAGAAAACTTGAGAATTTATAGTTTATGAGATAAGTAAGCATTGAAATTTTTCTAGTTTTAGTATACACTTGATATATACAAGTAAGGAGGTACTAAAATGGCTGTAAAAATTAGAAAAGTAGGTAATTCACAAGTTCTAACCGTCCCTAAAAGTATTAGCGTAGCTTCAGGTACAGAATATGAAGTATTTGCTGGCAGAAATGGGGCAATCACATTTCTGCCCATAGAATCTAATCCGTTTCATTCCATTGCAACTTTAAAAAAATATGGAAAGTTTAATGGAGACACAAAAGGATTCATTGATGCGGAAATAGACAATGACGAAATTTAGAGATTACATACCTAATAAACAAGACATAGTATGGATAGATTTTAAGCCAAGTATAGGTCAAGAAATTAGAGGGAGGCATCCAGCTGTTGTACTTAGTACATCTATCTATTCAGAATTAACGGGCCTAGTTTTAGTTACACCCATAACCCATGGTACTAATAATCGATTAAAGGATTTTTTTATTCCACTGACTAACTTGACTTCAGTAGAAGGATATATAAATCCGTTGCAGTTTTATACTTTTTCTTATATCAATCGGCATATTCAATTTTCGGGTGAAATTCTTGACGACAGTACTTTTGCTTTGGTTCAAAGACGAGTAAGAGAAATAGTTGATTAATTTGGTTGAAAATATCGCTTAAAGTAAAAAAGTTGATAATCAATGGTTCAATGAACTGAAGTGCCTCACAATCATTAGATCTATATCTAACAATTATGAGGCACTTCACAACCTTGATTATCAACTTTTTATGTCTTATTCTTCTGTAAGAATTAGCTGTTACAAATTTGGATCCATCTTAAAGGACATTTTAGAAAGTTCGCATCCCTGAGTTAACAAATCATAGAACAATTCAAGTGTGCGTTTATTGTAATGACTAGCAATTTCATGGTTTTGCTCAGTTAAATAATCAATTAATTCTTGACCATCTAGTTTTTCAGCTTTTTCATCAACTTCAGCAATCTTACGACGAGCCCATTCGTTTAGTTCATTTTGATAATCAGTGTCTTGTTCCATAAATTCATCATAGTGACTTTCAACAACTTCAGCTAGTGCCTGGTTAAGCCAATAAGCAGACTTGAGGTCCATCTTTTTTGGAACTTCACGATAAGATTCATCAGTATCATCACTATTAGCAAAGAATGGCACATATGGATTAAAGGCAGGAACACCTAATTCAATCCAGTGAATGCTGGACTTATACTTCTTAGAATTGCGAACTTGTAAGATATGAGACTGTGCGGTTCTTGATAGAGAAATTGCACGGTAAGTCTTGTTTTGAGGACTATTTGACATTGGATCATAGGGTGTTTCATTAAAGTGAGACTTTAATATGTATTGAATATCTTCAAAAGAAATCTTGTATTCAGCTTTGCGGATGAATGGCATTTCATCATCTTCTGGTGTTTGATCTTTAGCAGCTTTAGGGCTTAAATAGCGTTGGGCAAACCAAGTACGAGGAGTGTTATAGTGGTGGTCTTTTTGAGTTTTTGTACCAAATATGTGACGGAAGTCCCAACGATTTTCATCTGGGTTTAATTGGTGTTTTTCAACAAATTCACGAATGCCATCAGCCCACATATAATTATCAGGATCGTTAAAATCAATATCTTCAATTGCCATTTGGTTAGGAGTAACAGCATAACAATCATCAGGAATGCGAACAGCAACCCATTGGTGACCGGTTACAATTTCCATATACCAAATACTATCTTCATCAGAAAATTGAATGCCGTTTCCTTCGGCAGATCCATACTTGGCTACTAATTTTCCAGTATATTCAACCCCTTCACGAGCTGAATGGATAAATGGCAAAATCAAAGTACAAAGTGAATCTTCAGCAAGGCCATTTTTAACATAGGGATCATATGCTAAAACGCGGTCATTTGCATAAACACTTTCAGTAAAAGATGCTGCAACATTCGCTTCATTTATACCATCTTCTTCGTTGGGGCCTGTACTTTGATCAAGATGTGGGGTAGAAGTATAACGCATACCACTTTCTGGCATTGGAACAGTTACCTTATTATAAGGTGAAACATAAGTTTCATGACGCCCCTTTACTGCAGGCTTTACTACAAAGCGCTTAGGCGTAATAGCTTTTACACGGTCTTCATTACGAGCAATAAATGTTGCTCCATCTAATGAAGCCTTTTTACCAACCATAATTGAAGTACAAGCATCAGTATTCTTTTTCATGATAAACCTCCTAGATTATTTATTTTTAACTTTAATGATTAGATGATTTTGTTGGTCTAGTTCTCTAAGATAAATTACTAAACGAGTATATTGATATTTACGAGTTTCTTTGAACTTATTACCAAGCTTTTTTCCTAAATCATAGACATTAGTTTTTCCATCTAAATTATGAAAAACAAAACTTCCATATTTATATAATTCTAAAGTACTTTGTTCAGGAATATTAAAGCGAAGATATTTTCGGAAAAATCGTTGAATGGGGTGGTTATTTTCTTTAACAATCGTAACGATGCCATCTTTTTCAACAAATTCAACAGCGGGATTACGCTGATAAATCATTTTCTTTAACTCTTCATCAGTAATACCTTTTTTATTTTTAAACATTTTTATTCTTTGGCATCCTTTTTATTTTGAGAATCATGAATTCTAAATAATGGCCACATTACACAAATCAGCATGATTACTAAAAGTACCCAAGCCATTTCATTGGATGCAAAGAATCCAGTTAATGTTCTATCTTTCAAAACTCCAAATACATGCAAAAAGATTCCAATCAAACCAAGAATTGAAGCACCAGCAACTAATCCGGATGAAAGACTAATACCACTTGAAACACGGTGGTCACGAGTAGATTTGTCTTTAGTGAGTTTTTCTATAATTAAACGAGCAAGAGCACCAATAAAGATGATTGAAGTAGTTGATGCAGGAAGATAGAATCCTAAAGCAACTGCCATTACTGGAAGTCCAAACATTTCAAAAGTAACCGCAAGAACAAGACCACTAATAATCATGACCCATGGCAATTTATTGGACATAATACCTTGAGTTAATGCAGCGATTAAGTTGGCTTGTGGAAGTGCAAATGGAGGGTTAGAGCCAGTTATTCTAAGTTGTGGTTCAAGTAAAACCATAGTTCCTACTACTACGATTGTACCGATTGTACCAGCGATTAAGTAGTATTTGGACATTTCATTTTTGCTGCCGCCAATAACAAATGAAACTTTTTGGGTTTGCATATAACCACTACCAACAGAAATGGCGGTTACGATAAATACTCCAAAAGTTAGTAGAATTTGAACATGGTCAGTATTTGTCCAACCACAAAGAGCAAATATTAAAGTTAAGATAACCATTGAAGCAATTGTCATCCCGGACACTGGGTTATTTGAAGCACCAATTAAACCAGCCATTCTAGCAGAAACAATTACAAATAGAAATGACAGTAAAATTGAAAGAATTCCACCCAATAACATAATCATTATATTATTGTTTGAAAAGAAGAAAGCTAATATTAAGATTAGGATAATTCCACCTAATAATAGAATTGATGAACCTTTATCGCTATCTTTGCCAGAAGCTGATTTCTTAGCCTTTAAAGTGGCAGAAATTGATTGTTTAATTGCAGGAATAAGTTTAATTGCTCCAATAATTCCGCCTCCAAGCATCATTCCCGCGCCGATATACTTAAGATAAGAACTAATTACAACATCTGCGTTTGCTTGGTTTAATTGAATACTTGCATCATTCCATACATGCCAGCTTGAGCCAGCCATAGCTATAAAGTAAGAAATTAATGGACCAACTGCAAACCGAGCAAACAGCATCCCAGCCATCATAATTAAAGAAACTTTTATTCCAATAATAAAACCAAGACCCAACAGCATTGGATTTACTTCTGTGGACATGGACCATTTATAAAATTTTTTGCTAGAAAAACTGATCGTACTATTAAATAAGCCTAAAAATTGGTTAGTGAAAAGAGTAATTAGTCCACCAATTCCAAATCCCAAGCCCATCATTTTAAGGGATTCACCACCAGCTTCAGAAGCTACAATAGTTTCAGCAATTGCCATTGATTCTGGATACTTCAAGATACCATGTTCAGTAATAATTAAATAATTATAAACAATGTTGGAAACACCAATCGCAAATGCTACTGCAGCTACTCCTACTAAAAAACCGTAGAAAAAGTTGATTTTGCGACCAATTAAAACAATTGCAGGTAAAACATAAATCATTCCACTTGCGATTGATTCACCACCACTTGACATACCTTGAATTAAGTTAACACCAAGAATGCCTTTCTTTTTAGCAAAAACTGCCACTAAACCAGAGCCCAAAATAGCTCCAGGAATTCCGGCTGAAACAGTTAATCCTGCTTTCATGCCGGAGTATGCTGTAGAAGCTGCAAAGATAATGGCTAAAATGGCACCGATAATCATAATAACCGCATTACCGCCGAGTCCATCATGTTTTCCAATATAGGGGTGATATTTTTCACCTGGGACTCCGCCGTACGCTGAATGATCGAGCGTTTTCTTTTTCATATTCATACCTCCTCGTAATAGATTTTATGTAATAACGCTTTCATACTAAATTATATAATTATATGAATATATTAACAAGGGATACAGCGGTAATTATTGTATATGTAGCCAGATTTTCAGAAAATAAAAAACAGTGAAATTAATTCACTGTTTCATCTAATAATACCTAATTGCTTTTTCGCAATGTCGCTCATTTTGTTTGGAGACCACACAGGATACCAAACAAACTCAACATCAACATTTTTAACTTCGGATACTTTACTGACTTCTTCGGTAATTTTCTCAATTAAAAAACTGGTTAAAGGACAAGCAGGAGTAGTGAGAGTCATATTAATTAGGCAGATTCCATCCTCATCTAAGTCAATAGCATAGATGAGTCCTAAATTAACAATATCTATTTGTAATTCTGGGTCAATCACCTGGCAAAGATGGTTGATAATGTCATCTTTGATTGCTTTACTTTCACGCATGGTACTTTTCCTCGCTATGTGTTTTTACCAAAAATTTTTGTTTTAATAGCTTGACCTGTAGGAGTGCCAGCCAAGCCCCCAATTCCTGTTTCTCTAAGGGCAACTGGCATAGATCGACCAACTCTGTTCATTGCTAAGATGCATTCATCAGCTGGAATAACACTTTTACAGCCAGCAAGTGCCATATCTGCTGCAATTAAGGCATTTGTTGCACCAATTGCATTTCTTTTTATGCATGGAACTTCTACTAAGCCTGCTATTGGATCACATACTAAACCTAATAAATTAGAAAGGGCAATAGATAAGGCCTCAGCACATTGCTGAGGAGTACCTCCAGCAGCTTCAACACTAGCAGCAGCTCCCATTGCAGAAGCACTTCCTACTTCTGCTTGACAGCCACCTGACGCTCCAGCGATAACAGCATTGTTGGCTATAATTAACCCAAAACCGCCTGCAGTAAATAAGAAGTTAATTTCTTGTTCTTCAGTCAGATTAAGCCGCTTTTCTAACATAAATAAGATCCCAGGCAAAGTCCCTGATGATCCAGCTGTTGGTGTTGCACAGACTATTCCCATAGAAGCATTGACTTCATTTGTAGCAATGGCATTTTGGACTGCTTGCATCATAATATTGCCAGAGAGGGTCTTATGATTATGGCGATAGTTCTTAATTTTTACTGCTTCTCCACCACTTAATCCAGTTTTTGAAAAAACGCCTTCTCCTTCTTGTCCTTTTTCAACGGCTTTTTTCATCGTAGAAAGATTATATTTCATTTTGTTCCAAACTTTTTCTCGAGAAAGTCCAGAAGTATGGCATTCTTGTTCAATAATTAATTCTGAAATTGGTTTTTGCAATTTTTGGGATGCAGCAATTAGTTCTTTTACGTGATTATACATATTCAAATTCCATTTTTAATAAAGTATAATAATAGATTTAAATTTACTTTTAAGTTCTTTAATTAAATCATTTTGAAGGTAGTTTTTTAAATTATATTCATAAATGTCACTATTTGCTGAATGGTAAGTGTTTTTTTCTACAAAGGGGGCTTTTTCTTTTAAGAACTCATTTAGTGACAAAATTGTATCATCAAGTTTTTTATGATCAATATATATAATCATTGGAAGTAGCCCAGATGACTTAATTTCAATTCCATTGATTATAAGACTTCTGATTTCAATGGCACCACCACCAATTGAGCAACCTGATAATTCAAGCTTTTTTTCATCATCTTTCATATCCAAAACAGCCGTATTAGGGTGATTGATAGGACTATCGCCCTTTTCTTCGACAAAGCGAATATCAACTCCTTGCTTATGAGCAATTTCGGGAGCTTGAGGAACGCGTGGGTCATCTGGCTCAAAGCCTAAAATGCCGGCTGCTATTGCATAATCAGTTCCATGTCCTCGGTGAGTTTGAGCAAAAGAGCCATAATAATGGACAGTGACTTTTTTAGGGACTCCACCAAAAAGTTTATTTCCTTCTCGGCCGATTGCTACCGCACCAGCAGTATGCGAACTTGATGGACCAATCATTACGGGACCAATAATATCAAAAACACTTCTATACTTATTTACCATAATCTCACCTCGTTGTTTATATTTTTATAGTGTGAATACTTATAATTAAACAATAACATTGCTTTTAATTGCTGTAAATAAGAGGATAATTTCAGAAAAATATTTAAGCATTAATCAGCATATAAATATACAAATACTGATTAATGCTTATTTGTTTTTGTACTTTTATTATAAAAATATAATATTTTTAAATAATAATGCTATTCTTATGTTGTAAGAATAGGAGGAGATTTTATGTTTCATTGGATTTTACAACAACCAGACTCTAAAAAATTAGTCCCAAAGAACAAAATAGCAAGTATGTATAAATTACATCAATTGGGAGTATTACTTGCTACATGTATCGGATATATAGGTTATTATATTATTCGACTAGTCTTTACCACTGAACAAACAGACATTATGAAAGTATACAATTTTACCACTGCAGATATTGGGTTAGTCTTATCGTGCTTCGGGATTGGATATGGTATAGCGAAACTTTTGATGGGGACATTAGTTGATAAATGTGATTCTAACCGCTACTTAATGTTAGGACTATTATTATCGGCTATTTTGAATATTTTTCTTGGTAGTACGCGCAATTTATACATTATGATGTTTTTAATGTTTTTGATTGCGATTACTCAAGGAATGGGAGCTGCTGCTTGTCAAAGAATGATACAACTATGGTGGGGAAGACGAATGCGTGGTACCATCTACTCAATTTGGTCTTCAGCTCACAACGCTGGCTCGTTTATTTGTGTGGCTATTGTCCAACTAGCAACATTTTTGTTTGCAGGATCATTACCAGCAGTATTTTACACAGCTTCAGGAGTTTCATTTGTAATTTGTATTTTAATTCTAGTATTTGGTGCTGATCGTCCTCAAGTTGTAGGATTGCCAGACATTTCTACTTATACTGGTGATAAAGTTATTTTGGAAAATGGAAAAGTTTCAACTGCTGATTCTACTAAATTAAGTATTGGACAAGTTTTTGTCAAATATATTTTAAAGAATAAGCTTGTTTGGGCAGTTACTTTGACTTCTATGTCACTATATTTAGTGCGCTATGGTATTCAAAGCTGGATTCCATCATATTTAGTTCAAAATAAAGGCTTTGACCCTAATTTTGCTAAGTGGTTAATTGGTATTTTTGAATTGGCGTCAGTTCCCGGAGTTATCATCATTGGAGCAATTTCGGATGTTTTAAAAGGACGCCGCGGCCTTGTTTCGATTGCTTGTGTAATTGGCATGTTGATTTGTTTAACAATTTACTTTTTTAGTAATAATCACGTATGGATAGTTACTGTGTTACTTATAATGGGAAACTTAATCTATGCTCCGCTGACTTTGGTAGGATTAATGGTAAATGAAGTTGTGCCCAAGTTTGCGGTGGGAGCATCGACTGGTTTTATGGGATTTTTCCAATATATCTTTGGAGAAACAATTGCAACGGCTTTAATCGGGATTTTAGTTAATAAGTTTGGCTGGATTGCTAGTAACACGGTATTATATGTTGCGTCATTATTTGCAATTTTATTTTTAATTTATACTGCTATAAGTGAGAATAAATTGCGTAAAGAAGCAAAAATAAATGAGAAGAAGTAGATATTAATTGTAATTAGAATAAATAGTGGGAACTTAATCAATTGATTAAGTTCTTTTTATATTTACAAATAATTATTTGGATTTAAGACGATATATAGTATTTAAATTCATATTAACTACTATATTTAGTGATTTTTAAAGTATAAGCACAACATCTTGTATAATTCAAGTCGTTACTTTTAATTATTTTAGTGATAAAGTCTGTATGAATAATTAGGTGAATTTAATAAAAGGGAGATAAAAATGGCAACTTTAGAAATTAAAAATCTTCACGTTGAAGTTAAAGATGAAGAAAAAAAGCAAATGAAACAAATCCTTAAAGGTGTGAATATGTCTTTGAAGACTGGTGAAATTCATGCAATTATGGGACCTAATGGAACTGGAAAATCTACTTTATCTGAAACTATTATGGGCAATCCTAACTATCATGTAACTAGTGGCGATATTTTATTAAATGGCGAAAGTATCCTTGATATGCCGGTAGATGAGCGAGCAAGAAAAGGATTATTTTTGGCTATGCAGTATCCAGCAGAAGTTCCTGGGGTAACTAATGCGGAATTTCTTAGAACTGCTATCAATGTTCGCAGACCAAAGGATAATCCAATTCCGATTACTGATTTTTTAAATGAACTTGATAAAAATCTAGACTTATTAGATATGAAAGAAGAAATGACAGAACGATATTTGAATGAGGGCTTTTCTGGTGGTGAAAAAAAGCGGAATGAAATCTTACAGCTATTAATGATTAAGCCAAGTTTTGCCATTTTAGATGAAATTGATTCTGGTCTTGATATTGATGCTTTAAAAGTTGTTTCTCGGGGAGTAAATGCAATGCGAGGCGATAATTTTGGATCTTTGATTATTACTCACTATCAGAGATTGCTTGATTATATTGTTCCAGATGTAGTGCATGTCATGATGGATGGACGAGTAGTCAAAGATGGCGGACCAGAACTTGCAAAAAGACTTGAGAATGAAGGTTATGCAGGCTTGCGAAATGAGCTAGGCTTGAAGGATGTTTATTTGGTAGATGAGGATTAGGAGAACATTATGGTAGATAATGAAAAAGTTGCAGAACTTTTAAATGATAGTCTGCTAAGACAAGAGCCAGATTGGTTAAGACAAAAAAGAATTTCGGCTTATTTTAAAATAAATCAATTAAAGATGCCCAAGATGCAACGCTTTCATTATCAAGATTGGTCATTACTTGAGAATGAAAGTTTAAAAAAGATTGAATCAGATACATCTTTAATTGATAAAAATGAGAATATTGATTTTATTCAGTTTGGTCAGACTCTTGTAAAAAGTACTCTTAATAAACAAGTAAGTGACTTAGGTGTCATACTTTGTGATATGACAACTGCTATTAAGAACCATGCGGAAATTTTAGAGAAATATTTAATGTCGGAAGCTATCGCACCTGATGAAAATCAACTGACTGCTAACCATATGGCTTATTTTAATTCAGGCTTACTTTTATATCTTCCTAAAAATGTAAATTTGAAAAAAACAATTGAGCTCGAATTAATCCAAGATAGTACCCAAAAAATGAACTGGAATCCCCATGTTTTAATAATTGCTGAAAGTGGTTCATCTGTGAAAATTTTGCAGCATTTGAAAACAATCGGTAATGTTGAAAACAAGACTAGTTTAATGATTGAAATTATTGCTCAATCTGAAAGCAAAATTGAATTTTCTTCTTTAGAAGAACTGGGTGAAAATACGAAGCTTTATTTTAGTCGTCGAGCTCAAATAAAAAAAGATGCGCACGTAGAATGGGCAATCAGCTTTATGAATGATTGTGATACAGTAGGAGACATTGACTCTGAATTGATTGGTGAAGGTAGTTATGCCAACTCTCAGGCAATAGCAGTTACTAGTAAAAATCAACGAATGGGAATTAACAATCGTGTGACTAATCGTGGCCCTCATTCTACTGGATTAATTAATCAGCGAGGAGTTCTTCTCGAAAATTCGCGCTTGATTTTTAACGGAATTGGGCAAATCGTTCATGGTGCCCATGGTTCAAAAGCTGATCAGCAAAATCGAGTACTAATGATGTCAGACAATGCTCAAGGGGATGCGAATCCACTTTTATTAATTGATGAAAATGATGTTATTGCTGCTCATGCGGCTAGTGTTGGACCAGTGGATCAGATTCAGATGGATTATTTAATGAGTCGCGGGATTCCTTATGATCAAGCACAACGTTTAGTAATTCGCGGATTTGTAGGAGCGGTTCTTGACGTAATCCCAGATCGCGAAGTCCGGCAAAGAATGATTGATATTTTAGAAAAGAAGCTCATCTATGGACAAAGAAACGCTAAATAAAATTCGGCAGCAGTTTCCAATATTAAAGGAAAAAATCAACGGTAACCAGTTAGTCTATTTTGATGGTGCGTCTACTGCCCAAGTTCCTAATTTTGTTAGTGAAAAAGTTGAGCATTTTAATAAAACTAAACGAGCTAATGTTCATCGAAGTGTTAATACTTTGAGTTATTTTGCAACCGATGAATATGAAAAAGCTCGTCGAAAAGTACAAAAGTTCATTAATGCTAAAAGAAGCAGTGAGATCATTTTCACAGCAGGCTGTACAGATAGTTTGAACTTGGTTGCACAAAGTTATGGTGAAGAAGCTATAGAAGCTGGTGATGAAATCGTAGTCAGTATTATGGAGCATCACAGCAATTTAATTCCTTGGCAGCAATTAGCAATTAAAAAACATGCAATTTTAAAATTCATTGAAATTAATAAAGATGGCAAACTTGACTTGGAAGATGCGATACAAAAAATTACAGATAAAACAAAAATTGTAGCAATAGCTCATGCTAGCAATGTCTTAGGAGTTGTTAACGCTATTCCAACGCTCACCGCTTTAGCTCATAAACATGGTGCAGCTGTTATAGTTGATGGAGCTCAAGCTGCAGGACACATTCCAATTGATGTTCAAAAACTGGATGCTGATTTTTATGCTTTTTCAGGGCATAAAATGTTTGCCCCGGATGGTATTGGAGTTTTATATGGTAAGAAAGAATTTTTAGAAAAGATGCCCCCGGTTAAATTTGGTGGGGAAATGATTACAACTGTAACTCGTAAAAGTAGTATCTGGGCTCCCCTTCCGCAAAAGTTTGAAGCGGGAACTCCCAACATTTCAGGTGCAATTGGATTAGGTAGAGCAATTGATTTTATTAATAAAATCGACTTCAAAAACATTCAAGAACATGAAGAAGAATTAGTTAAGTTTCTTTTGCCTAAACTTGAAAAAATTAATGGTCTAGAAATTTACGGTCCAAAAAATTATAACGAGCATACAGGTGTAATTACTTTTAATTTAAAAAATGTTCACCCGCATGATTTAGCCACTGCACTTGATTTAGCAGGAATCGAGATTAGAGCTGGTCATCACTGTGCAATGCCATTAATGGAAGAACTAGGAGTAGAATCAAGTGCTCGTGTCAGCTTATCAATTTTTAATTCTAAAAAAGAATGTGATTACCTAGTAAAAACTATAAAAGAAGCAAAGGAGTTTTTTGAAAATGCCATTAAATAAAAAAATGCGCATAATTTACAGGCAGGTAATCCTTGAACAGGCTGCTAATCCGAAAAATAGGGGTAGAATAGAAGATTTTGATCATGAAACAACAGTCTATAATCCTAGTTGTGGTGATAAAATTCATTTAACTATGAAGATTTCAAATAATAAAATTGAAAAAATATTGTTTGAAGGCAGTGGCTGCACGATTAGTCAGGCATCAGCAAGTTTAATGACTAGTCTTATAACTGGGAAAAGTATTGATGAGGCTGTAAAAATTTCTAAAATGTTTTCGGATTTGGCAATCGGTAAAAAATATCCCGAAGAAGAAATTAAGAAGCTTGGGGATGCTCAGGTTTTAATTAGTATTATGGAATTTCCCGCTAGAATTAAATGTGCAACGCTTGCTTGGTGGGGGCTTGACCAGATGCTATTTGGCAGAAGTGAAGGAGAAAATAATGACTAAAGTTGAAGAAATTGTAAAAGATGAAGAATATGAGTACGGTTTTCACGATGATGTAAAACCTAAGTATTCTACAGGACGCGGTTTAAGTAAAGCAATTATTCAAAAAATTTCAGCTGAAAAGCATGAACCTAAATGGATGCTGGATTATCGGCTTAAAGCCTATGAAATTTATAAAAAGTTGCCAATGCCAAAATTTGGTCCAGACTTATCAGATCTTAATCTAGATGATATGCTGTATTATCAAAAAATGACTGATAAAAAATATCGTGATTGGGAAGATGTTCCTGAAAGTATCAAGCTAACTTTTGAAAAATTAGGCGTACCTCAAGCAGAACGCAAATACTTAGCTGGTTCAGCTGCTCAATATGAATCAGAGATGGTTTACCGCAATATGAAAGAAGAATTTGATAAGCAAGGAATCATCTTTACTGATACAGATACAGCACTTCAAAAATACCCAGAAATTTTTAAGAAGTATTTTGGCAAATTAGTCAAACCTGATTCAAATAAATTTGCGGCTTTAAATTGTGCGGTTTGGTCAGGAGGAACCTTTATTTATGTACCTAAAGACGTACAATGTAAAACACCTCTCCAAGCATATTTTAGGTTGAATGCTGAAAACTCAGGTCAATTTGAAAGAACTTTAATTATTGTGGAACCGGGAGCTCATTTAGACTATGTTGAAGGCTGTACTGCTCCGCAATACTCATCAGATAGTTTACATGCAGCAGTAGTTGAAGTTAATGTGATGGACAATGCTTATTGCCGCTATACAACAATTCAAAATTGGTCCGATAATGTTTATAGTCTTGAAACTAAGCGTGCTGCAGCAGCTAAACATGCAACAATGGAATGGGTCGATGGTAATTTAGGTGCCAAAGTAACCATGAAGTATCCAAGTGTTTACTTAAATGGAGAAGGAGCTCGCGGAACCATGCTGTCAATTGCAGTAGCTCACAAAGGAATTCACCAGGATTCTGGTTCACGGATGCTTCATAATGCCCCTAACACTTCAAGTTCAATTGTTTCAAAATCAATAGCTAAAGATGGAGGTTCAACTGATTGTCGCGGAAGTGTAAAATTTGGCAAAAATTCATCCGGTTCAAAATCTCACGTTGAGTGCGATACCATCATTATGGATGATGAGTCTTCTTCAGATACAATTCCTACTAATTCTATTGAAAATTCTAATGTAGCAATGGAGCATGAAGCTACTGTTTCAAAGGTTTCAGATGAGGAACTATATTATTTAAAAAGTCGTGGAATACCAGAGCGAAAGGCTACAGAAATGATTATCATGGGATTTGTAGAGCCATTTACTAAACAACTGCCAATGGAATATGCAGTGGAACTTAATCGCTTAATTAGTTTTCAAATGGAAGGAGCAATTGGATAAGAAATTTGCAACAGAATATGTAAGAAATGCATCTTTTAGGAGAAAATAATGAAACAATATCATTTATTTAAGTATGCTAATGAAAAATCTTTAGCCGAAATCAATAGTTCAATCAAGGTTCCTAAGCATGAAAACTTTTTTAAGATGCTTTTAGCATATTTGGGACCTGGAGCTTTAGTAGCGGTTGGGTATATGGATCCAGGCAACTGGGCAACTTCAATCAATGGTGGTCAAAGTTTCCAATATTTGTTGATTTCAACAATTCTGATTTCAAGTCTTATGGCAATGCTCTTACAGAACTTATCTGCTAAACTTGGCATAGTTACTCAAATGGATTTGTCTCAGGCAATTCGTCTACATACGGATAAATACTTAAGCGTGATTTTATGGGTTATTGCCGAATTAGCAATTATGGCAACTGATGTAGCAGAGGTTATTGGAGCGGCAGTTGCATTGAATTTGTTATTTCATATACCTTTGATTTGGGCAACTTTTATTACAGTTTTAGATGTTTTGTTGCTTTTATTTATGAGTAAGATTGGTTTTAGAAAAATCGAGATTTTGATTTCTTGCTTAATTTTAGTTATTCTATTTGTATTTACATATGAAGTGGTATTGGCTAATCCTAATTGGAACGAAATTACCTGCGGATTTTTTCCTTCTTCAAAAATGATGGCAAAATCACCAGTGATTGGTGGAATTTCTCCTTTATCGGGAAGCTTAGGAATAATTGGAGCGACTGTGATGCCCCATAACTTTTATTTGCATTCAGGAATCTGTCAAGTCAGAAAGGTAGATTATTCAAATAAAGAAAATATTAGAGAAGCCGTTCGTTTCACTGAATGGGATTCAAATATCCAGCTAACAATTGCATTTATTATTAACTCACTATTATTGATTATGGGAGCAGCGGTGTTTAAAAGTGGCAGTGTAGAAGATAGCTCTTTCTTTGGGTTATATGATGCGCTTAGCAATACGGCTGTTTTAAATAGTCCTTTATTAATACAGGTAGCAAAAACCGGTGCCTTATCTGTCTTATTTGCAGTTGCACTTCTTGCTTCTGGTCAAAACTCTACTATTACAGGTACCTTAACTGGTCAGCTAGTAAATGGAAGGTTTTATTCACTTGAAGATGCCCCTTTGGGCAAGAAGATTGGTAACGCGTTTAATTTCAATTATCCCTGTCTTAGTGTGTGTAAGTTTAACAGCTAATGACTCTATAATAGTTCAGCATTCTGCTATCAATATGTTGATGGAAAATTCGCAAGTATTTCTTGCTTTTGCTGTTCCATTTACCATCATTCCTTTGCTTATTTTGACAGATAATCATGAATTGATGGGAGAATTTGCTAATAGTCGACTTATTTCAGTAATTGGTTGGACAAGTTCATTAATTTTAGTATTTTTAAATTTATATAATTTGCCAGCAACTTTTATAAGTTTAAAATTAGCAACTCCTGAACTTGCTAAAACTATAGCCTATCTAATTATAATGGTGATTTTGGGCTTACTTGTTTGGACATGTGTAGAAATGCTGGAAATTAATTTCAAAAAAATTAACCATCGCTTAAAAAGAAGTATAAGAATATTGCAATAGGGCAAGCAGGAGAAAAAAATGAATGAAATCGAAAAAGAAGTTATGAAGGCTCTAGAAAAGGTGATAGATCCAGAATTAGGAGTTGATATAGTAAACTTGGGTTTGATTTATGGGATTAAAGTTGATGAAGAAGGAATATGTAATATAAAAATGACTCTCACTATTATGGGATGTCCTCTTAGCGAATTTTTAAATAATGAAATAACTAAACAAGCTGAGAAAATAGCAGGAGTTAAAAGTTGTAAAATAAAGTTAGTATGGTATCCTGCTTGGGATGCATCTAAGATGAGCCGAGCTGCAAGAATCGCCTTAGGAGTTCATCTTTAAGAAGATTGATATTTAAATTTTTTGTATATAAATAAGCATCAATTGAACATAAATTGATGCTTATTTTATTTGTATTTTAATTTTATATATTAAAGTCCGAAAGCAAGTTTATATGCGCCAATCCCAATAATTGCACCTAATATTGGTGCCACAACCGGAACCCAACTATATCCCCAATTTGAGTCACCTTTATTAGGAATAGGCAAAATAGCATGGACTAGTCTAGGACCTAAATCTCGAGCTGGATTTAATGCAGGACCAGTAGGCCCTCCTCCTGCCATGACTAAGGCAGTAATCACTAATCCAATTCCAATGTTTGCAATATCGATGGACTGTTTAAAAAACATCCCTCGATAAAGTCCCATAGCAATAAATCCTAAGATAGCTGTGTCGATTAATTCACTAATAAAGCCGTTCCACTTACTACCCATAGTATCTCCAGTAGAGAAACAAGCTAATATTTCACTTTCACTATTAGGAGTGTTTTTAAAATAAATCCAATATATCGCAACAACTAACAGTTGTCCAAAAATCGCTCCTAGCATTTGTGCAATTATATATTGAACTACATGAGACCAAGGGAAAATTCCACAACTTGCTTCTCCAAGTGTAATAGCGGGATTAATGTGATTCCCTGAAATTGAACCAAATAACATTGCAGGGAGCATTACACCAAAGCCAAACCCCCATGCAATAAAACTCCAACCACCATTTGATTGACCATCTTCACCATTAGCAGTTGTTCCGTTGAGAAATGAATTAGATACAGCACCATTACCTAACATTACTAAAATAGCAGTTCCAAAGAATTCAGCAATATACCTAGACATCCATGTCCCAGACATAATAAGACCTCCTTTTAACCAAATATTATTTACCTTAGACTTATTTTATATTCAAATTAAGCGCTTACACAAATTTTGAAAGGTTATAAAAATAAATTGTTATAATAAGCATTTCTCTTAGTTATACTGAACTTAAAGGCTACTTAGACTAAGTGTTTAAAATATTAATGATTATAAATTGTTAATATTTTTGTGATTGTTATACAACTTATAACTAATTTTCATAATAGCTAAACTTCTTTATATGTAAGCGTTTGCTTAAATTTTCAAAAAAACTTTAAAAATAACACAAATTTGTCAATTATGTTGAAATGCACAAAAATAATAAGCGTTGAGAGCAAAACAGATGAGTTGTTTTTTGAAAGGACAAAATATTATGAGTTTCAACACTTATGAAAATGTTTTATTAGATGAAGTTGAAGATGGAATTGCTGTTTTGACAATTAACAGACCTAAGGCATTAAATGCTTTAAATCTAGCTACTTTGCAAGACATTGGTGATGCATTGCGCGAAGTTAAATCAAGAGAAGATATTCGCGTAGTTATCATTACAGGGGCAGGTGCTAAAGCATTCGTTGCTGGTGCCGATATTAAAGAAATGCAAAATGACAACGTGACAGAAGCTTTGAAGCTTTCAAAACTTGCCCACTCATCATTTGGTGAAATTGAACACTTACCACAATTTGTAATCGCTGCAGTTAATGGTTATGCCTTGGGTGGTGGCTGTGAACTCGCATGTTCATGTGATATGAGAATTGGGGCAACCAGTGCTAAAGTAGGACAACCAGAAACTGGCTTAGGCATTATTCCTGGTTTTGGTGGTACCCAACGCTTAACTCGTGTTGTAGGACGTGGTAAAGCTAAAGAACTAATTGCAACTTGCGATATGATTGACGCTAAAGAAGCCTATAGAATTGGATTATTTGATGAAATTGCTGAACCAGAAGAACTTATGAATAAAGCAATTGAAATTGCTCACAAGATTATGAAGAATGCTCCATTATCTGTTGCTCGTGCAAAATATTCAGTTGATCGTGGTGCGGATTTGCCACTTGATGTTGCAATTGATATTGAAAGTCAAATTTGGGCAGAAATGTTTGATACCAAGGATCAAAAAGAAGGTATGGCAGGCTTTGTTGAAAAGCGTCCAAAGCACTTTGTTGGTAAATAATAAGTCTAGATTGAATAAATTATATTAGTTAATTTTAAGGAGATATAAATTATGAATCGTGTTACAGAATTATTAGGTATTAAGTATCCAGTTATTCAAGGTGCTATGCAAGAAGTTGCAACTGCAGAATTAGCAGCTGCTGTATCAAATGGTGGTGGTCTTGGAATTATTGCTGCTGGTGGTAAAACTCCAGAAGAGGTAAGAGCAGAAATTAAAAAAGCAAGAAAACTTACTGATAAGCCATTTGCTGTTAATTTAATGTTAATGGACAAGAATACTCCAGAAGTAGTAAAAGTAATAATTGAAGAAGGAGTCAAAGTTGTTACTACTGGTGCTGGAACTCCTAAGCCATATATGAAAGACTTAAAAGAAGCCGGTATTAAGGTATTACCTGTAATTCCAAATGTTAAAATTGCTAAAAAGATGGAAGAAATGGGTGCAGATGGTGTAATCGTTGAAGGTATGGAAGCTGGTGGTCACATTGGTGGTACTACTTCTATGGTATTGTGGCCTCAAATTGCAGATGCAATTTCAATACCTTTAATTGCTGCTGGTGGTATTGGTGATGGTCGTGGAGTTGTAGAAGCATTCGTTGCTGGTGCTGAAGGCGTACAATGTGGCACTATATTCTCGATTGCTAAAGAAAGTCCTGTAGGTGATAACTGGAGAAATGCTGTTATTAATGCTACAGATACTGGTACTGCAGTAGTTGGTTCAACTATTAAGGGCGGAGCTACCCGTGGGATTGCTAATGAAGAAGCAGGAAAATTATTTGAATTAGAGAAGACTGGTGTATCAAGAGATGAATTTAACGATGCATTAAATAAAGGTTTGTACGTAGGTGTTAAAGAGGATGATCCAGACAAGAGTTTCTTTATGGCTGGAGAAGTTGCCGGAATGATCAAAGAATCAAAACCTGCTGCAGATATTATTAAAGATTTAATGGAAGATGCACAGAGAGTTCTTGATCAAAAAATTGAAATTATGTAAAAATTGCTGTCATAACTCTAAGTTCTAACTAGAATTTTTAAAAATAGATGACTATAACTATAAAGTGACTAAATTTTCTATGGCACTTAACTATTAGCCATCTATTTTTATATTGTTTTTTTTTTTTATTATAATAACTTTTGGTTATATAAATAGTAAATAAAAGGAATTTTACTTTAATAAATGTAAGCGGTATCTTAAGTATGTGAAAGGGAAACCTTTAACAAAATAATAACAATAATTTTAACATCTACTTGATTAATTGCTCTCAAAATATAATATATAAACTCATCTAAAATTTAATTCAGTAGAATTGAAACAGTTGTCTTTAGATGAAAGGAATTTAGTAAGATGTCAGTTCAAATTATTGATAGTAAAAAAGCAGCTGCACTCATTGAAGATGGAGTTTGTGTAGCCCTTGATGGTTGTTTAGGTACAGATGTTGCTGAAGAAATTCTTGAAGATATGAAAGAAAGATTTCAAAAGACTGGTCATCCAAAAAACTTGGATGTTTGGTATGGTTGTGGAATTGGTGATAACCATGGTTCAGCCGTTGAAAACTTTGCAGAAAAGGGAATGCTTAAAAGAGTAGTTGGTGGTCTTTGGTCACTAGCTCCAAAGCTTGCCCCAATGGTTGCAAATAATGATTTTGAAGCCTTTAATTTTCCTCAAGGAACTATCTCACAATTGTTCAGAGATGCTGCAGCTCACAGACCTGTTTTAGTTACTCATACTGGTCTTGGAACATTCGTAGATCCAGAAAATGATGGTGGTCGGTTAAATGAAGCTGCTAAAAATTCTACTTTGGTAAATCGAATAAAAATTCATGGTAAAGATTATTTAGCATATGAAACACCAAAGCCTGATGTAGCAATTTTCCGTGGAACTTATGCTGATGAAAATGGTAATATTACTTTTGATGATGAACCTTTAACTATGGATGTAACCGCAATTGCAATGGCTGCACATAATAATGGTGGTAAAGTAATTGTTCAAGTTAAGCGAATTGTAAGAAATGGTAGTTTGGATCCAAAGGCTGTTAAGGTGCCTGGCGTTTTAGTGGATTACGTTGTTCCAACTGATAATCCAGAAATGACTAAGCAAACTAATGAGTTTGTTTATAATCCTGATATTATAAAGTCAAATATTATAAAAGATGCTGATTCTTTTGATTTACCATTAGATAAAAAGAAAATTATTGCAAGACGTGCAGCCTTTATCTTTAATCCTGATACTGACCATTGTGTAAACTTTGGAATTGGTCAATATCCAATGTATTGTGCAATGGTAATGAAAGAAGAAGGATTATCTGACAATATCGTTACAACTGTAGAAGCTGGTACTTTTGGGGGGACTTCACTTGGTGGACCAAACTTTGGTACAGCGATTGCTCCGCAAGCTACTATTGATGAGCCATATATGTTTGACTTTTACAATGGTGGTGGTCTAGATATTACTTACTTAGGATTAGCAGAAGCTGATGAAAAAGGTAATCTAAATGTTTCTAAATTTGGACCTAAGATTGCAGGAACTGGTGGTTTTGTTGATATCACCCAATATACTCCAAAGATTGTATTTACTGGAACATTTACTGCTGCTGGGTTAAAAGAAGAAATTAAAGATGGTAAGTTGCACATCATTCAAGAAGGTAAAGTGAAGAAATTTGTAAAGAATGTTCAACAGATTACTTTCTCTGGTAAGGTTGCTTATGATAGTAATCAAGAAGTATGGTATGTAACTGAACGTGCAGTATTCAAATTAGTAAAAGATGGTCTTGAATTAGTTGAAATTGCACCTGGAATCGATTTACAAAAAGATATTCTTGACCAAATGGAATTTAAACCAATTATTAGTGATAATTTAAAGGAAATGGACTCAAGAATTTTTGAAGAACCAATTATGAATATTAAAGATTAGTCCTAGAAAGCGGTATTTAAATATTAAAAGTGTTTAAATGCCGCTTTTCTGTATTTCAATGGAAGGATTAGTAAATTGGAAATCAATCAAATTAAGTATTTACTAACAGTTGTAAGCAATAATTTTAATTTAACTAAAAGTGCTGAAATATTACATGTCTCACAGCCCGCAATTAGTAAAGCGATTAAAGAAATTGAGTTTAAGCAAGGAATGAATATTTTTAATCGTAAGAAAGGACGAATTATTGGATTAACTCGTTATGGTAATACCTTAATAGAAGAATCTAAAAAGGTATATCAGCAATACACTGAAATGATTGATAAACTTAATGAGCTTTCTGAAGAAAATACTGGAATTGTAAGAATTGGAATTGCTCCTGTAATAATTTCAACAGTATTTAATGATGCTTTGATTGCATTTATTAATGAAAATCCAGGTATCCAATTAAAACTAGTTGAAAAGGGAGCCTATGAGCTTCAGCAAATGCTAATTCTAGGAGATATTGATTTAGCAGTGATTGTTTCTCCAGCAACAATTGAAGGAATCTATGAAGATTTAATTTATGAAAATACTGTTCGAGTTTGGTTTAATAAGCAGCATCGCTTTAACGAATATAAAAATTCAGTTCCGTTTACAGAGATTGAAAAAGAAAAAATAGTAACTTTAACTGATGACTTCATGGTTACATTTCAACTTAATAAGAAGTTTAAGGGTGATAGGATTAAGCCTAAGTATTTTTTACAGACTTCATCTTGGGATTTAATTTTAAATTTAGTTCAAAGAGATCCTAACCTCATTGGAATCGTTGCTGCTCCAATTGGAGAAAATTATAACAATCATAAAATAAAAAATGCTGAAATAAAGCCTTCTTTTCCTTGGAAAATCTCATTATGTCATACTATGAATCCGGTTGAAGAGCCGATAGTTGATTACACTAAAGATTGGTTTCTAAAATACTTTTCTAAATATCAAAAGCTTTCCATTGATAATTAAGGTGAAAGAAATGAAAAGAAAAGAAACTTTAAAAATGACAATATTAGCAGTTTTTGTAGCATTGCTAATTGTTCAAACCTTTGTTCCTAATGTAGGCTATATTAGAATTTTGCCGGCATTACCAGCAATTACAACTATTCCTTTAACAATAGCAGTTTTTGGAACTTTGATGGGTCCAAAAATGGGAGCAGAGTTTGGATTGATCTGGGGAATAACTAGATTGATAGTTGCTTACACTCAGCCAGGAGATATGGTGAGCTTAATGCTTTTTCAAAATCCAGCTATCTCTTTGATACCTAGTATTTTATCGGGATACTTTGCAGGTTTAATAACAGCTAAGTTAAGTGATAAAGATTTAACTATTCGAAAAGTAGGCTATATTTTTAGTGGAGCTGTAGCTTCTTTAACTAATACATTTTTAGTTATTGGGTTAGTAAGCATATTTTTTATGAATAATCCTGCAAGTTTGACTAGTTATTTAGGAAACTTCAATCAAAGTACGCCTCTATTTATAATTTTGATTTCGGTATTAGGGATAAATGGCTTAGTGGAAGCTGCCTTTACTGCAATTGTGGTGCCAATAATCGTTACTCCATTAAATTATATCTTGAAAAGGGCATAGTTTTAATATAGAAGTGAGGCATTAAAATGAATGATTTCACTAAAGTTGAACGTGTTAGTTGGTCTAAGTTATCTTCAAATAAAAATTATATAAAAATGGATGAGTTAAAAGAGCTGACTTCGCTTGGGGATGTGATTGATGAAGAAGATGTTAAGGAAATCTATATTCCTTTAGTAAGGTATTTGCATCTGTTTGCACAACATAAAAAAATGCTAACCAAGTTGCAAGACCATTTTGTAGGAATTGATGAAATCAATCATCCTTTTATTATAGGGATATCAGGTTCAGTAGCGGTAGGAAAATCGACTACTGCCAGACTTCTACAAGTGTTGATTCAGCGTTGTTATCCGGATTTAAAAGTGCAATTAATGACTACAGATGGCTTCTTATATCCTAATCGAGAGTTGAAAAAGAGACGACTAATGGATAGGAAGGGATTTCCTGAGAGTTATAATATGAAATTGTTGAGTGATTTTTTATCAGATGTAACAAATGGAAAACCTAGAGTTTTGTATCCATTATATTCACAAAGGTTGTCAGATATAGTACCTAATAAATATGGGGAGGTCATAAATCCAGATATTTTAATAATTGAAGGAATTAATACTCTCCAATTACCACCAGTAGGAGTGGTGGTAACTAGTGACTTCTTTGACTTTTCTATTTATATTGATGCTAATGAAGATTTAATTGAAAAGTGGTTTATGCAAAGATTTAAGCATTTATTGATAATTAATAAAAATAAACCTGAAAATTTCTATTATAAATGGGCTAACGGACCTATAAGTCAAGCTATTACTAGAGCAGAAACTGTTTGGCAAACTGTTGACTTGGTTAATTTACGCGAATATATTGCTCCTACAAAAAATAGAGCTAATGTAATTTTACATAAAACTCATGGTCATCGAATTGATAGCATTTATATTAGACATTATTAAGATAAATTGAAAAATATAGATATTCAGAAAAAATTGTGAATATCTGTATTTTTAGTTATTATCTAAAAATATTTATTCTTAATTCTTGAGCAACATCTTTTAGTAAGGCCAAGCCGGCAACACTATTGCCATCTTTATTAAGTGCTGGACTAAAAATTCCAATCCCATATTTCCTAGGAGCGGCAGAAAGAAGTCCTCCACCGACTCCACTTTTGGTGGGGACACCAATTAATCTAGAACAAATACCAGATTGGTTATAAAGACCGGTTGTCATCATTAGTGATTTAACACAAGTAGCCGCATTACTTGAAATAAGTCTATGATTATTCCAAGGAGCAATACCATCATTAGCTAAAAGCGCTCCTAAATTTGCTAAACTTTTAGTGGTTATCATCATTGAGCATTGCTTAAAGTAAATGTCTAAACTTAGAGTAACATTACTTTTTATCATATTTTTAGACTTCATATAGTAAGCTAAAGACCTGTCTAAGTTTCCGGTTGATTTTTCAGAATGAAAAATTTCTTCATCTAAGTATATTTGTGAATCATTACAAATTTCTTGAGCAAAATTTAGAATATCTGTAAAAGTATCTTTATTTGCAACTAATGATGTCGTCAAAATAGCTCCTGCATTCACAAATGGATTAAGTGGAGCTTTTGTTTTATTAATTTCCATATTCAATATAGAATTAAAGGCAAATCCAGTCTGTCTAGAACTTACATGTTTAAAGACTTCAGTCATTCCTAGTTTTTTTATTGCCCATAAAAGAGTAATCACTTTAGAAATACTTTCAATAGCAAACCTCACATTATAATTTCCAGCTGAACTAATTTTATTAGTAGTTAAATCAAATAAGCTGATTCCTAGTTGTTGTGGATCAACCTTTGCTAGCATTGGAATATAAGATGCAACTTTTCCTTTTTTATAAATTGGCAAATTTTTAGTAACAAGTTGAGATAAATCCATAATTAATACACCTTCTTTTCCTAAGTTTATCTTAGTTTTTAAAAAGCTAAATTCCAAAAAAATGCGCTTATAAATGAAAAACTTGCAGTTTTCAACATTAAATTTGAAGACTGCAAGTTTTTTGCTAGTAATTTTGTTTATTATCGATATGTTTTCGGTAAAATAGTAAAACATACTCAAAAAGCATTAGAAATCCAGCTAAATATATCGAAATTGAAATTTGACGCTCAAGCCATTCTTGGGGGATTATTAACCAAGACCCTACTAAATATTTATATGCAAGTAGCCCCAGCATCCAGCCAAAACTAAGGGCTTCGAGTTTTTCATAATTAAAGAGAATAACTTTACTTTTAGGTGATAGGGGAATGGTAGTTAAAGCAAGCTGGTTGATTCTTTTTTGAAAGCGATAAATTAAAGTCATAACTAAACTAACAATAAAGGCTAATAAGAAAATGCTAATAAACTCAGGTGTCATGTTTTCTCCTTTCTAAAAAATAAATAAAAAGATACCTGCGCGGGCAAGTAATATCCAAATAAGAGCAAGCAATCCTAGTACACTAATAGTAATAAAAAACTTTTTCATTGAAATTTTTCCCATTCATAATTAAAAATACGATAGAACCTAATCCCTCTGATCCTATCGTATTTTTAGTATGTTCTGATTTTCTGTTATGCGAGATCATAATTGATAAAATATCAGACATAATCAAGTCTTTCTACTACTTCACCAGTTCCATAAGGCTATATCTAATGGAGAAAGATATTCGAAAAAAGACTTCATTAAAATTCGCTAGTCAGAGTCAAAGTCTAGGTTACTTGAATCTATCAAATACAACTAGAAAATCTCATCGGAGACAAATTTACGGTGTTCTTTTATAAAAAAGATCTCAATTTTAGGAGAAAATTGCTACCAAACATTGGTCCAGCTCTACTGTTACCAGAAATATGATTACAATTATTTCAGTAGTTATTGTACCATACAAAGCAAGCAAAATGCATAAAAATCCGTGACTTTTTCAACTTTTTTGTTATTTATAAGGTTAAATATTTGACTATTTAAATGATAACGTTTACAATAAACGCTATTTTTTCAAAATTAGTCAAATAAGTTGGGTTTATATTGTAGCAAGGTGCTTTTTTGCTACAATATAATATTGAAAAAATAAAAAACTAAATAAATTTTCACAGAATCTTCAAATGCCTGTGACAAAATATCTAAAAGAAAAAAGGTGAAGTTATGAGTATCTATGGTGAATATAAACCTACTCTGCAAAAAATATTGCAAGAATTAATGACTCGATTTAATAGTTTGAATCAAGAACAACAATCAAATACAGGGGATAGTTTATTTGAACATTTGAATGGACGTGTTAAAACAGAAAAAAGCATGACTGAAAAATGTCAACGTAAAAATTTGCCTCTAACACCATATTCTGCTCTTCGTGAAAATCGTGACAGTATAGGATTGAGAATCGTGTGTAATTTTATTGATGATATTTATCTATGTGTTGATAAAATTAATCAAATGCCTGATATAGAAATTGTTAAGAAAAAGGATTACATTACTAATGCTAAGCCAAATGGTTATCGTTCGTATCACTTAATCTTGGATATGACTACATCAGATATTGATATAGAAGGTAATTCTCCAGGTCATTATTATGTAGAAATTCAATTAAGAACAATTGCAATGGATACTTGGGCTAGTTTAGAACATGAAATGAAATATAAGCATGAAGTTAAGCATCCGGAGCTTATTAGTCGTGAATTAAAACGAGTTGCAGATGAATTAGCTTCTTGTGATGTAAGTATGCAGACTATTAGACAAATGATAAGGGATGAGAATCAATGAAGATTTTGTTAGCAGAAGATGAACCGCAGCTTTCTCGAGTTGTGAAGATGGCTATTGAAACTAATGGCTATGATGTGGATGCAGTGTTTAACGGAAAAGAAGCTGTTGATAAAGTAAAAAGTAATGCTTATGATGTAATAATTTTAGATATTATGATGCCTGTAATGGACGGAATTGAAGCGCTTAAAGAGATTCGTGCGATGGGTGATAAAACCTATGTTATGATGCTGACAGCGAAAGCAGAAGTTGATGATAAAGTAACGGGGCTTGAATCTGGGGCGGATGATTATTTGACCAAACCATTTTCACTAAAAGAATTAATTGCACGCTTAAAATCTCGTGAGCGTCGTGACAGCGACTATTCAGTTAGTGAGCTTCAATATGGCGATATTACTTTAAATACAGATGAGCAGGAATTAATAAGCCATAATTCAATTCGCTTAGCAAATAAAGAAACTGATTTGTTAAATTATCTTATGTTAAATAAGGAAAAAGAAATTTCAACCGAAGATATTTTGAATCACGTTTGGAAAAATGATCCTGACGCTGATAGTGAAATGGTTTGGCTGTATGTTTCTTATTTACGTCAGAAATTGCTCAATATTCAAAGTTCTGTGAAAATCGAAGGTGACAAAGGTGGTAGTTTTAAGTTAATTAGTTAGGTGATAAAAATGAATAAAACGATTCAAAAGTTTCGTTTACAGTTTATCGTTATATCTATTGCATCTTTAGCAATTGTGTTGTTTTCAACCGTGGGATTAATGATTGGAACTGACTTTAGCAGAGCTCATGGTGAAGCAACTCGCGTAATGTCAGCTTTAGTTAGAAATAATGGACAATTAACTCCACAAGATTCACATGAATTTAGTCAAAATCAAAGCCCTTTTAATGCTTTGATAAATAATCGTCCTAATCCTGATTCAGTGTATCAGTATCGTTATTTTTCAGTAGCTGTTAATAATAACAAACTAAAAATTTTAAATTGGCAAAATAGTAAGGTATATGGTGTTAGCCAAGATAAAATTTTAAATGTTACTCGTCATTTACTTAATAAAAAACAAACAAAAGGAGTAACGATTTTAGCAAGGAATACTTACTCATATGAAGTGATTGCTAACAGTAATGGCAAAAAAATGGTAGTCTTTTTGAATACTTCTTTAATTTATGAAAGAAGCTGGAGTTTGCTTCGTTTAGCAATTCTTCTTACATTGGGAGCTTTAGTATTCTTTGCAATAATTTTAATAATTTTATCTAAACGAGCTATTCAGCCAGTAGTTCGCTCTTATGAAAAACAGCAGCAATTCATCACTAATGCAGGACATGAGTTAAAGACCCCACTTGCAATCATTTCTGCTAATACTGAAATGGAAGAAATGATGGGGAATGAATCAGAATGGACTCAAAGCACTAAGCAGCAAACAGCAAGATTAACCAAACTCATTAACCAGTTGATTTCGATGGCTCGTCTTGGTGAAACTGGAGATTTAGTATTATCTAAAGTTAACTTTTCTGAAATAGTGGAAGAATCTGCTAAGAGTTTTTCATCAGTAATAAAAAATGATGGTAAAACTTATCAAATAGCTATTCAATCGGGCTTATATGTAATGGCTGAAAAACAATCTTTAATGGAAGTTGTTAATATTTTGCTAGATAATGCTCATAAGTATTGTACAGAAAAAGGAATTGTAAAGATAAGCCTACATAAGAATCGTTTTGCTCAAACTGCAGTTTTACGGGTTAGCAATAGTTTTAAAAATGGTAAAAATATCAATTATGAAACTTTTTTTGATAGATTTTATCGAGAAGATGAATCGCATAATAATAAAAAATCCGGCTATGGAATAGGACTGGCAATGGCAAGGGATACTATTCATGCTTTTAATGGAAAAATTAACGTGTCATATAAAGATGGAATGATTCATTTTGATGTAGTGTTGAAATTAGTTAAATAATACAAAAACCGGGAATGTACGTTTGTACATTCCCGGTTCCTTTTTAGGAGCGACATTCAAAATTATTTATAAAATCCAGCTTCATACCAATTATGGGCAGATGGTTTTTTAGACCAATTTGATATATTGGAGTTAACTGCTGTAATTGAGTATGACCCACTAAGTGGTGCAACATAGGCATGTTGGTACATCCATTGCTGCCACTGATGTAATTTTTTAATACGATAATTTTTATTGAATGATTTCGTAGAATCAATATCACTAAGAAGCTGAGTATTGGTTGGTGAAGTAAATCGAGAGAAATTATAAGGCATTTTTTCACCATAGAATACATTTGGCGAAGGATCACCTGATGGATCCCAGCTTCCTTCGAAGACATCAATTTTTGGACTGCTGGCTTTAACCGATTCGACCCAATTGTTAAACTCCATTGGTCGACCGCCAACAAATCTTACATCTAAACCAATCTTTTTCCATTGTTGAATATAATTAGTCCAGATTGCTTCAACATTCTGTTGAGTATCACGTACTGCTAAGTTGATAACAAGCTTCTTGCCGTTAGGCTGAGAGCGGTAAGAAGCACCGGGGCGTTTTTTGTAGCCGGCCTTGTTGAGTAGCTGATTGGCCTTTTTTAAGTCATAAGGATATCCCGGAATTGTCTTATCATGGTATACACCAAATTGACTAGGGATAAGAGTTGTCAGGCGATACCGCAATCCATGATAAAATCGCTTATTAACAGCATCAACATTCATTGCATATAACATTGCTTTTCTAAGAGAAACATTATCCATTTTGCTATGAGGAGTTTGGATATTTTTTCCCAATTTGTTATCCCATTTGCCTACACGGAAGCTAAGATAATCATAGAACGGAGTCTTTCTACCGATAAAATTGACATCCTTAGTATTTTTAACCTCTTCAAATTGTTCTGAAAGTACAGCTGCAATGTCAAATTTTCGGCTTTTAATAGCTTGTGAAGCACTTGAAACTGAAACAGTTGTCATTTCAATATGTTTAAAATTAGGCTGACCTCGCCAGTAGTATGGAGTGCGTGACCAAGTTGTAGATTGACCACGAACTGTTTTATCCATTTTGTAAGGTCCGAAGAACAGGGGATATTTGCGGACCTTATCACTGGAAATAAGTTTATCCATAGGTATATCTTTAAGATAATGGTAAGGAGCAGCATATTCCCAGAAAAAGCCATTATCGTGTTGGAGCATCGCTGGATTCATTTGCTTGAAATGTAATATTAAGGTGCGACCATTTTTGCCATCTGGCATGGATATTCCTGAGATTTTTTTATTCTTGCCCACATGGTAAGAATGTAGACCGACAATATTTTCGAGGGAAGAAGTGTACTGAGTTGTGGAAACTTTCGGACTTCCTAAAATCTCATATGAATAATACATGTCTTGAGCAGTGACTGGTTTACCATCAGACCAACGAACATTCTTTTTGAGCTGAATTGTGGCTGTCTTGTTTTTTCGGTTAAGTCTTAACACGGCGGGGCCCTTGTCCGTGATTTTAGAATTAGTATCTGCATAAAATAGTCCTTCCTCACCGGGCGCAGACGCTTCTTCGTCTGGTTCGGTGTCTTGAAGCTCTTCTAAAAAAATTCCTGTAAAAGGTGAGTTGTTTTCTAGTGCGACAGTTAATGTACCGCCTTTTTTTATTGGCTTTTTTACGGTTTCTTGCTGAAAGTGCACATGCTCTAGTGAAGTCTGTTTTGATTTTGAACAGGCGCTAATGGTTAACATGCTAACTCCTACTAATAGAGCAGGCATTAATTTGGATTTTGATTTCATAATATACCTCCAATCTAAAATCCAATGCAGCAAGATACAAAAGCACAAAACACACTAGGAGCATCTATCCTAAAAAACTGATCTTAAAAACGTACGGTCAAATGACGATACGCTGTCGCTATAAGGGGCTATCCCCAAATTACTTTTAATCGTAATTTTGCTCAAAGGTGATTTTTAGTAAAACTTTAGTTGTTTCATCTCAGCAAGTAGAAATTCTCTGTATTCCCGCTATTTTACTTACTTTCCTTATCAAAGCTGCTTAATATTTTGTTGGTGATTTTAATCATACTCCCTTTTTTAATTTAGTCAATAAAAAATATTTAGTAAATTTTTTAAGTAAAAAAAGACTTGACTCCAAAAGTAATAAAATGAGTCAAGTCTCTTTTGTAATGATATGTAATATAACTAAGTGATGAGAAAGCACTTAGAGATTGAATAAGAAAGCTGAAATCAAATGATTTCAATAAACATTATAACAGCTATATAAAAAATAACAAGTGTAAATTACAGAATTATACATAAAATTACCATTTTATGTATATAAAGTATAACAATCTATAATCAATATTATAATTATTTTATATTTAATTATAAGTATATATTTTGTACGTTATTTAATGAATCATATTATTGTATTTTATCCTAATATCCAATTAAATATATTTTATATAATAGTTATCGAAAAATAAGAACAATATTTTTTTGATTTATTCTTAAAAGAACTATAATGTATATATCAATATCAAGGATACAAAAGCAATATTTAGGTAAATCTTTAAAATATAAAAGGATGAGAAAGATGATATATAGTAAAAAGAATTGTGATACTAAACAAAGATTTAGTATTAGAAAATTAACTGTAGGAACTTGTTCGGTATTATTGTCTACGTTGTTTTTAACAATAAATAATAATCAAATTGTTCATGCAGCTGATAATACAGATACTACTTCATCAACTGAAAAAGATACTACTTCAGCTAATCAAGTACTTCAGAAAAAAGAAGTGACTCTTGATTCTTCTAAAGATGCGCAAGATACTCAAAATCCAAAAAGTAAAACTACAGATAATGCCAAAGTTGATACTAATGATTCTAACAACACACCAACTAAAGCAAATACAAATAATGATGCAAACACAGATTTAGCAAAAGAAAATACGGCTAGTCAAACTAATCCTAAAAATAAGCAAGAAGTTGATAGTGCTAAAGTTGATAGTACTAAATCTACTACCACTAAAACTGATGCTATAAGAGTTTCTCAAGAAGAAACTGTAGCTTCTCAAAAAGATACTAAAACAATCTCATCTTCTGATAATATTCAGAGCAAAGCTGCTGAAAATACAGAAAATGAAACTAGTAATAAAAATAGCACTAATGATTTAGATCTCAAAGCTTCTACTGCTAATTCAAAAGAATTAACTAAAAATCTGAAAGAATCTAAAATTGCTACAGAATTACCTGCTCCAGAACTCAATAGCGCCTTTGCTCAAGATGAATATAAAGGCTTCGTTGTCCAAGGAAGCAATATGAATGAAATCGCATCACAGTTTTTAACTAATAGTGATGCAATCACTAAAGCTGGGGGTAAGATCACTTGGGATGGACCAAATAGCGTCACGAACTCGGATGTGAACGCAGGTACCCAGCTATCTGGTAATATCGTGGTGTCATATCCTGACTCAACAAAGAAAACAGTGACTGCTTACTTTATGGGAGTTGCTCAAGTGGCAGCAAATGCTAACTTGAATACTAGTCAAAAGCAAACTGGATTTTTATATGTGTCTAAGGTTGGCGATTCGATTGATGTTACTGCTTTAGATGCCAATAATACCGCAATTTTTAATAGTAGCGCTAGCAATTCAATCATTCCGACAACTGATAGTGTGGGAGTAAATTTATCGGCAAAATTGCTAGGCAGTCCTAATACATCAACTATTGGCTTTCATGAACTGGAAGTTGAAGTTACTGATAGTGGAAATGCAAATGGAATGACTGTCATTGGTTCACCTTACACTGTAAAGGTGCCATATTTAGTTCAAACGCTAGAACCAATTACCGATACTCCAATCATGAACATTCAAAAATCACAAAATGTTAATCTAGCAGGCACTAGCGAGGTTAACTTCAAATGGCCATGGCTTAATGCTGGATATTATGATTCCTTGTCTGGTAGTGGTAGTGGAATTGGACGCTTTTTTTATAAGGATTATTTGAAATACTTTGCCTTAGGTGGCAATTTATATGTATCTACTACTATGAATGGCTTTGGAACCGTGGATAATCCTATATCAGAATTTAAAATTCAATTAGCTACTAGTACGGCAGATCCGCAGATTTTAAGTAACGCACCAGCTTTAACCGTAAAGATCAACTGGCTTGATGGGCCAAAAAATACAACAGTATATACTTTTAAAGATTCTACGCAAACTAATCTTATGCTTATAAAGCAAGCGATTAAAAAGCAATTAGAAAATATGAGTAGCAGTGAAATTGGTAAAACATTTTCAAAGATTGCTTTAGCTAATGGAAGTACAACGCAAGCTACTGCTATAGCATTTAGCAATACAGCAATCACGAATCCAATGGCTCTTATAGTTGGGACTCCAGCAACTGGAAAATATACAACTGAGCTTAACATAAGCTATGGCCAAGGTGGCGATACTGCTAATGGCTTTATTCCTGATATCTTTTCTACTGAATCAGTCTTGCCTAATGCTGATTTATTATCCTTACTTCAAAAATATAACCCAAAGCTTTCACTGACTGACTATGCTTGGGGAAATGCTGGGGGAAATAGTTATTCACCAACTACTTGGACCAAGGTACCAGCTGAGATTTACAGCGTAAATGTTCCAGAAGCAATTAATAAGGAAGTTAATATTGCAGACGGTCCGCAAAGCTTTACTGCAGATGAATTACAAGGACAGTATTTAAAGCAGCTCACATTCGGGACGACTAATGCTACCAGTGCAGATTGGCCAGCAGGCACTACATTTGAATTTGTGGGCGGGGATGCTGAAAACGGTAAAATTACTATGGACGCTCCCGGTCAAACGAAGACAACCCAACTTAAGATCACTTTGCCCGGTGGAAGTACAACTACTGTAAATGTAACTTTGACTACTGCTGCCTTACAAGAAAATCAACGTGAGGTAAAGGTTAGATACTTAGATAGTGACGATAATGATAAGTTAGTTTCGACTGGTGATGGCTTTAAGATTGGCGAGGTTGGCAGTAGTGTCAATTTTACTCTCTCTATTCCTGATAAGTATGAATTAAAGCCTGGTCAAAATGATATCAACGGTAATACTTTAACTTATAAAATCACTGATGATAAAAGTGAAGACGGCATTCAATATGCCAATGTTTACTTAATCCATAAAACTGAAAAAATTACTGACCCATCCCAAGCAGAAATTCAAGAAACTCGGACTGCTACTGTTAATTATGTTTATGGAACTGATGTTAAAGATGAAGCCGGTAATATTATTCATGCCAAAGATAGTCAAGCTGCTCCTTCTGCAGTCTTAGATGTTTTCTATACTCGCACTGCTATTAAAGATTTAGTTACTGGTAATATCACTTATGGCAATTGGCAATGGGATGATAGTAAAAATGATGATGGTTATACTAATGGTTATAAGGTGGTATCTGGTACTTGGTCAAGCTTGCCTACTAGTTGGGCTCCCGTAGTTGCCGATGTGCCAACTGTTGATGGTTTTACTGCTTGGACTAAAATTAGTCAAACTTCTGTCCCAACTAACCAGTTTGTTTTCCCGACTTATGTAAATCAGGGTACTTCACAAGCTGATGGTAATTCAACAGCTTATACAAGTGATGCTGATACTTATGAAGCGCGTCCAGTTCATACGGTATGGTACTTGCCAATTGAAACTGAAGCGCGGACAGTAACAGAAAATTATCACTACTGGAAAGATGGACAAGATGCAGGTGAGGCGGCTCCGTCAAGTCAAGTTCAGGTTTTCTATAGTAAAAATGCGACTAATTATGATGCGACTACTGGAAATGTAACTTATGGTGCTTGGAAGTTTGATAAGTCTAAAGGAGACTCTACAACTCCGGGCTTCCATGTGATTTCAGGTAATTGGAATGGTTTAACTGGAGGCAGTTTCGATGTAACAATTCCTCAAATTCCAGAATATACTAGTGTAACTTTAAATAATACAACGACAAATACTTCTACAACTTTTGGAACTCCTACTTACGGAGATACTCAATTCACTTCTAATACAGGTACATGGTATTATCGCAATAGTTTAACAACTTATTATGTTCCAACTGCTGAATTAAATAAGACAGTTATTAGAACTATTAAGATAACCAATCCTTCTGGAGGAAGTACGTTAGTTAAGCAATCAGTTATATTTACAAAAACTCCACGATTAAATGCCGATGATAATGGAGTAGTTTTTGGAGCCCAAAATCCAGGTAACGCATATTCTTTCGAAGAAGGGGATAATCTTTGGTGGAATAATACTGCAAATGTCCAATCTAATGATGGTAACTGGGACAGTTATCCTATTCCCGTGATTAAAGGCTATACTGCAATTGCTAACAATGAAGTCACTAATGAAATCGCTAGCAAAGAAATTACAGTTAATAGTTCAGATGAAGTAGTCAATGTTATCTATGTTGCTAATAGTGCAGATGTTACAATTGATCACAGTGAAATTAATCAAGTTTATACTGGTGAAGGTGCAGTAATTCCAGATGATATCACCCATGCAATTACACCTGCAGATATTCATATAACCATTCCAGATGCAGTAAAGAATGTTGTTTTTGATACTAATGATTATTCATTTGCTAATGCTGAAGGGAAAATTATTGCTACTCCAGTTAACGTAGGAACTTATCACATTATTTTGAATCAGAATGGATTAGATAAGTTAAAGGCAGCAGCACCAGACTTCACATTTACCTATGATCCTAAGACCTCATATGTTGTTTACAATATTACTCCAGTTCAAACCTCTGCTACACTTAGCGGTACAGAAGAAATAACATATGATAATCAAGATGTAACTAGTATATCTAGCAGCGATATTAAAATTACTATCCAGGCAACACCAGCTTTGACTTATAATTTACAAAGTGGGGACTATCAATTTGTTCAAAATGGTCAAGTAGTAATACCAAAAGATGTTGGAACTTATGAAGTTCAATTGACACAAACTGGTATTGATCATCTTACTGCATTAGGTGGCGATAATTATAATTGGTTTACAAATGGTAAAGCTAACATTACTCAAAATGCAAAATTAGTCATTAATAAAGCTACTCCGACTGTAACTATTAATGGTTCAGCTTCAAAGACTTATGATGGGCTGCCAATTAATAATTATGCTCCAAAAGTTACAATTTCTGCTCCGGGTGTTGGAACGACTACTTTAACTACTGGTGATTTTGAATTCAATGTTAATGGTAGTTGGACTGAAACTGCTCCAGTAAATGCAGGCAATTATCAAATTCGGTTAACAAAAAATGGGCTAAATAAGATTATTAGTCAAAATGCAAATAATATTGCTTGGGCTAATAATTATGATATTAACGGTGAGTATACGATTGTTCCAGCTAGTGTCAACATTACTTTACATGGTAATAATTCAAAGACCTACGATGGTAAGGAAGTTATTCCTAGCCTTACAATCGGAGAAAATGGAAACACTACATTAACAGGTGTGCCAGAAGATGGTGTGAATGTTGATTTAAATAATTTACCAATTGATGCCTTTGAATGGCAAAATTCTGAAGGTCAAGTTTTAACAAAGAATCCAGTGAATGCGGGAGTTTATACTTTAACCTTAACAGATGCAGCTTTAACTGCTTTAGCTAAGAATAACCCTAACTACACCTTCACTAAGATGGGGAGTTACACTTATACAATTAATAAAGCTCAAGCTGTTATTAATACAACTGGTAAGCAAGAAATGTCTTGGACTGGTAATCCAGTAGCAATTGATCCAAGTAAGTTTAGTCAAAGTATTTCCACTGACAATGACTTATCAATTGATATTCCAAGTTCAGTTAAACTTACAGCTGAAGATTATGACTTAGTGAATGCTCAAGGAAATAAAATTGCTATTCCAACAGCAGTAGGACATTATTATGTTAAGCTGAATGAAAATGGCCTAAAGAAGATCCAAGATGCTATTTCTAATAATAGTAATTATAATTGGAAGTCTAATGGTGAAGGGGACTACATAATTAACAAAGCCCAAGCTACTATTACTTTAGAGGGGACAAGCAGTGTTATTTATAATGGTAGTCAAGCTATTATTCCAATTAATGAAGATGGAACTGTTAAAGACATTAGGCTAATTTTAAGTAATGGTGAAACTTATAATTTAAAGCCTAGCGATTTGAAGTTTATGGATTCTAAACATATTGATGCTGGATCTTATAAGTTGCAATTATCTGATGCTGGATTAGCTAACATTCGAGCAATTGCCGCTGATAGATATGAGTATACTTATGATGATAGTCAAGCAACTTTGATAATTAATAAAGCTGCTGCTAACTATACATTGAGTGGTAGTGAAAGTAAAACTTATAAAGGATCTTCATATAACGATAACGATTTAATTCCAGGAAACTATAAAATTACAATCACAACAAATAATGGTCAAACAATGAATTATACCTTGAAAAAGGGAGACTTGACTTTTGCTCCAAATCAAGATGTTCTCAATAAGGGAATTTATAAAGTTGTTTTGACTGAGCAGGGAATTAACAATATTCAAGCTCTTAATCCAAATAACTATGATTGGAAAGAATTGGATTCAGCTGCTAGTTTTGAAGTAACTGCTAAGAATATGTTTGTTAATATTACGGGTACAACTAATAGCGTTTATGAACATGAAGCTAATAATTGGGCTGCTGGAATTGCACAAGGTGTACCTAGTGATCAAATTGATAAGCTTAGCATGATTTGGGCTGGTCAAAATACTATTCCAGATGGAGTAACTGCTCTTAAGTTAAATGATAGTGATTTTGTTTATTACCAAAAAGATAGTTCTGGTAATTGGGTTAAAATTACCGATAATAATGGTCTTCCAGTCCATGCCGGAACTTACGGTATTAAGTTAACTGAAGATGCAATTAATAAACTTAATGAACAAAATAAAGATTCTAATTATACTTTTGCAAATGGTAAAAACGTTATTGCCACATTTATTATTAATGCTCGTAAAGCAAAATTAACTTTAAGCGGCTATCAATCAGCCCCATATACCACTAACAAACCACTAGATTATAAGAACTTTACTCTTCAATTGACTGATACAGATAGTGGTACTCCATACTCTATAAGCTGGGATAGTGTCAAAGGAGATGAAAATGATTATTTAGTTATTACTGGCTATGAAAATGGAAATTTGCCAAAAAATGTTGGCAGTTATGATGTTAAGGTAACTCCAGCATTGGTTAAAGAATTGGAAGGACTTTTCCCAGACTACAATTTTGGTGGAATTAATGTTGATTCGCAAGATAACATTAAATCTAATGACCAAGATTCAAGTGATGTAGTTGTTCCTCAAAACAACAATGGTAAATATATCATTACTCCTTTAGATGCTGATATTGAATTAACTGGAAGTCAGACTATTAAATATGGTGAAGATGCTACTATTATTCCAAGTAAATTTACTATTAGTTTGAAAGATAGTTTAGGTCATGATGTAATTAACCGGGATGGTTCCAAGGCAACTATTGAACTAACTACTGATGATTTACAGATTATTACTCCTGTAACTAATAATCCAATGCATGTTGGCACTTATAAAGTTTTATTAACTGATGCAGCTAAGCAAAAGATATTTGGTATTGGTGTAGAGGGTAATTCATCTAATTATGAATGGTCTAAAGTTGTTGCAACAGATGCTACTTTTGTAGTTGATGCAATGCCAGTAAATATTGATGTAACAAACGCAAATGAAAATTCACCAGCAAGTGTTGTTTTTGGCAATCCGATTAGTTTGGATAATAATTTAGGCAAGTATACAATTAGTTTGACTACAGAAAATGGTAAAAAGCTCGAATATACACTGCAAAAAGGTGATCTTGAGTTTACTAATGGTATTCCGACTACAGCAGGAGTTTTTGATGTTAAATTATCCGCTCAAGGACTTGAAAATTTGAAGCAGAAATTTAATAAAAATTATCCTAACTATGATTTTGATAAACTAGCTTCAACTGCTACTTTCCTTGTTAAGGCAGCTACTCCACAAGTTACAATTACAGCAAATAGTCAAGAACAAAAGACTTATAATGGTCAAGCAGCTGAAATTAAAGCAGGAGATTACACAGTTACCTTTACTTCTAATGCTGGCGAGATAACTATTGGAAACTTAGATGGGAGTTCGCTCCAGTTTGAAGGCGGAGTTGCTCCAACTGCAGTTGGAAATTACAATGTAATTTTAACTGATAAAGCAATTGAAAAATTAAAGGCTGATTATCCTAACTTTGACTGGTCAAAAGCTGATACTTTTGTTGGAACCTATAAAATTGTGGCTGCTAATGCTGAAGCTGTGTTAAGTGGTCAAAATAGTATGACTTATAATGGTCAAGCAGTGACGGTTGCTGATTTAAACAAAAACGGTACGATTCATGTAACTGTATCAATTGATGGCATGACTAAAGTGATTGATTATCAAATTCAAGATAATGACTACGTTTGGAGTAAGGGAGAAACACCAAGAAATGTTGGAGTTTATACTCTTGAACTTAATAAAAAACAAGTCTTAACACACTTACAAGAAGCCATTAATGCTAGTGAAGGTCTAGGTCAAAATAATCAAGCTAATGTAACAATTTCATTAGATGATTTATCCGGAAATGCTGAGTTTACAATTAATAAAAGGGTAGCTCAAGTAGTTCTTGATGGTACTCAAACATCTATTTATACTGGCAATATAATTTCTATTGATCCAAGTAAATTTACCCTCCAGTTAGATAATGGGGAAACGTATAAACTTCAAGCAGGAGATTTGCAATATACTGATGATACAGCTGGAGCTAATACTAATGTAGGAACTTGGCAAGTGGTTTTAACTAAACAAGCTGAAGAAGCAATTAGTAAATTAAATCAAAATTACGATTACAAGTTCAGCGGTGTAGGTAAGGTAAACATTGATCAAGCGGATGTAACTAAAGATGAAGTTTCATTTAGTTATACAGGTAACGCTGAAAAGACATATGATGGTACACCGATTGCTAATTATAAACCTACAATAACCATTACTGCTCCTGGAGCTGATCAAATTACTCTTGAGGCAAGTGATTATAAGTTTATTCGTCAAGATGGTACTGTCTTTGATTCTGCCCCATGGTCAGCAGGTAAGTATAAAGTTGTTTTAACTGAAGCTGGAATTGCCAAAATTAAGGCTGTCAATAATAAGAACCTTAACTGGTCTAAGTTTGATTTTGATAATGCAATTGGTAGATATATCATTAATAAGACCAGTGCTAAAGCCGTTTTAAGTGGTAATGCAAGCTTAACTTATAATGGTAATCCTATAACTAGTCAGGAATTAAACAACAAGGGTATTCAAGTTAAAATCTCAATCAAACGTGGGGACAAAATCCAAACAATTGACTACTGGCTCCACAATGATGACTACACTTGGGAAACGCCAAATGGCGCAGCTCCAAGTAATGTTGGAGTCTACACGATAGTGCTCAATAAAGATAAGATTTTACCTAACTTAATTGAAAAAATAAATCGTGATAGTGATTTAGTTGGAAACTATGAGTTAACTGAAGAAAATTTAAGTGGCAGTGCTCAAGTTACAATTGAACCTAAAGATTTATCTCTTGTTCAAAAGGGTGAAGCTAGTCAAACATTTAATGGAAAGAATAACTTACTTGCTACAACTATCATCAAGAGTATGGTTGCTGATGGAATTGTAAATGGTCAAGTTTTAAATATTCAAGGTATAAGCTTATCTGATTTTGATTGGTATGAAAATGGTCAAAAGCTTGATAAGATGCCAATTAATGTAGGAACTTATACTCTCAAATTAAATCAAAAGGGATTAGATTTATTAAGAGCTAACCATAATCCTAACTATAAAATTGGAAGTATGCCAACTGGAGAATTTACTTATACTATTACTCCATTTGAAATTACAATTACTACTCATGGAAATACGACTGTAGATTCAGGTACAACTACTATTCCAAATGATGTATATAGTTTAGATTTTGGTAATCAAAAAATGCCAGCTGACTTTGTTGCACCAAAAGTTACTGCTTCTGATTTTGGTTTTAGCGGGGATGCCCCGACTGCTCAGACAATTAGCGGTGAATTTAGTGTTAACTTTAAAGGCGGTCAAGAAGCTTTGCAAAAGCTTCTTGGAAATAACTATAATGTAGTTTATACTCCAGCTAAAGATAATTATATTGTAAAAGCTGCTGTACCTACTCAAGGGAAGCAGACGATTCAATATGTAAATTCTGATGGAAAAATAATTAAGGAACAAGTCATTACAGGTAAACTTCATGAAGAGACTACTTTTAATGCTCAAATTCCAACAAATTGGCAATTAGCTAATGGTGAAAAACTACCCGATAAAATTAAGATTGAAAATGGTATTACTAAGGTTATCATTACTCCTCAACTAGAAGAAACAACAGATTATAAGACAGTAACTAGAACTATTATTATGAAGCTACCTACTGGCGACAAAGAAGTTACTCAAGTTGTTAAGCTTCAAAGAACGGGCAGTAAGAATTTAGTAACTGGAAAAGTAACTTATAGCAATTGGTCAACTTCTAAGTGGGATGAATTTATTCCTGAAAAAGTTGAGGGTTATACTGCAAATCCAGTTAAAGTAAATGAACAAGCTGTAACTAGTGATACTCAAGATATTTCGATTACTATAAATTATATTAAAAATGGTAATTCTGATAATGATGAGTCTGGAAATGATAATAATCCTCATCCAGAACCACAACCAAATCCTGATGAAAAACCGGATGATAATCATCAAATTCCGCTGCCAAATCCAGATCAAAAACCCGATAATAATAACCAAACTCCACAACCTGATAATAAGCCAATTCCAAAACCTACTCCAAAACCAGAGCCAAATAATTCTCATTCTTCAGAACATTCAAAGTCTAAGAATCCAGAGAAAGCTTCTAATAAGACCAAAGAAAGTAAAACTTCTCTTAAAGAAAAAGTTGCAAATGTTCATTTTGCTAAAAAGCCACAAATTCATGTAAATGAAAAGCATATTGCCAAAATGAACCAAAATGCTGGAATACATCCAGCAAAAATAAATGTTCAAAGAGATAAGCAATTGCCACAAACTGGTGAAAATAATAATTCACTTCTTGCTGCAATTGGTAGTTTATTTGGCGGTTTAGGAATTTTTGGTTTAGCTGGTAATCGCAAGAAGAAGCGTGAAGATAAATAGCTAATAAAAGAACGTCGATTTTTATCGGCGTTTTTTTATTTAAAATAAGCGTAATTTTTTGAAAATATTCTCAACAAGAATTACTCTTAAATTAGGAAATTGGTTGAAAAGGAGTGAATAATTATGACTAGACATAAGTTTAATGTAGGGAAATGGCTTCCAAGTGATCAAGAGTTTCAAGATAAATGGGTCAAAACAGTTCTTAAAGAAGCTGAAGCTGAAGAAAATCAAAAATTGTTGCCTCCAGTTCAGGAATTAAAAGATTTAATAGATAACAATCACTATATTTGGAATTTGTTTCAAATGATGTTTGACGAAATTCCGCTAAAAGATGTTGATACTCCTGCAGGTACTCCTCAAGTCAGAGATGTCCACCAACTATTATTGGTTCTTAATCACATTATTCAACATGCACCTAAATTTAATACGACTGGTTTAGTTGGAACACCAATTAATGCAGTTCTTGATTATCCAATGGGAACTAAAGCAGGCTATGTTGTTTTTAATAATCCTAAAGTTAATGAAAAAATGAAGGGTATTTTAGATTATTGGGGAAAGTACTTACAGTCTTCTGATTCTTCTTATGTATTGAATACTTCGAAAAACGGTTGGCTTTCTCCATATGCTCTTCAAGAAATGGCTAAAGAAGCTAAAGGAGATAATTTTCAAAAAATATTTGCTTGTCGAAGTTCAGAACTAGATCAAAAATTAGGCTTTACTTCTTGGGATGATTTCTTTACTAGAGTATTTAATCCGGGTATTAGACCAGTTGCCAGTCCTCAAGATGATGATGTTATTGTCAATGCTTGTGAATCAGCACCTTATAGAGTTGCCCATGATTTACCATTAAAGGCAAAGTTTTGGATAAAAGGGCAGCCTTATTCTTTAATGGATTTACTTCATAATGATCCTTGGACTGCTAAATTTGAAGGAGGAACTCTTTATCAAGCTTTTTTAAGTGCCTTAAGCTATCACCGCTGGAATAGCCCTGTTAGTGGAAAAATAGTTAAAGCATATAACTTGCCCGGAAGTTATTATGGGGAAGCTCTTAGTCAAGGTTTTGAAAATCCTCGAGGTGCCGATCCTGTGGCTGCAAATGATTCACAAGCCTTCCTTACTTCTACTGCTACTAGAGCAGTAATCTTTATTCAAGCTGATAATCCTAAGATTGGACTAATGGGCTTTATTGCTGTAGGAATGGGAGATGTTTCTAATAACGAAATTACAGTAAGAGTTGGTCAACATGTTCAAAAGGGTGAGCAGTTAGGAATGTTCCATTTTGGCGGTTCAACTCATGTATTATTATTTAGACCTGAAGTAAAACTTAGCTTTAATCTCCATGGACAGACACCGGGCTTAGATACAGTTAATATTAAAGTTCGTGACGAAATTGCCAGAGTTAAATAAAAACATTTACTTTGTATCCACCTACATTAAATTAGGTGGATATTTATTTTTATAATTTACCTAAAAACGCTTTCGTGATAAAGTAGACCTAAATAGTTCTTGTTTATAATAGAATGAAGGTTTAATCATGAAGAACGTTAAAAAGCGGAAAAAGAAACATCAATTTCCCACAGCATATACAGTTGTAATTCTTGTATTGCTGCTTGTACAAATTTTAACTTTCTTTATTCCAGCTGGTAACTATGCCACTATTCAATATAATAGTGACAGTAATAATTTTACAGTCACTGAGCCTAGCGGAAAGAAAATTAAAAAACCAGCTACACAGAAAATTCTTGATAAGTATAAGGTTAAAATTACAATCAATAAGTTTAAGGATGGCACAATTTATAAGCCTGTCGCAATTCCTAACTCTTATAAAAAGATCAATCAGAAAAAACCTAACTTATATCAAGCTGTAGTACAGTTTTTAACTTCACAGGTTCAAGGAATTGGTCAATCTATTGATATTATTGCTTTTGTATTGATTTTAGGTGGATGTATTGGTGTAGTTCACGCTAATGGTGCCATTGATTCTGGAATGGCAGCTCTATCTAAGAAGATTAAGGGTAAGCAAAGTCTTTTGATTATTTTAATTATGGGGTTGATTGGATTAGGAGGTACAACTTTTGGATTAGCAGAAGAGACAATGGCCTTTTATCCAATATTAATTCCGGTATTCTTAGTTGCAGGTTTTGATAGGATGACAGTTGTAGCGACGATTTTCTTAGGAACAAGTATTGGTACAATGGCTTCAACAATTAATCCATTTTCAACTGTTATTGCATCAAATGCTGCTGGAGTCAATTTCTCCCATGCCTTGCCACTTAGAGTTATGATGTGGCTTGTTTGCATCATTACAGGGATGATATATGTCTTGATTTATGCAAATAAAGTTAAGAAAAATCCTAAGGCTTCTTTTGTTTATAATGATTTTGCTAAAGAAGATCAGAAGTATATGAATGAAGATACTAAAGATTACAATTTTACTTGGCATCAAAAATTAACTCTCTTAGTTTTTGCAATTGCTTTTATTACTATGATTTGGGGAGTGCAGTCAAAGGGATGGTATTTTACTGAAATTTCTGTGGTCTTTTTAGCAGCAGGCTATATTATGGCGTTTATTTCAGGACTTAATGAACATCAATTTGTTAAAAGTTTTGTAGATGGCGCAAGTGACTTGCTAGGTGTGGCTTTGACCATTGGATTAGCTAGAGCTGTTTCGATAGTAATGGAAGAAAGCCATACTAGTGATACAATTATGAATTTTTTCAGTAACGCAGTTAGTGGTATGCCACCATTGATTTTTATTTGGGTAATGTTCTTAGTCTATATTGTCTTAGGATTCTTTATTCAGTCTTCATCAGGATTAGCTGTTCTTTCAATGCCAATTATGGCACCTCTGGCTAATGTGGTTGGAATTGATAGAGCAAGTATTATTGATGCATACAACTGGGGGCAAGGATTTATTTCCCTGATTGCTCCTACTGGATTAATTTTGATGAGTTTGATGATGGTTAATATCGGTTTTGATAAATGGTTTAAATTCTGTTGGAAACTAATAGTTATTGAATTTGGAATTTGTCTAGCATTTTTAGCTTTAGGACTGGTCGTTTATTAAAAGAAAGCAATAAGTGTTTTACATATATGTGTAGAACGCTTATTTTTTTATTTTAATCGCGTACATAAAAAAGTGTTACTAAATTTATACAAAAACACTAATAAAAAGCAAAAATAAACATAAAAATAATAAAATTACAATAACAAAAGTTATTTTTATATGGTAACGAATGTTTTTTAGTGTTATAATTAGTTTCAGAAAGCTTATTATATTAAGGATTTAGGTGTTGAATACATAGAATTACGTAAATAATCTTATGTTATTAAAATAACAAGTTATACAATACCCATGTATGAAATTGATATAAATAAACATAATATAGCACAACTTAATAATGAGAATAAGAGTTAACGGAGGCTGAATAATGGTTTCAAAAAATAATCGTACAAAAAGAATGGAAGAGTCGGCAGAACATCAAGCCCACTTTGGGATTCGTAAATTGTCTGTTGGTGCTGCTTCTGTTCTTTTAAGTACTACTTTATGGTTTACTGCGGGAACTAATATAGCTCACGCTGAGACCCAAGATGCTAATGATAACGAGGATAACGCAAAAGCAACTACTGAAAGTAGTCAGAGTGTTAATACTCAACAAGTAAATAAGGTAGTTGTTCAAGCTGATAATTCATCTACTAGTCAAACTTCAAATCAACAAGCAAGTAACGACTCAGAAAAAACGAGCGCAGCTCAAGCTACAGGAGAAAATATTAACACTCCTAAAAGTGAAGTTTCTCAAAACTCAGCTGCTCAAAGCACTTCTAAAACTGACACACAAAAAAATAATGAAGTTTTAACTCAAGATGCTAAGCAAAATACGGAAAAGCAACAATCTCAAAATGCAACTCAAACTCAAGCTGCTGAAAAGAATGTTGCTAGTGAAATCCATCAAGCTGCTCAAGATGGTAAAAACGTTGAAAAGACAACTGATTTAGAATCTTCTGGTAATTTAGGCAAACAAACTGTTTCTCAAAATACCAATGACGCAGATGTTACTAAGAGTGGTCTAAAGGGAACTAATAACTCTTCTGAAGTCAAAGAAGAAGCTACTAGTGAAGCTGATTCTATTGCTAAAGCAGCGTTAAAGTCCACTCAAGCTAATTTGAATGTAAGCAAAACTGCTAATACTAACTCATCTAAACAAACTGATGCGACTACTACAGATGAGGCAAAAGAATACACTATCAATATTCAAGAAGTAGATGATACTACTGGAGAAGTTTTAAGAAGCAATAATTATAAAGGGGTTGCTGGTAGCCATAAAGAACAAATTGTATACAACTTCCAAGGCTACAAGTTAATGAATCCGGAAGAACTTCAAAGTTTAAACCTTACTTCCCTAGGTGGTGGAGCTGGCTATTTAGTTGTTCCTGAGCATGATATTAATATGACTTTGCATTTTGCTAAGTTATCTCCTACAGTGGTTAAGTTTGTAGATACTGATGGTAACCTTTTAACTACTTATAGTGATTCTTCTAAGTGGTCAACTTCCAAGAGTGCCTATAGTGATACAGATAATGTTTTAGACTCCAAGTTTTTAGCAAATGCAATTGAAATTCCAGGTTATGAATTAACTGAAGGCTCACCTACATCAATTGAAATGCCAATCAATCAAACTTATAAATCAAAAGATGACCCTAATCCAATGGTCATTACTTTTACTTATAAAAAGATTGCAAAGTATGCTCAAGAAGGTCTTCCAGATGGCGGTGGTGCCAATGTTACTGGTCATGACTATGGTAGTGATTGGAGCAGTTTACCAGGTGGAGTAAATATCGACTTAGTATATGATACCTATGGTAGCGGAACTAATGACTTTGAAGGCAGTGTTAAAAAGATGGAAGATAGATATACGAAGCAGGGTTACACCTTCTTAGGTATCTTAAACGACCACAAGAACACTGATAAAATGAACAGAATGGAAATTGCTACAGCTGTTCACTTCCTTCCTAACAAATATGTAACTGTTAACTATGTTGATGAAGATGGTAATAAGTTAGATGAATCTGTTGTTTTAGGTTTCAATAAAAATAATCCAGATCAAACTAATCAAGGAATTAATCCCAAGGATCACTGGTATCCAGAAGGCGAATGGCAAACTGAAAGAAAATCATTTGATGGTTATGTTTTGGATAAAGTTTTAGGGGCAGAAAGTGGTAAGTTTACTAGTTTTGATTACACTACTACTTACGTTTACACTAAAGCAGCTACTGCTAAGATTAATTACATTGATGATACTGAAAACAAGACTTTAACTAGTGACACAGTTGATGGCGGTGTTGGTCTTGCAATCGATTATTCAACTAAGGATAAGATTGCTGATTATGAAAAGCAAGGTTACATTTTTGTAAGTGATAATTTTACTAATGCAGATGGTCAAAAGTTTAACGAAGATGCTGCAAAAAATGTGTTTGAAGTTCATTTAAAGCATGGTACTATTCCAGTAACTCCAGATGATCCAAAAACACCGACTGATCCCATTGATCCAAATAATCCAAACAATCCTAAATATCCAACTGGTGTTTCTAAAGATGATCTAAATAAAGTCATTACAAGAGTTATCAACTATGGAGACGAATACGGTAATTCAGTTAATGGTAGCCCTGAAGGCAAGAGTCAAGAAACTCAAACTCTTAGCTTTACTCGCACAGCAATTGTGGATAAGGTAACTGGTGAGCTTCTTGGTTATGATACTGATAATGATGGTGTGGTAAACACTAAGGATGCTGATCGTGCATGGACTCCAATTTCAGGTGAATTTTCAGAAGTAAAATCAGCCGATCCTACTAAGCTTGGTTATGCATCAGTTGATAAGCCAGTTGTTGAAAAGCAAATCGTTTCACCAGTTAATGGTAATTCAACTGTAACTGTAACTTATTATGGTAATCAAAAAGCTGATATTATTTATCGTGATTTAGACAATAATAATCAAGTTCTAAATCAAGCTGAAGTATCAGGAACTACTGGTAGCAAAATTAATTACTCAACTGCTGATGAAATTAAGACTTTAACTGATAAAGGATATGTCTTAGTAAATGATGGTTTTAATAAAGATGCTGCCTTTGATAAAGTTAAAGATGAAGATGGAAAAGTCTCTCAAGTATTCTATGTTGATTTCCGTCATGGTACTACTCCAGTAGACCCTAACCATCCTGATACTAATAATCCTGATTTATCAAAAGACGCACTTGAAAAAGTCATTACTCGAACAGTAAATTATCTGGATTCCGCAGATCATAATAATGTGTTGCTTGATCCAGTGACTGACACAGTAACCTTTGCTGCATCTGGTGTGATTGATAAAGTTACTGGAAACTTAGTGAACTTAAATGATGATGGCACTATTAAGAATCAAAATGGTGAACTTACTTGGACCTACCTAACTTCAACTGGTAAGACTGGAAATGGTACTAGCTTTACTTTTGCTCAAACCCAAGCTCAACCATCAATCAATAAAGACGGTAAAACTTATAACTTCGCAACTACTGATAATGCTGATTACGCAGCTGGAAATGGTGCTGTTAAGAGTTATGAAGTTAATGCTTTAAATCCAGCTAACCTTACAGTAAATGTTTATTACAATGAAGAAAAAGCACCAGAAGTTGGTCGCTTAGTTGTTAAGTATCATGATGATACCGATAATATTGATATTTCTAATATTGGTTTTGATAGTGGTGACCAAGTTGTTGATACAGCTGTTAACTACAATACTGATAACGACTTACAAGATTTAATTAAGAAGGGATATGTCTATGTAGCAACTGATGGTGAAATTCCATCTAAGATTGCAGCTGGTTTAGATCAAGTAATTGTTCACGTAAAGCATGGTACTACTACTGTGACTCCAGATAATCCTGGCCATCCAGGTGATCCTGTTGATCCATCAAATCCAACAGGTCCTAAATACCCAAGTGGTACAAGTGAACAAGATGTTAAGAGAGTTTCTACTCAAACCGTTCACTATGTTGGTGCAGGCGATAAAACTCCAAAAGATGATACTCAAACCTTTACTTTCACTAGAGAAATTACATTTGATAATGTAACAGGAAAGATTATTACAACTGGTGATTGGAATGAAAGTAGTCATACCTTTGATAATGTGAATACTCCAGTTGTAGAAAATTATCATGCTGATAAAAAGACAGCGGGTAGTTTAGTAGTAACTCCAGATGATTTAGTTAAGGACGTAACTGTTACTTATGCACCAAATGGTCATGTAGTTCCAGTTGACCCAGAAGGAAATAAAATTCCTAATGTTGATACACCAACTTTCCCAACAGATCCAAGTGATCCAACTAAAGTAGTAACTGTTGAAATTCCAAATGTTCCAAATGGTTATGTTCCACTTAACCCAGAAAATAAGCCAGGTACACCAATTAATCCAGATCCAACAGATCCATCTAAAGATGTTAATGTTGTATTTACAACTCAAAATACAATTACAGTTGTCTTCCATGATGATACAACTGGTCAAGATTTAACTGGTTATGGTTATGTTTCTGGTGAAGAAAATGTTGGCACACAAGATGAAAAGCTGTTGCCAAAAACTCAAAGCGATTTGATTACATTAACTAATAGCGGTTATGAATTTGTAAATGTAACTGGCAATGGAAACGTTAGCTACAATAATATTTCTGATATTCCAACTATTATAAGTAAAGATGCTAAAAACTATGTAGTTCATATTAAGCATACAATTATTCCGGTAAATCCAACCAATCCACTTGATCCAACTAAGCCAGTAAATCCTGAAGATCCAACTAGTCCAAAATATCCAAGCGGTGCAAATGAAAATGATTTGACCAAGACTGTAACTAGAACAGTAACTTATGTTGGTGCAGGAGAGTCTACACCTGAAGCAGTTAAAGATACTTTAACTTTTACCGCTCACAGCTACTTTGATAAGGTAACAGGTAAATTTGTTGATAAAGATGGTAAAGAAGTAGACCAAACTAATCCATTAACTTGGACTATTGAAAATGGAAACAGTGATAATGGAAGTTTTGATTTAGTTCCAACTAAGACTATTGATGGTTACACTGCAAGTGTTCCAAATGAATATAATGATGGTAATAATAATGTAAAGAAGATTACTGATATTACTCATAATTCTGCAAACATTAATGTAACTGTAACTTATACTAAAAATCCTGATCATATTCAACATGCTAGTGTAATTTATCAAGATATTAATGATCCTAGAAATGTAGTCACTCTTCATGTTGACAAGGACTTAACTGGTAAAGCAGGAGATAAAATTAATTATTCTCCAGAAAGTGTAATTGCTAACTTAACCAAGCAAGGATATGTATTGCTTTCTGATGGTTTTGGTGAAAATAGAATTTTTGACAATGATGATAAGGAAGATCAAGTATTCTACATCACTTTCAAGCATGGAATTACTACAGTAACTCCAGACAATCCAGGTCACCCAGGTGATCCAATTGATCCAAATAATCCAGATGGTCCTAAGTATCCAGATGGAACAAGTCTTGATGATTTAAAGAAGACAGGAACTCAAACAATCCACTACACAGGAGCTAATAATAAGACTCCAAAGGATAATGTTCAAAGTTTCGATTTCACTAAGAATATTACTTTTGACAATGTAACTGGTGAAATTATCGACAGCGGTTCTTGGAATGTTTCAAGTCATGAATTCGGTACAGTTGATACTCCAGTAGTTGACGGTTACCACGCAGACAAGAAGACTGCAGGCGGTAAGACTGTTACTGTTGATAATCCAGAAGTAGAAGAAACTGTAACTTATGCTGAAAACGGTAAGATTGTTCCAGTTGATCCAGAAGGAAACAAGATTCCAAATGTCGACAACCCAACTTACCCAACAGATCCAAGTGATCCAACTAAGGTTGTACCAAACGAACCAGTACCAAATATTCCAGGTTATACTCCAGAAACTCCAACAGTAACACCAAATGATCCAGGTAAAGATACTGAAGTGGTTTACACTAAGCCAGATGCTGATAAAGGTGTTGTAAATGTTTATGTTCATGACAACACTACTGGTGAAAATCTTGATCAATACGGATACACAACTGGTAATGTAGATGCAGGTACTAAGGTAAATTATGATAAGAATAGTGTAATTACTGAATTAACTAACAAGGGCTATAAGGTAGTCAACCCAGATGTAACTATTCCGGGTGAAGTAGCTAAGGGCAGTCAAAATATTGTGATCCACGTAGAGCATAATACAGTTCCAGTTAACCCAACTAACCCAGGAAAACCTGATGAACCAATCAACCCTAACGATCCAAATGGACCTAAGTGGCCAAGTGATACTGATAAGGACAGTTTAACTAAGACTGGTATTCAAACAGTTCACTACACAGGAGCTGGAGACAACACACCAAAAGACAGCGTAACTACAGTTACATTTGAACACCACTTAGTAATTGATAAGGTAACTGGCAAGGTTGTTAAGGATGAAGGCTGGACACCAGATTCACAAACTTACAACAAGGTTAACACTCCAGTGATTAATGGATACACTGTTGATAAGACTTCTGTAGGTGGTGATACAGTTAAGGTAACTGATGACAACATCAACCGTGAATACACTGTAACTTATACTAAGAATACAACTCCAGTAACCCCAACTACACCAGACGATAACAACGATGTTCCAAGTCCACAACCTCATCCACAAGTAACTCCGGATGAACCACAAGAACCTGAAACACCAACCACACCTGTTACTCCAAGTACTGATGATGACTTACAACCAAAGACTGATGAGACAGTTAAGCCTCATGAACAAGATAACGAGGAAAAACCAGAAACTGTCAAGCCTCATGGTGAAAAAGAAAACAAATCAGAAACAGTTCGTCCTCACTCACAAAGTGAAAAGACCAATACTGTTAAGCCACATAGCGCTAAAGTAACTAAGACTTCAACTACAGTAGCTCAAAATAATAAGTCGGCTGTAACTACTGCTACTGTAAATAATTCAAAGACCACTCTTCCACAAACCGGTGAGGACAATAATGAAGAAGCTTCTGCAGCAATCTTAGGAGCAGCTGCCGCAGGAATCGGAATGATTGGACTTGCAGGTGTGAAGAAGCGTAAGAGATCTTAATCTCTAAGTATGAAATACATGATTTCTCAATAGAAATCATGTATTTTTTTGCTTTAAAGATGTTAAAATTAAATCATAAATATAATTTTGAGGTACTTGATTATGAGAAAGTTTGTTATTGCATTATTTACTTTTTTAATTTTTATTTTCATTGAGCCATATGGTAAGCAAGTCTTTGCATCAACCTCTGACTCAGTAAAAGTGATTAAGAAAACTAAATATCAGCCTTATGCAGATCCAAGTGATATGCGCAAGATGAGTGGAAATTATTGGAGAAAATCCAGCGAAACGAAGACTAAATATCCTAATCTTAAGAAGATAAAAAACTTAAATTTGCGAGTATCTATTTATGGAAATAGAACCTATATTCGTTCTGGTAAAAAGGTGGTTTACACCATGTATTCTTCTGCTGGTAGCATTATTAATGGTAAAAGTTTAACGCCAACTGGAACTTATTATACCAATAATTATCACCCTTATCGTTTTTCAGAAGCTTATTATCCCGTAGGATGGATTGGTCAATTGTATCTTTTCCATACTGTACCTACTAAACCTTGGAAGAAGCCATATATTCTTTCTGAAGCACGTAAATTAGGACGTAAGCCAAGCAGTCATGGTTGTATTAGATTATCAGTTAGTGATGCAAAATGGCTTCAAAAGCATGTTCCTTATGGTACAAAGGTGATTATTAAATATAAATAATTAAAAAACACTGTGATTATAACCGCAGTGTTTTTGTTATAATGTTGTCAAAAGCTTAAGGAGTAGAAATTTATGGATTTTAAAAATTTAGAATATACAGATGCTCGTAAAAGGTTAGTGCAGTTGTATATTGTGGGAGAAGGATTGCAACTAATTGGAGCAGTGATTGCACTTAATTCTATAATTATTTCTAAATTAATTGTAGGGATAGGAATTAGTATATTTATATTAGGTACAATTATTTTTGCAATAGCGTTTTTCATTAGAAGCAGTAAAAGCTATCGAAAATTAAAAAAAGAAGATAATGAAGTTGAAAGTTTTAAAGATATAACTAAAGAATTTGGAACTTTGATGACATTATTGGGCTTAGCATTTATTCTGGCTATAGTTATTGGAGCAATCTATTTTGCTTATCAGTGGACGCATTCTTGGATTAAGGTTGTATTATTTCTTTTAGCTTTTTCATTTGTAGATGATTTAAAAGAATACTTTGCTGGTTCAGAAGTAGAAGATGAATTATAGTATTATTCTGTTCAAGCCAATGTTAGAAAAATTATTTTTGAAGCAAGATTTCTAGATATGGATTTCTTGCTTTTTTCTACACAAATTTAAGTGTCTTAAGACATCTAATTGAAAAAAGCAAATAAGTAGTAATTCAACGACAGGAGAGGACTAAGTATTTAGTATGAATATGAGCAAATATGTAGTAGTTGAGCTTTATTCAAGTGGGAGTGAAATGGAAAAATTGGATAATTAAAAACTGAGCTACCTATCAGAAGCTGAATGCTTAATTACATTTTGATTAATATTGATTAAATCTGTTTTAGTGAGATGCTTCATTGAAAAGTATCCTGATTCTAGATGTATCAAAACTCAAATAAAAAGAGTCTAATCAATTACCGAATATATAGAATTCGGCTAAAGAATATTTGCAGATTGGCAGATTTTAATTTTTTGTGTAAGATTGTTTGTATAATAGTTTCCTAATAAGGTAAGGTGCATTGGAAAGTAAATTATGACAACAATTGGAAAAGAACTGAAAAAAATTAGAATAACCTACGGCTTAACTCAACGTAAAATGAGTGCTGGCGTTTTGAAGCCGACATACTATGGCATAATTGAGCGAGGAGACCGCCAAATTAGTATTAAAGACTTACTTGAAATACTTAAGCGAAATGGTATTTCTATCTATGAATTCTTTAGTGTATTCGATAAAAAGGCAGTAAAGCAATATCGCCTTAAAAATCGACTTCAAATGGCGTGCTTGACTAAAGATAAAATTGAAATTGATGACTTATTGAAACTTGACGAAATTAAAGCTAATGAATTACAAACTCTACAGTTGAAGCTAGTTAAAGCAGAAATTTTGGGGGGTAAATGCCTTACCTATATGCCTGCAAAAGCACATTCGTAGTGAGCTATTGAGTGCCGATGAGTGGAATTACGATAATTTATGGGAGCTACTAATTACGATGCCACTCTTTGACCAAGAAGAAGTAGCAACTTTGATAGCATCTGTCTTAAAGCGAGAGACTTGGGATAATTTAACAATTGAACTTTTTGCTGCGGTACTAGTTGCTTACACTGGTCGTTTATATAGTGAAGGAAACTTTACTGAAGCTAAAAAAATCATCAAAATTATTAAAGAATTGCCTACTAAGTCAACCTTGATGTTATACAAGGTCTTGGCGATTTATTACTCTGACTTAATTGATAAAAATTCACATTCTAACAAAATTGCGTGTTTATTAAAATCAATAAAATATTCTAAGTTTTCGAGGGTAAATAAATGAAGATAGGTAAGAAATTTAAGCAGTTGCGGAAAGAATTAGGTCTAACTCAAAAGAACATGATAGCTGAAGTGATGAAAAGGGAACGCTATTCACGACTTGAAAATGAAAGAAACTCTGTTAGAGCTGATGAAGTGCTGAACTTATTAAAGCTTCATGATGTATCTATAGTAAAATTCTTGGAGGATGGAGAACAAGTTAATGTACATGAACAGCGTCAAGATCAGGTGATAAATGCTTACTTTGAGCGTGATATAATGAAGTTAAAAAAGTTGAAAGATAGCAAAGAACTAAATAATCCGCATGAGAAGTTTGCTGTTGCAATATTAATTGCTAAGCTAAAAGATCAGGATGACAAATTCGCGCCGGATTTTAAGCGTAAGATGAAGCGTGTCTTTCTTGAGATGAAAGATTTGAACAAGAATATCTTGTGGTTACTCTTAGTGTGTATGAATTTGTATGAGTTTGATGAATTAGAATCTTTGATGGCAGTCATCTTTAGTAGATATAGGAAAGCTGCAAACTTAGATAGACGGACATATGAGTTAATGGCAAGTATTTGTGTAAGTTATTTGAAGATTTGTAGTCAGGAAGATGAAGATGGTGTTGAATTTAATCATGCTGTACAAGTGCTAGAGAGTGTGCCTAGCTTTGGGGATGTGTTCTTACAGAAGTTAGTTGGACAGTATTTCACCTATAAGAGAAATGGACAAGATGAATGTGCTGAGTTCGTGAAAAATCTAGTTACGGAATGTGGATATTTGAATTATTTAGAAATGTAGAGCAGGGCGACCTGCTCTTTTTTTGATGTGAATAACGATGAAAAATTAAAATGCTAAAAAGTTGTGCAAATGTGTTTGGTTTTAGCGACAGGATGAGTGGGGTGAGGGATGATATGTATGATTATTTTTTAGAAGAGAGTGATATTTATGAATGCTTTGTGGTGTGGAATTTGGACTATTGTGTTAATAATGTTTGGAATTATGGTATGGGTTGGTCCTAAGGCACATAAACAAGATATAAGTTTAGAAGAACAAGGGTTATGGGTAAAATTAATTAAGGATGAGACTAAAACGCTTCTAGTGACGCTTGTATTTACTATAATAACTTATAAACCTAAATCAAATACAATTTGTCAATTAAATCCAATAGGTGTGATATTTTTGATTGTGTTATGTGCATTTATGATTGGCTGGACTGATTATTGGGAGATTCGTCGTTTGAGATTAACGGAAAAAATAGAGCATCAAAATCAACGTCTAAAACAAAATGGTAAGCCACTTTGTGGATTATATGCATTTTTAAATGGGGTATTTTCACAAGAAGATATATCACAAAAAGAAGAACAGATTGATAAAGTAGTAGATAAAATATGGTGGCTGTCATTAGATAAAGAAATTAAGTTAAAAGATAAAGAAATGATAGCAAAAAGTGACTTGTCTTTTTCATTAGTAGGAGAATTTTTTGCTTCCAATGCTATTGAGGACTTTTTTGATTATCGTGAAAATGAAAGCAACAATCAAGATAGAAACTTTGATAAAAATCATTTGAATATTTTAAAAGAATTACATTCTGTAGACGCTTCAATAGAAGACTATACAATAAAAGCTATTGAGAATGAGAAGAAATTTAGAGATGCATATCATAATATAAAAGATGAAAATACTTTTTTTATAATTCCTTATAATGTAGGAACAAATGTACACTGGATTTGTTTAAAATATATTCATAACAAAGGAAAATATTATATTTTAAATAGTGCAAAAAATACATCTAATGAATATCGCAGCCTCAGATTTAAAGTACCACTTAAAAAATTGAGAACTTTAAATCAAGTTGTAAGTGCGTGGAATTATGTAAGAGAGGCTAAGAGCAAAAATGAAAAATTCAATGAATTTGATTTTGGTAAATGGGTTAAGAGTTGTGATGGGTGTAAGGCTGAAGAAAAGTATACAGATATGTTAGAAGATAATAATGAAGAAAATAATAGTTTAACTGAAAGATTTAAAGACATAAAGGACTCACATATTAAATATGAGTATGCTTATAATGAACAATGTGGAGACAAAGTATATAGCAGGTTTGATATTTTAAAAGTAACAGTTAAGCGTCGTTAAGAAGTATACTAAATATCTTAGTATAGAAGGTCAGTAGAAAAAATTATTTTTTGAAGCAAGATTTCTAAATATGGAATTCTTGCTTTTTTTAGTTTTCATATGCTTTGTAATTGCTACAAGGTCATGTAATTATATTCAATTTATATTTTATGTATAGTGTCTCATTACAGATCAAACTTAGAAACGATAATTAGATTAAAAATGAAAATACAAGTGCATCAAAAATATTTGTGCAAATAAGTAGTAATTCAACGACAAGATATAATTAAGCTTTTAGTATAAACATGAGCAAATAGGTAGTAGCTGAATTTTATTTAAGTGGGAGTGAAATGGAAAAATTGGATAACTAAATTAATTAGAAACTGAGCTACCTATAAGAACACGGCAAACCACAAACTAAGCTTGATGTTTCTCAAGCTAAGTTAACTTTATTCAATTGAAAGGAATCAAAGAAAATGAACAATAAAACGATTACTAAAATGTTAAAGAAAACCGCAACAGTAGCGATGCTAACTTTTGCAACCGCAGCACCGCTATCAATGACAGCGCAACATGCAAGTGCAGCTACTTACACCGCATCTAAGTATTTTCCAGGTGAATCGGCTGATACTGATAATGAGTATAGTGATGAAGAAGGTTCTTATTTCCGTAACTTCAAGCATAGAAGTGCTAATCTATATGTTAAAGATAAAAAGCTAAAGAAAATTTATCAAAAAGCTGCTAAAGCTTGGGCACCTGTTTTTAAATTTAAATTTGTAAATTCACCTAAGCATGCTAATTTCAATTCTTCTAAATATGCTAATGTCATTATATTGAAAGATGGTGGTCGTAAGGGAAATTTTGTAAGTGTTAATAAATTACCACTTTATGCTGGTTCAATGAAAAATCTTAAACAAATGCTTAAGGATTTTCCATCTATGCGTAAAATGAGTTGGTATGGTGCCTATGCTATGGGTAAAATCGTTAACTATGATAAATGGAAAGCTAACAATAAGAAGCTTATTGCTGGAAAGCCTGGTGCGTTAATGCCGCAACATGGTAATGCAGCTCAAGTTGGAATGTGGATTCCTTCTACTTCTGATGCTAAAAAACATTCATGGAATCATTATATTACTGTAGGAACTGGAACTAGAGGATTAAGTCAAAAACAACAACTTGGTAATGCCACTGAAACTTTAGGTAAAATTATTGGTGCTGGCGGAGACGTTAATCCAATTCATGACAACGATGAGATTGTCAATGATGATAATTCATCAGGATACTATACATATAAAGTAACCCAATCGGATTTAGACCATGTTGATTGGATTTATGCGCATCCATGGAATGGTAGCAATGTATTTTGGGATAATAGAACTTTATTGGGATAAGTTACTATTGACATCGATGGTATTTTAAAATAAGTTAAATTTTGAAAATGACGCTAAAAATGTATATTTACCCAAAAACAGATAAATAATATGTTAAATTTGTTGATTCTATTAATTAGTTGTATAATTGTATTTTTTCTCAAAACATTTGATATCAAACGAGAATTTGATGAAGATGACATCGACTTAACATTATTAGATTCATTGAAAATATTATTTTTAGTAACTGTTAGTCTTTACCAAATTTACATAAATGATGAATTTAAATCAGACATCAAATACGAAAAAAGTAAACTTAATAAAATATTAGTATTTTTACGTGAACTATCGAATATATAACATTAAATTGATAAGTAAACTCATACTTTAAAAGACTATTTAAGATTAATTTCTTTAATAGTCTTTTTTTTTTATTTCAAAAATCATTTTCAAATAATGTAAGTATACTAATTACAATCCTATCAAATTTGATATTATAGAAAGGTTGTAATTCATGTGAAAAGTAAAAAACACTTTCAAAAATGGATGTTTTGTGCAACTGCACTTTTAATGGTCGCACCATTAGCAAGCCAATCACAACATGTTCATGCTAGTATGAATGATGTTGCTAGACGACCTGGTATAACAAGTACATACGGTATTGCACCTGATGCTAAGACTGGCAAAGGTGGTCTTAATAGGTCATCAGGCAAAATGGGAGTTGTATTACGTTATAATGAACATGGTCATGGTACTGCTAATGCTAATTACATTCACAAACATAAATTATCAGGCTTTTTAGTACGAACTAACAAAGTAATCCATGGTCGACCATTTGGACCAACTAAGTCTAAATTTAAAGTTAGTATGGAAGGTGACAAAGGTCACAGGATTCCTTGGGTAGTTTATATGTATCCAAAAGAGTCCGAAGCTGGTAAAGTCGGAATGTATTATAAAGACGCTTTATTCTATTATCCAAATAGTAAAAAAGGCAGACGCCTTACTTTAGACGCTCGATTATTTTGGAATGGATCTTATCGTCCTAATGGAATAGGTGCACATAATAGTTTACACTTTAGCACTAGAAACATTTCAATCAAGGAACCTTATCAAGGTGCAGCTAATTTTACGTTGAAACTTTATCATAACGGTAAACCGTTTAAAGCAATCAAAACGCAAATTATGCAAACGGATATTGACTATAAACAAGGTTTGATTTTTGATCCACCACAATATTTAATTTATGACAAATCCACTGCATTAAACGCTGGATATATTGAGTCTTGGAATACTAATGTTCCTGGTAAAATAAAAGTTTTTGGTGATCAAGGTACACACCACGGTAAACAAGGTACTGTTTATCCTGAACAAAAACAAGGACAGATTTCTTATGTACCTAGAAATCCGACTAATTCGTTTAATGTAACATTTGTTCACAGTTATGAATCTATTCCATTGAATTATCAAAGTCATAGATTTGCTAGTCCTAGTGGTACATCAACAGGCTATGATCCAGACAAATTACAGACATTACCTGTTGATTATGATACGAAAAAATATTATCAGACTACGCAACAACTTTCAGGTGGGCAAGCTGACTACTTCGGTTTTGAATTTGACAAAGGGAAAACAAACAGTACTTATAATGTTCCAGTAAATAAACTGGTTAATACTAAAGATAATCACTTTAAAAAAGTTAAACAAAGTAGTCCTTTAACTGTTAAAGATAACCAAAAGATTTACTTTGACATTCATACACAGCTCCAAGGTCCATCTAGTGCATATGTTAAAGAAGATAATAGTGATGAAAATTATAATGGATTACCGCTTAAAGATGCTTTAAAAGATAAAAGTGACCCAAACCTTGGTAAAGCTGGACTTACTGATGCTGGTAAAAATAAACAGCGCTTAGTGTTAAAAGATTCACTTGACCCAAGTCTTGAATTAGCAGGCGACCCTAAAATCGTTTATGCTGAAAATTGGAATGATACAACTCTTAAAGGTAAAAGACGTGATGCCAGCAAATACTTCTACGTTCATCATGCCAAAGACAAACATGGTCGAACTGTAGTTGATGCAGTATTAAAACCTGATGCCGCAAAAGCCAAATCTGACGCTTGGTGGAAGGATTATCATTTAATTATTCCCGTTAAATTAAAAAAGGGTGCGCAACCAGCTCATGGCAGTTATAGTGGTGGCTGGACTCTGATTCATAATAAAGCTCTTATAAATGACCACGGCGGAGACGATGGCGGTAACGAAATGACTATAGATAAAATACATCGAGAATGAATTCCCGATGTATTTCATTTTGTAGTATCTTTTTCTTGTAAACAATTTTGAAAGCTAAGTATTTGCTTTAGTCGGTGAACTTAGCTTTCTTCTTCTAATAGTGCTTCATATAAGTTCATAGTCGAAACCATCTTTGCAATTTCCTCTTTTGATAACTGCAAGTTTTGTCTATGCACACTCATCTTATCTGTAAATGTTTCATAATAATAAACAGGTGACTTCGTCATTACAGCTGCATAATAACTATCCATATCACCAACTATTTTCAGCTTAACGCCTAGTTTTCTAACTTCAACTAAAGGTAAGCTTTCATGGTAATTCAACTTTCGCCAAGCTAAATATTCTACTCGTTTACTGTTTTTAATTTCTTTACTGGGAACAAATCTTTGATAATCATAAGTTTCCTTAGTCTACTTGACTAGTGGTATACAACTATTTTTGCTGACTATGAACTTGCAACCAATCAGCAACAAACTTCATAGTTTTATCATCATCTGGATTATTAGTTACCGTTAAAATGAAATCTAAGCTTTCTTTTCTTGGCAAATTTAGTTCATAACCATTAATTTTTAAAAAGAATGCTGTTGAAATTAAAGCTGTTCTTTTGTTGCCATCGTTAAATATATGCTTTTTAGTAATCTTTTGCAGGATAAATGCAGCTTTAAGCCAAATGGTAGGATAAAGTTCACGTCCAAAAAGAAATTGCATAGGCTGCTTAGATACAATATCTAGTCCTTCAGAATATTGAATACCAAAATTATCAGAAGCTGAATGCTTAATTACATTTTGATTAATATGGATTAAGTCTGTTTTAGTGAGATACTTCATTATTTAGTTTCTAAATCTTTCATTAACTCACTATTTTTAGCATAAAAATTGTCAATAAAATTATCTAATTCAGGGTGAACAGCTTCTAACTTCGAAAATGTAATAGTATTACCATCTGCACTAACCTTTTTTTCAAAGACAGTATTATTATCAGCATGTAATAATTTTCGGTCTTCTTTAGTAAGTCTTAAAGCATAGGAATTTCCAGCTTTAAACATTTTTGTTTTTTCTAATGTATTTTCTGCCATGTTATTACTTCCTTTCATTATGTAATTACATTTTATACTATAATTATTGAAATACCAAGAAAAGTATCCTGATTCTATACGGTAAGAACAGTAAAGGTCAAACTGTAGTTGATGCAGTATTAAAACCTGATGCCGCAAAAGCCAAATCTGACGCTTGGTGGAAGGATTATCATTTAATCATTCCCGTTAAATTAAAAAAAGGTGCGCAACCAGCTCATGGCAGTTACACTAGTGGCTGGACCATGATTCATAATAAAGCTCTTATAAATGACCATGGCGGAGACGATGGCGACGACCAAGCATGGGTCAAAATCAAGTTCACGCATGAAACCGTTAAAGATGATGGCAAGCCTGGGGTTGACTCTAAAAAGATTGTTTATGGAGCTAATTTAGCTGATCCTGACAAACTTGGCAAAGCATTATCTTATGGTACTAATGCTTTTTACATTAGGTTCTTAACACTTTTTCTTTTAATAAGTTTAATTGGAACAAATTTTGAATTCTTCTTTTTTAATAGCGTTTCGACACTTAATGAACCGATTTGCCTAAAATCTTGTGTAATACTGCTTAATTCGGATGATGTAATTTCACAAATATAAGTTCCATCAATAGATACAATGGAAAGATCATCAGGAACCTTAATTTTTTCTTTTTTGGCACCTTTTATTAAACCTGCTCCAATCATATCGCTGGCTGCAATAACAGCTGTTAAATCACCATTTTTTATTAATGGACCAATCTTTTCTATGATTTTTTGACCACTTTCATAACTGTAGTCACCATATTGAACAAATTCGTTATTAATTGACAGATTATTGGCAAGCATTTGTTTTTTATATCCAGCAAGTCTCTCTTTACCTGTAGTATGTTGGTCTATTCCTACAAGGCCAATTTTTTTATGCCCCATTTTGATTAAATAATTAACTGCGGTTTGGGTAATTAAATGATTATCAGAACTAACAAACTTTTCTAAAGGATTATTAGGATGAGTAGAAACAAAAAGATAAGGAATATTAGCATCCCTAAGCATCTCAGTATTTTCTTGGTTAAGTTGCATTGCTACTAGTAAAATTCCACTAACAGATCTATCGATTGCAGTTTCAATAGCTTGTTTAGTTAAATTATCACTTCGATTACCTGCATATAAAATAATTACGCTGTAGTGATTTTTATTGGCTTCTTCTTGAATACCGCTTAGTATCTCAAATGAAAAATTGGTTTTTACGCTATTAATAATGACTGCAATTGTAGTGCTTGTTCTTTTAACTAAATTAGCAGCGATATTATTTTTGTGATAGCCCAAACTTTGAGCTACTTTTTTTATTTTTTTGGCAGTTTTTGAACTATATGAAGCATTAGCATTATTAAGTACTCGTGATACTGTAGCAATTGAAAACCCCGACTCACGAGCGACGTCTTTAATAGTTGCGTTCATTTGATTTGCCTCCTTATTTATATATTTAGCATAAAACATACCACTTGAAATGTAAACGTTTAACTCATTGATGTGTAAATATTGTAAACGTTTGCAATTAGTGATAATGTATAAGCGTAGAAAAATGCAGATTAAGTTGATAGAGGTAATTAAGAATGAACAATAAGTTAATGGACTTTACGCAAAATGAGCAAGAAGTAATTTTAAATTATGAAGAAAAACCAATCTCAATCTTCATTATTACGCCAGAAATTATTAGAATATTTGAAGATAGAGGATATTCAACTAACTCATATGCTATTGAGGGAGATAAAACCATTGCTACAGATTTTAATATTAGGGATTGTGGTGATCATTTAGAAATTAAAACTGCAAAGTTAACTGTCAAAGCATATGATAATTGCAAACTTGATGTTTATGATGAAAATGGAAATCCATTAATTTTGGACTATATGGCTAAGCGTGTACCAATTGACCGTCAAGTAATGGATGAAGCACATAAAAAATTGGCCTCTTCTGAAGGTCATGAAATGGCAGGCAAAAGTGATGATGGAAGTGGTTATTATGAGCTTGTGAAGTCGTTAGCTACAGACGAACACTTTTATGGATTAGGAGATAAAACTGGCTACTTAGATAAGCGTCATTATGCTTACACTAATTGGAATACTGATAATCCTGCTCCACATGTTGAAAGTTTTGAGCAACTTTATAAGTCAATTCCTGTTTTATTTGGACTTAAAAACGGCCATCCCTATGGATTGTTTTTTGATAATACTTATAGAAGCCACATTGATTTAGGTAAAGAAAGTAATAATTATTACTATTACTCTGCAGAAGAGGGTAATATTGATTACTACATTATTGGCGGTAATACTTTAGCAGAAGTAGTAACTAATTACACTTATTTAACTGGTCGCGTTCCAATCCCGCAAAAATGGATGCTTGGTTATCAGCAATCACGTTGGGGCTATAGTGTAAGTCAAGAAAAAGTAGAAGAAATTGCAGATAATTTACGCAAGTATGATTTACCTTGTGATGTGATACATTTGGATATTGACTATATGGATAGCTATCGTGTGTTTACTTGGAGGAATGACTCTTATGAAAAGCCTGCTGACTTTGTTAAGAAAATGCGTCAAAAGGGCTTTAGATTAATGCCAATTCTTGATCCGGGAGTCAAAAAAGATGATAAATATAATATTTATCAAGAAGGTGTAGAAAAAGGCTACTTTGTTACTAATCCTGATGGCAGCATTTATATTAATAAAGTATGGCCAGGAGAAGCCGTATATCCTGATTTTGGACGCAAGGAAGTACGCGATTGGTGGAGTAAGCACTGTAAATACTTAGTTGATATGGGGGTTGCTGGAATTTGGGACGATATGAATGAACCGGCTTCTTTTGACGGACCAGTTCCAGAGAATATTGTCTTTAGTGATGAAGATAATAAATCTACTCATAAAAAAATGCATAATGTATATGGTCATAATATGGCAAAAGCTACTTATGAAGGAATTAAAAAGGCATCTGGTAAGCGTCCTTATGTAATTACGCGAGCTGCATATGCCGGCACGCAAAAATATTCTACAGTTTGGACAGGAGATAACCAAAGTTTATGGCCACACTTGCAAATGATGATTCCGCAATTATGTAACTTAGGAATGAGTGGTTTTAACTTTGCTGGAACTGATATTGGGGGCTTTGGTGCTGATACTACGCCAGAACTTCTAACCCGCTGGATTGAAGGAGCTGTCTTTAGTCCATTATTTAGAAACCATGCTGCACTTGGTACTCGCTCACAAGAGCCTTGGGTATTTGGTGAACCTACTTTATCAATTTATCGTAAATATTTACGTTTACGCTACCACTTTATTCCTTACTTATATGATTTATATCATCAAGAAACTAAAGACGGCTTGCCAATTATGAGACCGCTTATACTTAATTATCAAGATGATGAAAAAGTTTATGATATTAATGACGAGTTTATGATTTCAGATAAAGTTTTGGTAGCCCCAGTTGTTTATCAAGGAATGACTACTCGCCAAGTTTACTTACCAAAGGGAGAATGGATTGACTTTTGGAGTGGGGTTGAATATGCTGGTCAAAATACTATCTTGGTAGGTGCTCCGCTTGATAAACTACCAATGTTTATTAAGAAAGATACCATCTTGCCATGGGGAAAAGTTGTCAGTCATATTTCAGATGAGCCTGATAAAACAATGACCTTTAGATTATTTGGTGATTATGGTAAATATGAACATTATCAAGACAATGGATTAGACTTCAATTATCAACATGGTGAGTACAATTTATATGTTGTTGAAGTTAATGATAATGAAGTAAGTATTAATTTGACTAAGCATGGTTACAAGCCAAATTATCAGACAATTATAGTTCAATCGGCTGATAAAGAATGGAAGTTTGAATATGATGAGCAAGAAAAAACTTATAAAATAAGATAAGCTAGATTTAATTTATATATAATTAATAAAGCATATCAGTGATATTTAATAAATCATTGATATGCTTTATATTTTATATGTTTAATTTTAAAATCAAATGGTTAATAGTATACTAAAATAGTAGGAGGTTTAATAATGATTAAATATGAAGAGTTAAAACAAAGTTCAAATGGAATGCCTACTTGGGATGCATTTTTAGGTCCAATTCTTTCTATTTCATTAAAAAAGAATATTTGGAGTAGAAAAGAGTTAGTACAAGCAGTTGTTGATAATTCTGATATCCCGGAAGAATTGAGAAACCTCAGATATACATCGAAGTATCATGATTTAATTTTAAACAATAGAATTGACTGGGCTCTAAGCGATTTAAAAATTGCAGGTCTACTCAATACTCCTAATCGTGGAAAATATAAAATTAGCAATCTAGGTAAAGAAGTTTATCAAAAATATGGAATGAATATTGATAGAGAATTTGTTCATAGTCAAAAAGCATATCAAGACCATAGACAAAAGCAAAGTGATAATAACAAGAATATAATAGATGAATCATCTGATGATGAAACTATAGAAGCTTTTGAACTAAATATTAAACAAGTAGATGATTGGTTTAGCAAGCAAAAAATTGATTTTGCGGATAATTTATTAGCTCGACTTAGAAAAGTAAATCCATATAAATTTGAAAAAATGATGACCCACTTATTAGCAGAGATGGGTTATAAAGGAACTGATGGAGAAGAACTTGTTACCCAAAAGTCAAATGATGGCGGAATTGATAGAATTATTAATAAAGATCCACTTGGGCTAGAAACAGTATATGTGCAAGTAAAACGCTATGGTGAAAATAATACGGTAGGAAGTCCAGAGATTAATGGCTTTTATGGTGCATTAACTAGAATGCACGCCAATCGTGGTGTATTTATTACAACTTCAAGCTTTAGTAAGGATGCTCAAGTTGCGGCCAAACAGCTAAATATTGCTTTAGTTGATGGGGAGATGTTAACTAATCTAATGATTCAATATCACATAGGAGTACAAGTTGCACAAACTTATGATGTTTTTGATATTGATGAAGATTTTTTTGAATAATTAATAAAGCATATCAGTGATATATATAAAATCATTGATATGCTTTATATTTTATATGTTTAATTTTCCTTCTGAGTAAAGAACAGCGTTTCCCGCAAGAATTGTATCTTTTCCAAGATAAGTGCAATAAAGGATTCCGCTGCGAGGGGATGCTTGAAAGGCAACCAAATCATTTTTATTAAGCTGTTTAGCCCAATATGGAATAATGTGGCAATGACCACTTCCGCAAACGGGATCTTCTGGAACTGATAATTTTGGGGCAAAAGATCTTGAAACACAATCAAATTTTGTTCCTTTAGCAGTGGCATGTTGCAATAAGCCAGGAAGGTGAGCAAGTTTTTCTTGATTAGGATTCATATTTTTGACAAAATTTTCATCGTCAAAAATGCAAAGCAAGTCTCTACCTAAATATGCTTCAATTGGAGTTTTGCCAAAAGCATCGGTCATCTCATTCGTAACTGGAATTTTCTTTAAATTATAAGATGGGAAACTCATTTCATAGCGGTCATCATTTTTAGTAACTATTAAATCACCACTTTTTGTAAAAAAAACTATCTTATGAGCATCCCCTTTAACCCCAATCTTGTTAAATACAACAAAAGCAGTTGCTAGTGTTGCGTGCCCGCATAGGTCAATTTCACCACCGGGTGTAAACCAACGTAACTTATAATGAGTATTATCTATTTTAATTGTGAACGCAGTCTCAGAAAAACGATTTTCCATCGCAATCTTGCGCATTAACTCAGTATTAGGCCATTCATTTACAATACAAACCGCAGCTGGATTGCCTTTAAATAGTTCTTTAGTAAAAGCATCAACAACGTACATTTTCATTTTTGTCATCTCCTATCTTTAATCATACCTACTTTTAGTAGGGGTACAAAATAAGAAAACACAGAAAAAATAAGATATAATTATTTTAGTAGAAACTTAAATAAATGAAAGGGGAAATATAATGAAAATTAATAAAAAGTTTCTTTTCACTTCAATAGCAGCTTTATTTTTAGTACCTACTGCTACAATAAATTCAAAACAGGTTGAAGCAAAAAGTCAAACTATTACAATAAAATCAGCTCCTGATTATGCTGCAGCTAATTACTACACTAGAAAAAATGGTAAGTTTTCTCAAGATTATAATAGTAAAGTTTCAGCAAATAAAACTTTTAAAGTTAAAAGTAGCATTTATGATGATTCTGAAAAGATTCCCTATACTGGTTATGGAGATGAAGTAATAATTGGAAATACTAGCTTCTATTATTTAGGTGATGGTGGCTATATCAAGACAAGCAACACTCAAGGTATCGGAGAAAAATCTGTTAAGGTTAGTCGTAATTCCTATATTTACGATAAAAATGGAAAACGATTGAAGAGTTTTCGTAATAAAAAGGCCTATTTCCCTGCTGGTACTACTATAAAACTAACAGTTAAAAGTAAATATTATAAAACCCCATATACTTACTATAACGTTGGCAATGGGAAATATATTAAAAATTCTGATGTTTCAAAATTAGATGGTAAAGGTGTAATGTTTATTTCGCATAATGCTTACATCTACAACAATAAAGGAAAACGCGCAAATAAAGTTACTTTGAAGACCGGTACTTTAATTAATTACTATGGTTCAGTTAAAGATGGTAAAAGCCAATATTATTACTATGCTAATGTAGGAGAAACTAAACTTAGACATATTCCAAACTATAAAATTGGTAAAAAGTGGTTTTTCAAAATTGCAAAAAATAAATATATCAAAGCAAATAACATTAATACTATAAATGGAAAGGCACTTTTTACCAAAGGACCTATTGAAGTAACTGTTACAAGAGACACTTATTACTTAAATGATAAATTCCAAGCTACAAATAAATTAGTTAAGGCTGGTAAAACTCTTAAAGTAGATCAAGCAATTAGGCAAGGCGTAAGTGATTACACTATGGTTTATTACCATGTAGCTGGAACCAAGGATTACCTTGATAGTGACTTAGCTACTGAATACCCTAATTCTACTACAGGTCCATATGATTGGTCGGGTGGCTCAGTTCTCTCTAAGCAATATTTGGAAGATGTAAGTTACAATGATTTACATTATAGCTTAATCAGCTTTAAAAAAGGTGTAGATCCTGTTTACTATAATTTTAATGGTGATAAAACTACTCTAAAAGTTGATGACGGGGATGACTTAGCTGCTAATGAAGCTGTATATATCTATAATTCTAAAACTAAGCAAACTGACCTTTATTACCATTTAGAAAAGTCTATCTTCATACAATGGGGAGCAGAGGATACAGGAATTGATACTGCCATCAATGATGTTTATGTTAAAGCTAGTGATGTTGACATTAGGGGCCTTAAATTAAAACCGATAAACACTGCATCTAGTGCTGAAAAGTCAGCTAATACTGTTGCAAGTGAAAGTCAATTAACTAAATTAAAAGACTCAATTGCTGACGAAAATAGTATAAAGAAGAGTGATAAATATCGCTTAGAAACTTGGGCTAATCGTACAACTTATGATAATGCCATTAAGAATGCTCAAGATGTTTTAAATAAAAAGACCCCTACTATGGCTTTAGTCGAGCAAGCACAATGGCAAGTTGATTTCGCTAAAAAGAATCTAAAAGGAGCTAAGATTAAAGTTAAAGATATTAATCACATAACTCCTCAAGAAGGTCAGCAAATCTTTAGCTTAATGGCGCAAAGCTATTCTGATGGACCGGGATACTATCCAATGGTTGGTCTTTATCATAAATATGCCCATAAAAATGGCTACTATCCAACTAGTGCATGGGATAATAATGAAAAGAGTGTATTTTTCTTATACAAATATAGCGGTGCTAAAAGAGAAAAAATTGACATTGCAGATTTTGCTACTGAGAAATAATTATGATGAAAACTAGCGATTTTGCTGAGCAGAGATAAGACCAATTTTTATTAATGCTTAATAATATAAAATAGATATGTCTGGGAATTTAGTTTTTCCTAGATATATTTTTTATTTTGAATAATAGAATGTATAAAAAATATTAGGAAATTTAAAAATGAAAACATTGCAAGAATCTTTACATGGAATTAATGAAGATGAGTTTATTAGAACTTAGACGTTATACTTGCAGTATGTAGAAAAATAGAGTAAAAAATAAACTTGTTACAAAACATTGATTAAAGGTAAAATATGACATTGTAATGTAAAACTAGTTTTTAGGAGTTTAAATAAATGATTAATGGTGAATTGAAAAGTAAAATAGATAGTTTGTGGGATACATTTGCAGCTGGAGGTTTAACCAATCCTTTAAATGTTATTGAACAAATTACATATCTAATGTTTATTAAAGATTTAGATGATTTAGATAATAACAAGAAGAAAGATAATTTGTTATTAGGACTAAATGATTACAAATCTATTTTTGATGGCGAAATACAAATAGATGATGATTTTAGTGTAAATGGGGATGAACTAAGATGGTCAACATTTAAAGATTTTGATCCAAATAGAATGTTTAATATTGTTCAAAATGAAGTTTTTCCGTTTATTAAAAATTTGAAAAATGGGGAAGATAGTTCTTTTGCTAGACATATGAAAGATGCTACTTTTTTAATTCCTACACCTGGATTATTATCTAAAGTAGTTGAATCATTAGATGAAATATATCGTTTAATGGATAGTGATGTGGCTAAAAGAGCTGATATTAGAGGAGATGTTTATGAATATCTGTTAGGTAAATTAGCTACAGCTGGTCGAAATGGTCAGTTTAGAACTCCACGTCATATTATTAAAATGATAGTTGAATTAATGAATCCACAAGCAGATGATAAAATCTGTGATCCTGCTGCAGGAACTGCAGGATTTCTAGTAGAAGCAGCTGAATATCTTCAACAAGATAATAAAAAGGATAAAATTTTCTATAATAAAGAGAATAAATATTATTTCAATAATGAAATGTTTACAGGATATGATACAGATCAAACTATGCTTCGTATCAGTGCAATGAATATGTTGACACACAGAGTAGAAAATCCCAATATTGATTATCAAGATAGTTTATCTGATCAGAATACTGATAGGGATGAATACTCTTTGATTATGGCTAATCCTCCTTTTAAAGGTAGCTTAGACTATGATACTGTTTCTGATGATTTGCTTAAAGTCGCTAAGACAAAGAAAACTGAATTACTATTTTTAACTTTATTCCTAAAGATGTTAAGAGTAGGTGGTAGATGTGCTTGTATTGTTCCCGATGGTGTTTTATTTGGTTCATCTAAGGCGCATAAAGCAATTAGAAAAGAATTAGTTGAAAATAATAATTTAGAAGCAGTAATTTCAATGCCGTCCGGTGTATTTAAGCCTTATGCTGGCGTTTCAACTGCAATTTTAATTTTTACTAAGACAGGTACTGGTGGAACTGATAAAGTTTGGTTCTATGATATGACGGCTGATGGTTTTTCACTTGATGATAAGAGAACTCAAGTGAAAGAAAACGATATTCCTGATATTATTGAAAGATTTAAGCATTTAGACAAAGAAATTGATCGTAAAAAGACTGAAAAGTCATTTATGGTAGGCAAAAAAGATATCGTTGATAATGATTATGATCTTTCAATTAACCGTTATAAGGAAATTGAGTATAAACCAGTTGAATATCCACCAACAGAGGAGATTATTGCTGAAATTGAAAAGTTAGATAAAGAAGCAAATGACGCATTACAAGAGTTGAAAGCTCTTTTAAAAGATTAGAAAGGAAAAACAAATTCAGGTTTGTAGGGTGAGATTTGATTAAAAGTTTTGTAACTCTTTTTAAAGATGTAACGAGATATGGAACTAAAATTCCAAAAGAAGATTATTTAACTCATGGGAAAAATATAGTAATAGATCAAGGACAAGATATAATTGCAGGATATACTAATCGAACAAAAGGTTTATTTAAAGATGTACCTGTAATAGTTTTCGGTGACCATACTAGAATAGTGAAGTATGTTGATAAACCATTTTTTTTAGGGGCTGATGGAGTAAAAGTATTAAAGGGTAAAGAAACTGATGTAAACTACAAGTATTTATACTATGCCCTTAAAAATGCCCACATTCCTAATACCGGATATAATCGACATTTTAAGTGGCTTAAAGAGGTAAAAATAAACTATCCTGATAAAGTTAAACAAAAAGATATCGTTACTATTTTAGATAACCTGAATTCTATTATTGAAGCTAAAAATAAAGAATTAAATAAATTAGATGAACTGATCAAAGCCCGATTTGTCGAGATGTTTGGGGATCCAGTTAATAATGATAAAAATTGGAAAGTACGAAATTTAAAAGAATTGACTAATAAAATTGGATCAGGAGCTACCCCAAAAGGTGGAAAAGAAAGCTACAAAAAATCTGGGGTTTCATTTATAAGAAGTATGAATGTACATGACGGATACTTTGAATATAAAGATTTGGCATATATTGATACGAAACAAGCAAATCAACTTTCAAATGTTGAAATAGAATCACTTGATGTACTTATAAATATAACGGGAGCTTCAGTTGCAAGATCATGTGTAGTTCCTAATCATATATTACCTGCACGAGTAAACCAGCATGTTTCTATCGTTAGATGTAAAACTGATATATTGAATCCTATTTTTATAAATAAATTATTTCTTAATTATTCATTCAAGAATACGTTATTATCTATTGGTTCTTCAGGTGGTGCTACTAGACAAGCTATTACCAAACAACAATTAGAAAAATTGAAAATTATTTTACCCCCGCTTTCCCTTCAAAATGAATTCGCTGACTTCGTCCAACAAGTCGACAAATCAAAAGTTGCAGTTCAAAAGTCACTTGATGAAACTCAAAAACTTTTTGATAGCTTAATGCAAGAATATTTTGGCTAAAAAATGGTTTAATAGTGAAAAGACTCTATAACTAGGAGATTCACTATGAATGAAAAATTTGTCGAAATAATAAACGAAATGGCTGAAGTGCTTAATGCAGCACAGTTAAAACGACTTCAGGAAGTAATGCTTAAACATCTGGTTGAAAGAAAAACAAGGAAAAGAAAAATTAGTAATAAAGAATATTTAGAAAAATTTCTTGAAGCTAAAAAAATGGAAGGCTGTACAGATAGAACTATCAAATATTATAAAGTTACTATTGAACAATTATTAAGTAAAATCATTCGACCAATACGAAGAATTACTACCGAAGAAATGCGGGAGTATTTAGTAAATTATCAAAAAATAAATAATTGTGGTAAAACTACAATTGATAATATTCGACGTAATATATCCAGTTTCTTTTCTTGGCTTGAAGAGGAAGATTATATATTAAAAAGCCCAATGAGAAGAATTCACAAAATTCGTTCAGAAAAACTTGTGAAAAATGTAATTACAGATGAAGATATTGAAAAATTAAGAGATGGTTGTTCTTGTTTACGAGATATAGCTATGATTGATTTATTATATTCTACAGGTATACGAGTTGGAGAATTGGTAGGTTTAAATAAAAATGATATTAATTTCTCTGAACGTGAATGTATTGTATTTGGAAAGGGAAATAAAGAGAGACGAGTATATTTTGATGCTAAGTCCAAAATTCATCTCATTAATTATTTGAAGACCAGAAAAGATAATAATCCAGCTTTATTTGTATCATTAGATAAACCATATAATCGTTTAAAGATTAGCGGAGTAGAAATTAGACTCCGTCAACTTGGAAGAAAATTACATTTACATAGAATTCATCCTCATAAATTTAGACGAAGTATGGCTACACGAGCTATTGATAAAGGAATGCCTATTGAACAAGTTCAGAAGATTTTAGGTCATTCACAAATAGATACTACAATGCAATATGCAATTGTTAATCAAAATAATGTAAAAGCTGCTCATAGAAAATATATATCCTAGCAAATTCAGGTTTGTAGGGGAAGAATTGAATAGAACTTATACTAAATTAGGAGATATTGCAACATATACTAATGGTTATGCATTTAAACCTAAAGACCGTGGCAGTAAGGGATTACCAATTATTCGTATCCAGGATCTGACGGGAAGTGTAGAGGATAAAGGTTACTATAATGGAAAGTATCCAGCTAATATTGAGATAAATAATGGTAATGTGTTAATTTCTTGGTCTGCAAGTCTCGGAATATATGTTTGGAATGGTGGAAAAGCTTTATTAAATCAACATATTTTTAAAGTTGAATTTAATAAAAAAGAAATAAATAGAGACTATTTTGTATACGCTGTTAAATATAATTTAAGTAAAATGAAGCAGTTAACACATGGTGCAACAATGAAGCATGTGACAAAAAAGGATTTTGAAAACGTAACAATTCCTTATCCTTCATTAAGTGAACAGAAAAAAATGGCATTTGTTTTAAATATGGTGAATAAATCACTTAGTTTAAAATTACAAGAATTAAATAAACTTGATGAACTGATCAAAGCCCGATTTGTCGAGATGTTTGGAGATCCAATTTGTAATTCATTAAATAAACCAGTAGACTTTTTTATAAATGTGGTGAAATTACAAAGAGGATATGATTTACCTGTTAAAAAAAGAAATTCAAATGGTGATATTCCGGTTTTTGGTTCAAATGGAGTTTTAGGATATCATACTGAATTTAAAGCTAAGCATGGCATAATTACAGGTAGATCAGGAACTATTGGCAATGTTTATAGAGAAGATGGTAAATATTGGCCATTAAATACATCTTTATTTTCTGTAGACACACATGGTAATAATATTGTGTATTTACAGTATTTATTACAAATGTTTCGCTTAGAGCGGTTTTATAATGGTGCTGGAGTTCCTACACTGAATAGAAACGATGTACATAAACAAAAAATTATTAGGACACCTTTAGAACTCCAAAATGAATTCGCTGACTTCGTCCAACAAGTCGACAAATCAAAATTTGAAAATATAGTATACTTAAATAAAAAACTTTTAAGTAAAATTATAAATAAAATTGGGAGATAGTAAGTATGACTAATTTTGATTATTTGTTAAATGAGTCACAATTTAAAGACTTTGTAAAAATAGCAATAATGGCAGAGAAAATGGCTACTATTGAACCAGCAAGTTCAATAATTAATTGTCGACGTTCAATGGAACTAGCAATAAAGTGGATGTATTCAGTAGATGCAGATTTGACAACCCCATATCAAGATAAGTTAGTAACTTTGATGAATACAATAGATTTTAAAGATATTGTTGATGAAACTACTTGGCAAGGATTAGAACTAATTCGTCGTCTAGGAAACGTTGCAGTACATACTAATAAAAAAGTTACATCTGATGAAGCAGTTCTATGTTTAAAAGCATTACATAGTTTTTTTGATATGCTTGATTATTGTTATGGAAGCAATTATCAAAAAAAGGACTTTGATAAATCAATTATTGGAAAATATCAATTAGAATTTATTCCTGACATAGCTAAAGAGGCAACAATTTCTTTGGAAACTCTTACTAATAAGAATAAACCTTTGCAAAAGTCAATGACTGCTCAAAGAAAGGCCCAAAGAGACACTTACAATCCCAAACCATTTGGAATTTCAGAATATAAAACTAGAAAGATTTATATAGATGCGATGTTAGCAGAAGCTGGTTGGGTTGAAGGAGAGAATTGGGTAAATGAAGTAGAACTTAAAGGTATGCCAAATAAATCTGGTAAGGGTTTTGCTGATTATGTATTATATGATGATGCGTATCAACCACTTGCAGTTATTGAAGCTAAAAGAACTTGTAAAGATGTTGCTGTTGGTCGTCAACAAGCCAAGCTATATGCAGATTTAATAGAAAAACAATATGGGCGAAGACCAATTGTATTTTTAAGCAATGGATTTGAAACTCGAATTATTGATAATAAATATCCTGAAAGACGAGTGTCATCTATTTATTCTAAACGTGACTTAGAAAAGCTATTTAATTTACAAAAGGTTCGCCGACCATTAGCCGATATTAAAGTAGATAATAATATTGCAGGCCGTTATTATCAAAAAGCAGCTATTCAAGCTACATGTGAAAGTTTTTCTGATGAAAATAGACGTAAAGCTTTATTAGTTATGGCCACTGGATCAGGTAAAACTAGAACTGCTGTAGGACTAGTGAAAGTTTTACTAAATGCAGGTTGGATTAAACATGTTTTATTTTTAGCAGATAGAGATGCACTAGTAACTCAAGCAAAGAGAAGTTTTACTAATTTGTTGCCTAGCTTATCAACAACAAACTTAGTAAAAGATAAGAAAAACTATAATGCCCGTTGTGTATTTTCAACATATGCAACAATGATGAATGTAATTGATAGTGCTACAGATGATGAAAATAAAAAGCTCTATACTGCTGGACATTTTGATTTAATAATTGTCGATGAAGCTCACCGTTCAATTTATAATAAGTATAAAAATATATTTACTTATTTTGATTCACTTTTAGTTGGATTAACAGCTACGCCAAAGGATGATATTGATAAAAATACCTATTCTATTTTTAATTTAGAGGATGGTGTGCCGACTTATGGATATAATCTTGCTCAAGCAGTAAAAGATGGATATTTGGTTCCATATAAGTCTATTGAAACTCAATTGAACTTTATGGAAAATGGAATTAGTTATGACGAATTAACATCGCAAGAAAAAGAAGAATACGAAGAAACTTTTACCACTGAAAACGGTAAATTACCTAAAAAAATTGATTCCGGTAAACTAAACAAATGGTTATTTAATAGAGATACAATTTGTCAAGTTTTAAATAAAGTAATGGAACAAGGATTAAAAGTTAATTATGGAGAAAAAATAGGTAAAACCATTATTTTTGCTAAAAATCATCAACATGCTGAAGAAATTTTGAAAGTTTTTGAAGAAGAATATCCTCAGTATTATAAAAAAAGTAATGGTCAGCCATACGCAATGGTAATTGATAATTATACTAATTATTCCCAAAGTGCAATTGATGAGTTTTCAGATCCTAAAAAATTACCTCAAATTGCTATTTCAGTTGATATGTTAGACACAGGAATTGATATTCCTGAATGTTTGAACTTAGTATTTTTCAAAAAGGTAATGAGTAGAGCTAAGTTTTTTCAAATGATTGGTCGAGGGACTCGTATATGCCCTCTTTTAATGGATGGAAAAGATAAGCAGGAATTTTATATTTTTGATTTTTGTGATAATTTTAAATTTTTTCGTATGAAAAAAGGAAATGAACCAGGAATTCAAGAAACATTGCAAAGTGCGTTATTTAACTTGAAGTTAGAATTGGTTCGACAACTACAAGAAAAGTCATATCAAATTAAGGAATTTGATAAATATAGACAAAATCTAGTTAATTGCTTAGTTAAAAAAGTTAAGGAATTAAATAGACAAAATTTTGCTGTTAAACAACATCTTGCATATGTCGATAAATTTTCTAATATTGAAAATTATAACAATCTAACATATGAAGATATTTTAGGGATAAAAAAAGAATTGGCACCTTTAATTTTACCTGATGATGATGAAGTTAATGCATTACGATTCGATGCTTTAATTTACAAGATGGAATTAGCTAAAATATCTGAAAAATCATATGGTCGATTGAAAACAGACTTGTGTAATAAGGTTTCTCAATTAAAGAAATTATCGAGTATTCCACAAGTTAAAGAAAAATTTGAATTAATAGAGTACATATTGGAAGATGATTATCTAAAACAGGCAAATATAAAAGATTTAGAATATATTAGAAAGAATATTAGGGAGTTAATACAATATTTACCAAAAAAGAGTATAATTTATCATACTGATTTTGCTGATAGTATTTTGGATACTTCTATTCATGAAGCTAATCTTGAAAATAACTCTTTGGAGAATTATAGAGCCAAGGTTGAATTCTATATTAAGCAGCATCAAGGTGAAGAATTAATTCTTAAAGTTAAAGATAACGCACCTTTAAGTACTCAAGACTTGGTTCGATTAGAAAAAATTCTATGGAAAGAATTAGGTACTAAGGAAGAATATCAAAAAGAATATGGCAATAAAACTCCAGGACAATTTATACGTAGTATAGTTGGATTGAATATGAATGCTGCTAAAAAAGCATTTAGTAAGTATTTGGATAAAGTTCAATTAAATAAACAACAAATATACTTCATAAATGAGATTATTGAGTATATCGTTAAAAATGGTACATTGACTGATATGCATGTGCTCCAAGAGTCTCCATTTATAAATTATGGTACAATTTCGGAACTTTTTGGAGCTGATATAACAACTTGGAAAAAGATAAGAACAGCAATTGACGAAATTAATAGTAATGTTGGAGTTAATGTGGCTTAAAAATTTATATAAACTCTTTACTAGCATCATGCATTATCTTTATTTTTAATATAAATTAAGACTATATTATAGCGGAACTTACTGTTCCGCTATTTTTTCAGCTAAGTTATAACTGATGGGAAGATTTTTTGAATAATAAATAATATCAATAATTTAATAAATATTATTAATACAATTTATATTTAAAATATAAAATTGGTATTAGAATATTCTGTTAATAGGAGTTGTTTAGCATAAGTATTGTTTTAGCATAACTAAAAGCTATTGCTCAACAGAATCAATAAGTATTTATCATTAGTAAAAATATTCTTTATAATAAACTCAACATTAATAGAAAGAGATTGAAATTATGAATAAACCTTATATTATTTGTCATATGATGATGTCAATTGATGGGCGAATTGATTGCGGAATGACTGCCCAAATTCCAGGTAACAATACTTATTATGAAGCCTTAGATGAAATTAATGCCCCAACAAGAATCAGCGGAAAAGTTACTGCAGCTACTGAATTAACTGATGGGGATTTGTTTAAGGCACAAGATGCTACTCCAATTGGACATGAAGCTTTTAAGAAAAATAGTAACTCAAACAAATTCGAAATTGTTACAGATACTCATGGTACTTTGTTGTGGAGGGATGATCACGACGCAATTAAGCCACATTTAATTTTGATGAGTGAACAAGCAAGTCAAGAATATGCGTCCTACTTGAATAAACAGGGAATATCTTGGATTGCAACTGGAAAAGACAAAATTGATTTAACTCGTGCGATGAAAATCTTAGCAGATGAATTTAATGTCGAAAGAGTAGCTATTGTAGGTGGCGGAAAAATTAATGGAGGATTTTTACAAGCTGGCTTAATTGATGAAGTTAGTTTAGTAATAGGACCTGCAATTGATGGTAGAATTAATCAGCCTAGTTTATTTGATGGACGAGCTGAAAATGAAAAACCTATAAAATTGAAGCTTGAAACGGTACAAAAGTTTGATGATGGCTCACTTTGGTTGAGATATTTGGTTTAATGTATGTAATAAAATAATAGATAAAATCTAAAACGTAAAGTTTTAGATTTTTTGTATGCAAAAATATTAATCTATAAAGTATTCTACAATTTAACTATAATAAAGTAGTTAAAGAATTAACTATTTAAGGAAAGAGAAGTAAACATGGGATTTTTTGATAAATATGCATTACAGGCTTTGAAGCATAATAAAGATATGGAACAAAAGTGGGAAAAAGAGATAAACGAATCAATTGCTAATAGTATTGTTTACCAAGAAAGTGACAAGGATAAATTTAATAATCCAGATACAGAGATTATTTATCAATCGATTGGTACGCCTCAAGCAATGGTTAATGCACGTGAGCAATTTCCGGATAAAAAGATTGCAGCATTAAGCTTTGCTGATTTTAAGAATCCCGGTGGAGGTTATTTAGTAGGAGCAAGAGCGCAAGAAGAAATGTTATTCATACTAGAAATATTATTCTTGCTAGTCAAAATACAGTTCATCCTGTTGATGACCGTGTGTTCTCAGTTAGAGAATTAATGCGTATGATGAATGTACCTAAAGATTTTAAGCGGAAAAGCTACTCAAATGCACCATATTTTCCCTCAACATAGTTTTATTGAACTTGCTGGTTATCGTGAAAATATCATTGCACTAACTCCATCACAGCACTTCCAGGAAACACATCCTAACAATCATACGCAAGAAATTGATTTAAACGTTCAAGAGTTATAGCTTAAAGCAAAAGCTGATACTATTAAATTTACTGTTGAGCACGAAGAATTTGAGCAAATCTATAGTTTTGATAAGTTTGCTCACGTCTTAAAAGTGGTTTTTTCTGAAGAAAGACCCGAATCTGATTACAATGATTTTAATTCAGCAATGAACTAAATTAATCGTTACTACGCTGAAATAGTATAAATTTGAGCCAAGACTAATTCTTACTATAGAAGTGATCCTATGGGTAACAAAGTTAAAACTAATTACAAAGGCAAGACTTATTACTATCTTGAAGACTTTGGAAAAGATAATGGAATAGACTCGAAAACGGTAAAAGATCGATGGTTTCGAGGCCATCGTAATCCGGAAAAATTACTACATAGCAGAAAAATTCCCTTTAAATTTAAAGGTTTTCACAAGTTAACTTATAACAGAACTCAGTTCTTATCTCTCATTGAATTTTGCCGAAATTACAATTTAAATTATCGAAAAGCTTTAGATCTTTGGAAGAAAAATATACGTGATCCACAAGAAATAAAGACCAGAGCCGTTATAAAAGATAAAAAAACTGTGTTAGCAAGTGTTAAGCAATCTGATATTAGTAATATTCAGAAAATCGTAAATAAACATGGATACCTTACTTCTGCTCAAGTAGCACCACAAACTGGGATACAGGCCATAAAAATTCGTGACCAAATCACCAGAATGCTTGCAAAACAAAAGAATAATATGGGTGTTTTGGCATCAGACATAGTAGAAGTAAACTACTCTGCGTCTGAAAGGACATTGGATACAAAGAACACTGAAGTATTGTCAAAACATGCATTTAAGCCTAGTGTGGTAAAACATATCAAAGATCGTTTAAGCATAGTTAATAAACCATCCTTTAAACTGGTTCCATTTGAAAATGATAATTATTATTAAGATGAGTAAACTAATAAAATCTATTCAAAATGTCGTAGCCAAAGCATAATTAAAGAGCTTACTCCATCTGGTGGAAGATATTCCTTTAGGGACAATCAAGGAAAACGATATAGTTTGACACTGGATACTATCAAGGATTTGATTAAGAATCCTAACATTACTGCAGATGATTTACTAACTAAGACGATGATTATGAATCATTTCAAACTCAGTCCATCAAATTGGGACAATAGAAAAATATCTTCTATTTTGTCAGTAAAAAATAGCCATACTCGATATAATTTTAAACGAAAAGCAATTAGAGGCTGGACAAAAGAGCAGGTGAAATTTGCTGTAACAGTATCCTAATAAATTTGGCAAAAAATAAAATGTGAAAATATGCAATTGGGTTTTACCTATAAGTGCTTGTATAATTAATAAAAATAATATTTTAAGAATTGATGTTTATGTCAAATATGATACTAAAAAAGACCTGGGGTTTTGCCCTGGATATTTTTTGCTTTTGTAACATCCCCTCTAAAGCCGATTTTTTAACTCAGAATTATTTATAGACAAAAATGCTAAAAAGCCCTTGCTAAATATTAAGTAAGCGGTTACAATATATAATGTAAGTTAAAAAAGTTAACATTAATCATTTAAAGACATGTAACTATTGAATTAGGCAGGATCTGAGAATGATGCTATCCAAGAAATACTTTTTTGGATGCATTGTTTTTGGATCCTTTTGTTTTTTCTTAAAAAGGGAGGAAAAATAAATGGTTGATTATAATGCAAGTGCAGAGCAGATAATCAAGTACGTTGGCGGTAAAGACAACATTGCTAATTTGATTCATTGCTCAACTAGATTAAGATTTTCATTGCTAGACTATGATAAGGCCGATTTAGATGCTCTTAAAAAAGTTGATGAAGTTTTAGGAGCTGTTAATGCTTCAGGACAATGCCAAGTAATTATTGGTAATAATGTTGTTGAAATGTTTGATGCAGCTAATAAAATTCTAGGTAATTTAAATAGTAATAAAGCTGCAGCAGGTAATGCTCCAAAGCAAAAATGGTATCAAGTAGCTCTAGACTACATGATAGCTATCTTCCAGCCATTAGTACCAGCAATTGCTGGTGGTGGTGTATTGAAAGCTTTAGTAATGCTTTTCGGTATGCTAGGATGGATGAATGAAAAAGGTGCACTTTATCAAGTCTTGAACTTTATTGGTTCAGCTCCATTAACATTCTTGCCTATTTTGGTTGCTTTTACGACAGCAAAGAAGTTAAAGGTCAATGAACTAGTTGCTGTATCGTCTGTTAGTGCTTTAGTTCTACCAGATATGGTTGCAGCTCTAGGCAAGGGGATAAACCTGTTTGGTATTCATATTACCAACATTACTTATTCATCACAGGTATTCCCAGCAATCTTAGCAATATTCTTCTACGCATTCTTAGAAAAGTGGATTACTAAATGGTGTCCTAAACCAATTAGAATCTTCTTTGTACCACTTTTAAGTATGTCGATTACTGTAATTGCTACTTTAATCGTTTTAGGACCTATCGGCTACTACATCGGTGTTGGCTTAACTGCAGTAATTATGTTCTTGTTTACTCACTTTGGATTTGTGGCTACTGCACTTTTGGCAGCATTACTTCCAATCATGGTTTCAATGGGTATGCACAAAGCTTTGATTCCTTATGCAGTTGCTTCAATGAGTGAAACTGGCAAAGAATTGCTTTATCTTCCAGCTTCATTAGCACACAACATGTCAGAATGTGGTATGGCTTTTGCTGTAGCAATTAAGACCAAAGATTCTAAATTACGTTCAACTGCTATTTCAGCAGGTATTTCAGCATTATTTGGTATTACTGAACCAGCTATTTACGGTATTACTCTTCAACATAAACGTGCAATGGCTACAGTTATGGCATCTAGCTTTATCGGCGGTGGTGCTATTGGATTACTCGGTATTAAGGCTTTTGCTTTAGTAGGCCCAGGTCTTGCAAGTTTACCAATGTATGTTGATAAATCAGATCCATCAAACTTGATTAAAGCTATTATTATGTTTGCTGTTTCAATTGTTCTTTCATTCATTATTGGTATCTTTGCATGGAAAGATCCAGTTGAAGCAAAAAATGAAACTAAGACAGATACTTTAGTTGCTCCTGTTAAAGGTGAAGTTATTCCATTGAGTGAAGTAAATGATGATGTGTTCTCACAAGGTCTTTTAGGTGAAGGTATTGCTGTAAAGCCAAGCGAGGGTAAATTAACTGCTCCAGCCGATGGTGAGATTTTAATGGTTTATGAAACTGGTCACGCATTAGGCATGAAACTTAATGGCGGAGCTGAAATCTTATTCCATATTGGTTTAGATACTGTTAAGTTAAATGGCAATTACTTCGACGTTAAAGTAAAACAAGGCGATCATGTAAAACAAGGTGACACATTAATTGAATTTGACCTTGATAACATTAAAAAAGAGGGCTTTGATCCAACTACAATGATGATTGTTACCGAATATCACGATGAAAAACTTACATTTCCTGAAGTAGCGGAACAATCAGAAAATATGACTGGCTCATTAGCTAATGCATAACTAATAACGGAGGTAGATTATGGGATTTAGAAAAGACTTCCTTTGGGGTGGAGCTGTTGCTGCCAGCCAAGTAGAAGGTGCATGGAATGAAGACGGAAAAGGAATGTCAGTAGCTGATGTAGCTACATATAAACCTAACGTTGATGTCAAAGACTATAAGAAGAATGTTACTGTTAGTTCGGAAGATATTGCTAAAGCAATGAAAGACTTCTCGACAGACATTTACCCTAAACGTAGAGGTATTGACGGCTATCACCACTATAAAGAAGACATCAAGCTATTTGCGGAATTAGGATTTAAAACTTTAAGATTCTCAATTGCATGGACTAGAATTTTCCCTAATGGTGATGAAGATACACCTAATCAACGTGGTATTGAGTACTACAAAAATGTAATTGCTGAATTAAGAAAATACAATATTGAACCTTTAGTTACACTTTCTCACTATGAAATGCCACTCCATTTAGCAGTTAAATATAACGGCTGGGCCGATAAGAAGATTATCGATTATTTCGTTAAATTTGCTAAAGTTTGCTTTGATAATTATTCAGATGTTAAGTATTGGCTAACCTTTAATGAAATTGATAGTGTAACTCGCCATCCGTTTACTTCAGCTGGTATTATTCCAGATAAGTCAGATAATCTACTTCAAGACGAATATCAAGCTTTACACAATCAATTTATAGCATCAGCTATGGTTACCAAACTAGCTCATGAAATCATTCCAGGCTCTCAAGTTGGATGTATGTTGACTAAGTTAACTACATACCCAGCTACTGCGAAACCTGAAGACGTTCTGGCAGCTGAAAATAAAAACCTGATGAACTACTACCCAGCCGATGTACAAGCAAAAGGCGAATACCCTAAATTAGTGTTACGCTTCTTTGAAAGAAACAATATTAATCTTGATATAACTAAAGAAGAGAAACATATTTTAAAAGAAAATACTGTAGACTTCATTTCATTTAGCTACTACATGTCGATGCTAGAAGCAGGAGACGAGTCAACTTTAGAAATGACTGCAGGAAATACAGTCGTTGGTGGGAAAAACCCATATTTGAAGACTACAGCTTGGGGTTGGTCAATTGATTCTGTCGGTTTAAGAACTTCTCTAGTCCAGCTTTATGATCGCTATCAAAAGCCATTATTTGTAGTAGAAAATGGTATGGGTGCAACTGATAAAGTTGAAGATGGCAAAGTTCATGATGGCTATAGAATTTCTTACTTTAAAGAGCATATTTCAGAAATGAAGAAAGCAGTTGATGATGGTGTTGATCTTTTAGGCTATACTAGTTGGGCACCTATCGATTTAGTTAGTGCAGGTACCTCACAAATGAGTAAACGTTATGGCTTTATTTATGTAGATTTAGATGATGAGGGCAATGGAACAGGCAAACGCCTTAAGAAAGATTCTTTTGAATGGTACAAGAATGTAATTGCTACCAACGGCGAAAAACTATAAGATTATTAATGAATTAACTTATAGGGGAGAATATTATATGGGGCTAGTTATTAAAAAAGTATTGAATACCAGTGTTGTTCTTTGCGTTAACGATGATCAACAAGAACTAATTGTTCTTGGAAAAGGCATAGGATATGGTAAAAAAGCAGGCGCTAAAATTGATTCCGATGATGTCAATCAAGTCTTTGTACCAGTTACTAGTCCTGAAATACAACAAATGGAAGAAATGTTAACTAATGTCTCTCCAGAAATTGTAGAAGTAACTAGAAAAATTGTACAAAAAGCAACTAAAGTTTTTGATAACTCATTAAACAAGTCTTTATCGTTTTCACTGATGGATCACATCAACTTCTCCCTTGATAGGTTAAAAGAGGGCATAACTTTTAAGAATAAACTCTATTGGGACGTCCAAAGCTATTATCCGGAAGAGTTTAAAATAGGTGAATGGGCTGTCTCGTTAATTAACCAAGAACTTAACGTTGAATTGCCTAGAGAAGAAGCTGCCAGTATTGCGTTCCATATAATTAATGCAGAATCTAAATCTAATGATGCAGACAGCATGGAAGTTACTAAGATTATTAGTAGCTTAATGAGTATTATAAATTTGCATAATGAGGGACGCCTAGATCCTAGTTCAATAAATTATCAGCGATTGTTAACGCATATTAAGTTCTTTGCTCAAAGAATCTTACGTGGCCAGCAATTAGATTCAGATGATGATGCAATGTATCAGATGGTCGTTAATTCTTATCCGAGAGCAACTAAAGTAGCAATTAAAATTATGGAGTTTCTTGAGAAAAAGTATCGTATAAAGATAACTGATGAAGAAGTAACTTATTTGATAGTCCATATCCAGAGAAACCTAATCCACGATTAAAGATATTTAAATATTAGTCTGTTGGTATAAATATCAACAGACTTTTTTGGTTGTATGAAGTTTAAAAAGTTGTGAATTTTCATTTTTAGCTTATTAGCTTTGTTATACTTTAGGCAGTTAGAGAAAGAAGGATAATTAATGGCTAAAAAAGTTAAAGTAATTCCAATGGATAATACCTATAAACGTTATGTTGTCGTAGATGCTGAATCTCAGAAAGTATTAGATGATTCTCAAGGTATGGCTATCGAACTCCTCAAAAAGCACATGCAGCTTGGAATTATAAACATAGAACTCCTAAACAGGCAAAGGCGCATTCAAAAAACATAAAATTAAATAAAGCTTTTGCAAAGAGTCATAAAGCTGTATTTGAGGACTTAGCTCAAATACAATTTGAAATTGCTAAAGGATCTTGGGGGCCAAATTATAAGTTTAATTATGCATTTATTTAAGTAGTTTTTTGAAGACAATAAAATTGAGTTCTCAGGAAATCTGTATTCTTTATTTTGCTATTTTCAAAAAGGCAAATGGTAAAAGTATGGTTCGAAGATTTAACAATATATGAAATTGTTAAATTTTCGAACCGTTTTTAATTGTTGTTTGCTAAAGAGAGGATTAAATCATCTAATAAACATGTTTGATTAAAATTACTCTTTTATCCAAATATAAAAGTGAAATTATAGATAAAGTAATAAAAATATGCTAATCTGATGTATTTCTACTTATGTAACATATTCGTAAATTGTACTTTATAAGTTTGCTATGATTATCCGGACTTTAATTAATATATCTGATTTACAACATGTGCGTTGGTACAAAAATATATTTAGTACTAGCTTGGGTATCAAAACATTATTTACATAATTTAAATCTATGAAAGCCAAATTCAATATTTACTAAGTATTAGTGTTTATAGTAGCATTACAAGTTTAATACTTGTCTTTCCTATCTACTTACGTATTTGTATAATACAACAAGTGTGCATAAAGCTTTTTTTGTTACTTAGTTTTATTCAATTCACTGCGTTGTTTGTCAATTCTAGTCTGCTGAATATATTGGTCTGTTGCTGAAATTCCTGTATGTCCTATTGAGTAGCTACCACCATTACATCTTTTGATTCCTCGTATAATTTTGTGCTAATGAGTGACGTAATTTTTGAGGTGTAGTTCTATTACTGTCTGGAAATGCTTCTGACTTCTGAATACATGCTGACGAATCGCTCAATTGTATTAGTAGCTATCCGTTTAGCCTTACCTGCATATTTAGTTAAAAATAAAGCTTTTTCACTTTTGTCTGGAGCATATCTTTGAGTTCTAATATTCAAGTAGTTTTGAATATAAAGGATAGCCCAATCAGCAATTAATGGAGCATCTTTTTTATTCCCTTTCCTTACCACCAAAATGCTACGCTCACGTAAATTTAATTTTTTTATGTTTAATCGTGTTAGTTCAGATACACGTACCCCAGAAGCTAATAATAAGGCTATAATGGCTAGATCTCTTTCTTTATTAAAACTTAGCTCAATTACCTAGTGTACTTTCATACCGATTGGAAAGATAGTCTAACCATTTATGCTTCTTTTCACCAGTATAAAGCATTGGAGAAAAATTGGAGAATGGAGTAGAGATGGAGAATAAGGATGTGGAGAATGAACTTCAGAAGCACTAAAAAAGTATTTCCATGATGTCATAGAAATACTTTTGTCTTAATTTTTAGCTTGAGGTGTATTGATAGGCTTTAACTTAATGCCAGCAACGTACTGAAGATTGTCAGCTTTTAAATAAAAATCATTAATTGATGGATCTGTAGAAATTTGATTCCCATCTTTGTTAACTAGAGAAAGATATAAATCATCCCCAGTTAATTGCACATGATAAAAGAGTTCCGCTTTTTTATCTTTGGCTACGTAAATATATTTTAATTCTTTTACCGCTAATGGATAATAACCAAATTTATAATAATTAGTGCTTTCCGCATTATAGAATTTATTAGAATATTTTGGTTCACCATTTTTGTTGTAAATAATTCCTTTAGGAATCCCAGGTTTAAACTGCATGAAAGTATTTTTAGTATTAGGCAGATTTATAGGTTCAATATTACGTTTAACATTTACTTCAGATACGCGACCCCATACCCAATTATCCTTAGTTCCTTTTACATGATAGAAAACACCATCTTCAATTCCGGTTTTAAACCAAAAGTCATTTGGATAGCCTCTAAAGGTAGAAACGTATTTATCAACTTTAAGTTTTTGTCCTTTATGATAATAGTGACCACTTTCTGAATTGGAATTCATATTAACAATTTGCTGACCGCTTTTTAGTACAATTGTAGTTTCCTTAGCATTTGTGTACATAGGTTTTCCATCAAGATAAATTATATTATTGGCCTTGATGTAGCGATTTTTACCAATTTGATAAAATTGCTTACCGTTAATAGTTGTATATTTTAAGAAAAAGCGATGTCTTTTTTGCCAGTCAACAAATTTTATTCCTGATGAAGACAGGTATTCTGAGTAATACTTTGTTGGCTTAGTAATTTTTTGAAACTTCCCAGGGACAATTAATGTAGTATTCTTCTTAATGGTTTTTGCGTGTTTATTACGTTTACCATTAGAATTATAAATATAAGAATTATGATCTAGAGTGATGTTAGTAGGTCCATTTGTTATACCGACGTTTTTAGCATTAATGTAGTAGCCGTGACCAATATTAAAGTACATTTTTAAGTCACCGTTGCTTGTTTGTTGGGAAGTATTAATATAGGTTTTTAGCGATACAGGCTTACCGAAGTATTGCAGTTTAGTTCCTTTAGGAATTAAAGTAACATCCCCAGTTTGTTTTAATTTAACTGAGTTGCCGTTTGCATCAGTTATTTCATCAACATGTGTTTGTTTTCCATCTTTTTTATAAATGTAAGCAGGGATTTCTAAAGTAAATGTATTTTTTGATTTTATTGTTTCAGCATTAACCTGAATTTGATTATTAATGAAAGCTGGAGAAATTCCTAATACTAACATAGTAGATAAAGTAAGTAGTTTTTTTATTTTCATGAGTAGTTATAATTAGCTCCTTTTCTTTTCTAATTATACAATGAACTACATCGGGAATGAATTCCTGAGTTTCTGGGAACAGCAGGTAGTGTTTAGGTTCTTACAGAGAATTAGCTTCTGATGTCCAGAAGGTCTCATACCTAACTCACAGAACCTGCCTATTTACCTTGGCTAGTCCTTAGCCAGTTAGCTTTGCTTTATTTAGGAGATTAACTGCCGCATTAATATCTCGATCATGATGAGCCTTGCATTTTGAGCAACTCCACTCACGAATATTCAGTGGCTTCTCACCACTATTGAATCCGCAATTTGAACAGATCCTTGAAGTGTTTTCTGGATTGACAATGATTAACTTTTTGCCGTACCATTCACACTTATATTCAAGTATCATTCTAAACATTCTCCAACTTGCATTACTAATAGATTTAGCCAAATGGTGATTCTTTTGAAGATTTTTGGCTTTCAAATCTTCGATTGCAATCACATCATAGTTTTTGACTAGTTCAGTTGTAACTTTATGGGGATAGTCTTTTCTTTGATTTTTGACTTTATCTTGGTATCTTGCCTTTAAGACCCGTGCTTTTTCCCAATTCTTGAAGCTTTCTAAGCTTCTTGGATTGGGTATTTTTTTGTTCTTATCTTGCAAGACTAGTCTTTGAGCTAAATAGCGTCTTCTTGAGAATTTCCTTTGCCATTCAATAGCCTTCTTATCAAAATAAGAACCATCAAAAGTATCATACTTGATACCATTTGAAAGAATGGCTAAATCAGCCAATCCAATATCAATCCCAACTTCTTTGTTAGTCTTAGGTAGCTCTTTCTTTTCAACTTCTACTTGAAAAGAAATGTAGTACTTTCCAGTTGGTTCTAAGCTTACTGTATATCGCTTGATCTTGGCATCTTTCAAAAGTCCAGTTTTGCTAGTCTTAATATAGCCAAGTTTAGGCAATTTCAAATATCGCCTGCCAATAACACGAACAGTTGACTTGCCAGTATAAGAGTTCTTAGTTGACTTTCTTGAATGAAATTTTGGCTTTCTTGCACGGATTGACTTGTCAAAGAAATTTTTCCAAGCCTGATTCAAATTAGCATTAACTATTTGAAGACTAGAAGAATCACTGTTTTTTAGAAAGCTATATTGATGTTTTAAAGGTTTTAACAAAATATCTAGCTTATATTTACCTAAAAATGGCAAATGATGATTATTCTTGTAACGCTCATTCATCATGGCAAGCATCTGGTTCCAAATAAAACGGTCATTACCAAACATTTGAAATAATTGTCATTGTTGTTTTTTATTTGGATATAGTCTTAACTTGATTCCAGCAAGCATTTTTGTGCCTCCTTTCTTGATATTATTCTTAAATTATACCAAAACAGAATAGGAGGAAAAAGCGAACAAAAGCTTAAAATTGTAGATTTTTTAAAACAAAACTTGTCACTTAGATTGCTGGATTCATCTCGGGATTGAAATCCCGAGCTTTCTCTAGTATATTTTCAGTAAAAATTCTTTAGGAGAATTAATTTTTTGCTAAAGAAAGGAGTTTTTCCCCCAATATAATTATTAATCATAGTTAATCAGAAGAAAATGATATTTGATTATTTCAAATTTTGCTTATAAAATGTAAGTAAATACAACGATTATACTAATTAGGAGGTAACTTATGAGCAAAACATTACTTTTGTACTTTTCACCGCAAAATCATACTAAACATTATGTTGACTTAGTAGCACAAAAACTAAACGCAGATGTGCATGAAATCAAAGCTAAGATTCATTATACAGTAGAAGACTTGAATTGGACTATTCCCACAACACGTGCCACAGTTGAACAAAAGCAAATGCACGATGGGCGAGTAGATATTGTTGAAGATTTACCAAGTACTCAAGATTACGACACAATTATTTTAGCTCATCCAATCTGGTGGGGAATTCCGCCACGTCTCATTGCTAAAATTATTGATGAACTTGACTTAAATGGCAAGACTTTAGCTATGTTTGCAACTTCAGGAGGTTCAAGTTATGACTGGTCGCAATCAAATATCGAAAGAACAGTAAAGGAAAACAATTATCAAAATGTTGATATTAAAAAAGGAATAGTTTTTAATAATGATAATCAGGTTGATAGTTGGATTGAAGAAAATAGTTTGAACTGAATTTTTAGTAGGGATAATCAAATAGTGATTAGCCCTATATTTTTGTTGTCAACTATAAGTAATAATTATACTGCAGTATTAATTATTAGTATTTTTAATTATTATTAAAAGGATATACACTAAGTCTATAAAAGAAAAACAAATAAAAATCTGATAAAAAAGAAGGTAAAATTTATGACAGAAATTCATCAAACTGCAGGACGAGATAATTTAGGTAAATTTGCTCCGGAATTTGCCCACTTTAATGATGATATTTTATTTGGAGAAAATTGGGCAAATGATGATATTAGCCAAAAAACTCGCTCAATTATTACTATTTCAGTATTCATTGGTAGAGGATTAGTCGATTCATCACTAAAGGCTCACCTTGAAATTGGTAAAAAGAACGGCATTACTCGTAAAGAAATTGCTGCAATTATCACTCATGCTGCTTTTTATGCAGGCTGGCCAGTTGCATGGGGTGCATTTAGATTGCCAAAAGAAGTTTGGAATGAAAATGAAAGTGCAGAAGATGAAAAATCTGCTTATGCTAACAGCATGATTTTTCCAATTGGCGAATCAAATGATGCTTTTGCCAAGTACTTTACTGGAAAAAGCTATTTGGCAGAAGTAACTAAAGCTCCATTTCCAATTCATAATGTTACTTTTGAACCTGGTGTAATTAATCATTGGCATGAACATAAAGCTACTAAAGGCGGCGGTCAGATGCTTATTGCAGTGGGCGGACGCGGTTATGTCCAACTTGAAGGACAAGATCCAGTAGAGCTTCTTCCAGGCGATAGTTTCTTTGTTCCAGCCAATACTAAGCACTGGCATGGAGCTGCTCCTGATTCATGGTTCTCACACTTAGCATTTATGGTTCCTGGAGAAGGACAAGAAAATGTATGGTATGAGCCTGTTGATGAAGATTTTTATAAGAATTTGAAATAATAAAAACCATATTCCGATAGAATTTCGAAATATAGTTTTAAGGTAGTCTATTTATAATATGTTCTAATTTTAGGGTTCATATCAGCACTTTAATGCGAACTATTACATTTATAGTTTAGTTGAATTCTTTTTTAGAAATTCAGTAACCTTAATCATTACATGTTCAGAATCGGGAGAGTTTGTAACGTCTAGTACAAATTCTCCCATTTTTGTACCTTAATATTTTTATTTAAACGACTTGCAGAAGAGTTTCCATTTTTTATCCTTCTTTCTTGTATATACATACGTAGCAATAATTTTAATTGAAATATTTAATCGCTTAATGAGTATTTTAAAAAGAACTTAATTAAAAAACTAATTATCTTTTTGAAATATCACTTTAGTGATTCTTAAAATTTTATCAACATAAATTTTATTCAAAACACTGATTGATACATTCATTTTTTCACTTTCAATTCTTGCAATTGTTGATTATGGCTTATCTACTAGTTTAGCAAATTCATGCTGTGTCATACCAAGTTTATCTCGAAGGTTACGCACCTTAACTGCTATTTGTAATTGTTGATTTTCTTCTTTGTATTTCTTAGCAAAAACAATACTTTGCTTCTTACGTTTAGTAATATATTGATCAATTTTACTCATGTCGATTTTTCCTTTCATATGTATCACGCCTTTACAAAGCCTTAGTGATAATTTAGTTATATATCTCACTTATTCGGTGTAAGCGAAAAGCTGACAAATAATTTTAAACCTTTAAACCAGTCTATATAATTGAAAATACTGTTAGGACTGATTAGGATAAATATATTTATATAAGCACCTAATGATTTTATTGTATTTAGGTGCTTATGTAAATGCAATAATTATCGTTAGGGCTTTTTTCCACCTAAATTGTACTTAATACGTTACCTTCAGGGCTGCTTTCTATATAAAAGTTGAGTATTATAAAGTTAGATAGTAATAAAGAAGTACAGGGGAAAGATATGATTAATAATGAAGATAAACTGTCAAATTTACGTAAGGAGATTGATAAATATCGCTCTTTAGATAAACAACAATCAGATTTGTTAAATCAGGATATTCGTATTGAGCATGTTTGGTCGTCTAATGCAATTGAAGGCAGCAAACTAGGCAGATTCGAAATAGAAGAAATAATTAATAGGGGTGTAACTAGTGGTGGAGAATCTATTAGAGATATTTTAGCTGCATTAGATTTAGCTCAAGCTTACGACTACACGCTTGATTTAGCTAATAGAGATGCCTCTTTAACTCAAATCATCATACGAGACATAAATAAAATAGTCCTAACCAAGTCTAATCCAGAGTGGGGCGGTATATATAGAGAAGTTGAAGTTCATCCTGCTGGAGTTAAATTTAGCCCTTATGCTGAACCATTTGATATTGAACCAAAGATGAATGACTTAATAGACTGGTCTAGAACTGCTAAGGATACTTTGCATCCTGTCAAATATGCTGCAGACTTGCATTTTAAGTTTGTAACGATACATCCATTTAGAGATGGAAACGGTAGGACTGCTAGATTATTAATGAATTTTGCGTTAGCAGAAAAAGGCTATCCAGTTATAAACATTAAGCCAGACAAAGAATCAAGAGATGATTATCTAAATATTCTTTTAGATGGTCAAAAGAACAATGACCCATCTAGATTTGAAGAGCTTGTTGCAAATACAGTGAAGAAACGTTAGAAAAGCGTGTCAGCATTCTTCAATTAAATGAAAAGAATATTGCTGATGCAAAAAAGCAAACTAACTTAACTAAGGATGAAATAAATAATCTAAGAAAAGGCAATAATTAACAGGTTTTAAAAATGAGTAAATGAAAAAGCAACTTTAAATCAACAATAGTAAGATTTAAAGCTGCTTTATTTGATATAATAATGATAGTGCAGGTCAGAAATTTCGCCTTCCTAATTTGAACAAATAGGTGACCAATTACGGAAACTTTTTGTTTATGTGCTGGTTGGCAGTGCCTCGCACGCACTGGGATAGTAGCACTAAAGCTAATTTCTCAACCTAACTATCGATAATAATTATCTTTAGGCAAATTAATTATAGCATGAATTAGCTATCCAAGAAAGCCAATCAACTTTTGTTGATTGGCTTTTGTAATTTTCATTTGTTCTTCAAATACTTAACATGAACTTGTTTTTCACCGATATGGCTTAAATCATTATGAAGCTTATCTTCACCTAAGTGAGTATATAAGTCAGTAGCAGAAGTACTAGTTTGACCTAATTGCTCGGAAACTGCAACAATGTCCTTATTTTGTTCATAAAGTTCAGTTCCCAAAGTATGGCGGAACTTGTGAGGAGTAGAAGGACGACCGTAAGCTTGAGTGTATTTCTTTACCATACGCTGAATAGACCTTGTAGTAAGTCTAGTTGCTTTTCCTTTAATTGGAGTTACAAATAGGGCTTTTTCATCATCAGAAGCATTATAGCGCTTGCTCCTGATACTTAAATATTGCTCAAGGTAGGGAATAGACCAAGGGACAATGCCAACAGTGTCTGCATGATTTCCTTTTCTGATCATTGATACTTGACCGTGAGTATCAGTTAATTTTAAGTCTTTTAAATTTAAACTAACTAATTCTGAAACTCTCAATCCTGATGCTAAAAGAAGGGCAATTATTGCTAAATCTCGTTCTTTATCACGTTTGAATTTACTTTTAGCTTGTGGAGTTTTTATTATTTTTTCGTAATATTCATCTATAAAAGCTAACAGATCTTGTTCTCGGCCAACAAATAACTGGGATTCAATTTTTTTATGGCGATAGTTAAGAGTAGCAGTATCTTTCTTCATCTTTATTTTTGCCATGGGATTATATGCTAAATATGGCTTGCGTGATGGACCAACTTCGGATTCCTCACAAAGATACCTAAAGAAAGATTTTAGGGCGCTGATAGTGTGATTTATGGTTCCTGTGGTTGGTAATGTACCATAAAAGGTTTCGGTAGTGCTTAATGAATAAATGTAATTGTTTATATCCATAGTGTCTAATTTAGTTAAAGTATCAATAGTAATATCTTTATTAGATAATGCTGCAGATAACGGTTCAGTATAATCAGGATTAGTATGTGTGCGCAGCCATGTAAAAAAGCTGTTGATTTCTAATAAATACATTGCATTAGTAGTTGGTTGAGTATCTATTTTATGAGTATCATAAAAGTTTCTAACAAAGTCAGGAAGTTCCGATAAACGCTTAGTAATTTGTTTTTGACTCATTTCTTTAATTTGCATAAATTTCACCTTAATTATTGAAAATAGGGCATAAAATACCGATTTACAAAGTGTCGCATAATAGGAGTATTGCGACACTTACTATAGTGTAACATACCTTGTGTGCTATTTATGATTTATAATAATATATTCGTTGCTTTTTATTATCTTAGGATATATAATGGCTTAAAATGCTTTAAAGGAGAATTATAGTATGACAAATATTGTATTATTAGGTGGAAATGGATATATCGGTAGAAATGTATCTCAAGAATGGATTTCACAAGAATCCGAGGCTAATTTATATATAGTTTCTCGTTCGGGAAAAAATCAACTTTTATATCCACAAATTACTAATATCAAAGCTGATGTAACTAACTTTGAAGAAGTTAATAAAAAACTTCCTCAAAAAATTGATTATATTATTGACTTTATTGGTGCTCCTGAAAAGAATCCAGAAAAATTTAAGCAAATCAATGATTTACCTGCTGAAGTTATGCTAAGAATTGCTAAAGAACATCATGTTAAGGCTATGGGTTTTATTGGCGGAGTTTTAGGTGATAAGGCATTTGTTCAAGGTAAAAAGAAAATTGAACAAATGCTCAGACAAAGCGGTATTAGATTAGAAGTTGTTTCTCCTACTCTAGTTTATGGTAATGGTAGAAAAGACACCTTAAGTAAAATGGTACCATTTCTTAAATTTATGGGATTGTTTTCTAAAAAGTTTAAACCAGTTAATGTTAATACTGTAGCTAAAGAATTAGTAAATAAAATGCGTTATGGTAACTAAAAAAGTACAAATTAGTCAAATTATTAATAGACCTATTTCGAAAGTTTTTGAATGGTTTTATCATTCTGAAAATTTTATTACTTCTCCTATTGTCTTTAAATCTAATTGGGTTGAAGGAAAATGGGACAAGAATAGTGAGCGCGAGATAATAATGCTGGCAGGCTGGTATCATGAAAAAATTACTGCAATCAAAAAAGATAATTTTATTCATTATCGAGTTCAAAAGTCTTTTCCCAATGTAAAACAAGACTTTACTGAAATTAAATTTCTTCCTATCCACAATACTACGAAGGTAATTTGGACTATTGAAATCGGAATGCCTACTCAATTTTTAGCAAATATTGCTGGTCAAATAGCTAAAACACTTTATGCTACAATAATGACAGCAGCTAAAAGAAAGTTGGAAAAACAATGAAAGTAAATAAAAGCGTTGAACAAGCTACTTATGTATTATTGATGCTTGCTTTGCAACAAAATCATACTCCCCTCAAAAGTCGTATTCTTAGTGAAAAACTTCAAGTTTCGGATTCTTATCTTAAAAAAATTTTGATGAAAATGAAAAATAAGGGTCTTATTACAGCCATTTCAAGTAAAAATGGTGGTTATCAATTAGCTCGTCCCATTGATGAAATTAGTCTTAAAGATGTGTTTTTCGCATTAGATTTGAATAAAGATCCTTATGATTTTAACCATCTCTCCTATCATGTTTTTCCTGATAAAAAGCATGTTAAGGAAAGCGAAGATAAGTTATACTCTGTTATAGATAAAGCTTTTGATAAGTTTTATGCAGAGCTTGATAACTTTAAATTGTCTGATTTACTTATAGATGGAAATTATCAAAATGGTATACTTGATTGGAATTTAAAATAATTTATAACAAAAATCCTAGTCTCATCACTATAGAGACTAGGATTTTTAATTATAATTATTGCTTCCAAGCAGCATCAAACTTAGATTTACCAGTGTTAATTGCGTTATTAACATTTTGTCCTTTTTGAGCAACTGAGAAAATGTTTTGTAAAATACTATCTAATTGTGAGTAAGCAGCATTTGAATTCTTTTCTACCGGAACACTGTATAAATGCTTCATTGCACTTTCAAGCTTAGCAGGAAGCTTGATATTCTTATTGGACTTGTATTCACTTGATTTAATTGCTGCATTATTAACTGGGATATAGCCAGTAGCATTTGCCCATTTAAGCTGACTTGATTTAGATACTAAGAACTTCATGTACTTAAATGCGGCAGCTTTTTGGTCAGCACTTGCATGATTAAACATGTAGATATCTGTACCTTGTTGCATGGTATATTTACCTGGACGAGCAGCTACATCATAAGTAAATTTATCGCCAACACTTTGCTTAACATATCCTTCACCAGCAGAAGTACCAATATACATTGCTACTTTTTCGTTAGCAAAAGGACCTGATAAGTAATGTGCAGAGCCTGCAACTCTAAAGTACCCCTTCTTAATACCATCAGCATAATAATTGATTACTTCTTTAGAAGTATTGCCAGCAAAGTCGACTTTATTTGAGAAGTTGATTCCCTTATCTTTCATACTAAGAACGTAGTAATTGGCAAGGGAATCAAAACCAGCACCGACAACTTTATGATTACTCTTTTCATAAATAGTCTTAGATACTTCTGCAAGCTCCTTCAGAGTAGTTGGAGCTTTTTTAATGCCATATTTTTTAAACATATCCTTGTTATAAGTTAAAGTTTCAATTGATTTGTTAAAAGGAATGCCGTATTGAGTATTATTGATTTTAGCACCATCAAGCAATTCTTGGCGAATATCTGATTTTTCAGCGCTTCCCCAACCTACATTTTTGTTATTGATATATGGAGTCAAATCAACAAGCATCTTGTTCTTAGATGCATTGTATAACCAACCTGGATATGCTTGAGTAATAGTTGGTAAATTATTTGGAGATTGCAAGGTTGAGTTGATTTTTGCTTGAAGGTCAATATAAGAGCCTTGATTTTCTAACTTAATATTGATTTTTGGGTTTTCTTTTTCAAACTCTTTAGTCAACTTTTGTAAAGTAGCTAATTGTCCGCCATGCATCCCATGCCAAAATACCACATTAGTCTTTTTAGTGATTTTTGCTGGAATCTTAGTAGATTCAGAACTGCTTCCACCCTTAGAACAAGCAGCAGTTCCTACTAAAGCTAAACCTGCAATTGCTGCAACAATAGTTTTTTTACCAAAACGCATTAAATAAATCCTCCTCAAATGAATAACAAGTTCTTGATTTTTATTTCATACAACCACAAGATATTGTGGTTAAAATCAAAATGCGTTTTTTATTTTACGGTAAATCTAACAAAAACACAAATAAATTTTTTAAAAAATTTGTACTTTAATCTTGCATAGAAACCTTAAATATTGTTGCTCAAAGCAATCTGCTCAACTATAATAATTCATATCTAAAATTAGAAAAGAGCAAAATTATGGAAATTGAAAAAGTTGATAATTTTTATCGAATTTTGGCATATGCTGATACAATAGACTTAAATAATCTCTCTCCTGTTGAATTTGCGACACTTTACTTAGTTAAATATAAATATCAAAATTCTCATACAGCTAATAATATCCAATTACCTCATGATGAGTTGAGCTTAGAATTAATGCTTGAATATATAAATCTAACTGAAGCAAATTCTCCAGTAGATCAAGAGTTTGTTAAGAATAATCAAGACTTGATAAACTTATTAAGTGAAAATAAAGAAGATTCTCTAACTTTAGCTTTAAGTATGGGAATTGAGATATTCGATTTGATGAATTTGTTTTGGCAACTTAAGAAAATGGGGCTTTTTGATATTAGATATGATTTTACTAGCGAAAGTCTTCATGTAACTCCTACTTCTAAGCTAAAAACAATTGACTAAGCTTATTAGATTCTGTATTCTAAAAATAATAAAAACGTCTCTAGTCTAGAGGCGTTTTTTAAATGAATTATTTATAAAAAAGGAAGTTGAATATGTCTGATTCAAAACTAACAGTTAAAAAGATGCTGATTATTGCATCTTTGATCTTTGGGATGCTGTTTGGTGCAGGGAACCTAATCTTTCCGGTGCATTTAGGACAGCTTGCAGGTAATAAGTGGTTAGCTGCTAGCGGAGGATTTATTACTTCAGGAGTACTATTACCACTGTTAGCATTGCTAGCCATTAGTGTTACACGTTCAGATGGTATCTATGAATTAGCTAGACCGATTGGAATTAAATATGCCTCAATCTTTTTAATTTGTGTTCATGCTACAATGGGACCTTTTTGTGCAACACCCAGAACTGCTACTGTCCCTTATGAGATTGGCTTTGCTCAACATTTTTCTGCTAGCGCTAATAAAATTGGTCTAATAATTTTTACGGCTATATTTTTTATTGTTGTATATGCTTTATCCGCAACTGAAGCTAAAATTACAGATCTTATTGGAAAAATTTTGAATCCAATTTTTTTAGTAATGCTATTCGTAATTTTCGCATTAGCATTTATTAAGCCGATGGGAAATGCTCAATCATCTATTGCCACTGCAGCATATAGTAATGGTGCTTTTGCAAATGGTTTTTTGCAAGGTTATAACACAATGGATTGTTTAGCAGCATTAATATTTGGAATTACAATTATTACCTCAATTAAAGAACTAGGAATTACCAAGCAAAAAGATATTTCTTTAGCAACTATTAAAAGTGGTTTTTGGGGCATTTTTGCTATTGCAATTCTTTACCTATGTTTAGTATGGATGGGAGCAACTAGTCTTCATCAGTTTAAATTGGCAGCTAATGGGGGTACTACTTTAGGGCAAATCTCTTATTATTATATGGGTATTGCTGGTAATGCATTATTAGCAACCTTGACAACTATTACCTGTTTAACTACTGCTATGGGACTTGCGGTATCATTTGCCCAAGACTTTAATCAGCGTTTTCCCAAATTATCTTATAAAACTTGGCTTGCACTTAATTGTGGTTTATCGTTTTTAGTAGCTAATATGGGGCTTGATACTATTATTACTTGGTCAAAGCCTATATTAATGCTTCTTTATCCTCTTGCAATAACTTTAATATTAGTAGCAATTGCTTCTCCATTATTTAAATCAAGTCCAATTGTTTATCGTATAACTACTATCTTTACGATTGTTCCAGCTGTTTTTGATATGATGAATGCTACTCCAGAAGCAATTCATCAGATGAGTTTTGTTCAGCACATGGTAAGTTTTGCTCAACAATATTTCCCATTCTTTAATTTAGGGCTTGGCTGGCTTAGTTTTGCTTGTATTGGTTTTGTTTTAGGAATCATTATTTATCACATAAGAAAATAGTCATTAAACATCAAAAAAAGGATTGTGTCATATCATTGATACAATCCTTTTTTATATTTCATATATAATTACATTTTGATAATAACTTTACCATCAGTATGGCCTTGGGCAATTCTATACAAAGCTTCACCATATTCGTCAAGTGAATAAATATCACCGATTGCAGGATGAATTTTCATTTCTGTTAAAACTTTAGCAGCTTGAGCAAGTTCACTACCACAAGAGTTGACAAAGATAAAGTAATAATGTTGATGCTTTTGTTTAGCTAAGTGATCGATTCTGGCACCTAAAATGCTAAAGACAATAGTTTGACCATGAGCTAGCCCTACTCTTTCAGCATATTTCTTATCAGGCACACCTTTAAGAGAAACAATAGTGCCACCTGGCTTCAAAAGCCTCATTTCATCCTTCAAAGCTTTGCCGCCTAAGCCGTCAATAATGTAATCAACTTGGGAAACAACATCACTAACCTTTTCAGTCTTATAGTCAATAAAGGTTGTTGCACCTAAATCTTTAACTTGTTGTTCATGAGCAGGGTTCCCACTTACAATAACTTTATATCCGCGATGAACAGCGAGTGGAATAGCCATTTGACCAAAGCCACCGGTTCCTGCTGAAATAAATAAGGTATCACCTGGCTTACCATGAAGCTTGTTTAAAGCTTGTACTGCGGTTAAAGCATCTAGTGGCACAGCTGCGGCTTCTTCATCAGTAAGATAGTCAGGGACTTTAGCTAAAGCATGTTTATTAATAACTGCTTGTTGCGCAAAAGAACCAATCTTCTTAATTGGCATTCTTGCAAATACACGGTCTCCGACTGAAAACTCTGTAACGTTTGCGCCAATTTTCTTGATGACACCTACAAATTCATTCCCCATTGTTTGAGGAAGCTTATATGGTAATAAAAACTTTAAATCACCACGAGCAATCATATTGTCAACTGGATTAACACCAGCTGCGGTAATTTCTACTAACACGTCATTTAATCCTAAGTCTGGAAGTGTAATATCTTCAAGCTTCATCTTAGGGTATCTCTTATTATATTTAAGTAATTGTACTGCTTTCATAATTTTCGCCTCGTTGTATTTAACCTTACATGTCCAACATAGTCGAGACAAAGAATTAAGTCAATTAAATAGACTTGTTATAGATTAATTTCTATAAAAATTATGATTTGCAAATTGTTTTTTTACATAATTTTTATTATCGGGATTATTTATCAAAAATTAACAAACGTATATAAATTATTATTTTAAAAATATAAAGATTGGTCTAATTGTTTTGAACAATTAATTACTATTATCCAAAATCAATCATATCTAAAATATTTTCTCGTTCTTCTTGATCAAGTCCCAAATATGCCAAAGTCATTTGTTCAGAGCTATGATTGAGAAGCTTCATAACTAATGCAATATTATGATTTGTTTGCTGATAGACGCGATATGCTCCAGTTTTTCGCATAGTGTGAGTACCAAGGTAATCAATGTTTAAGTTTTTACCAACTTTGTCCATTATTTTCCAGTATTGACGACCGTCAATATGTTTTTCTGCATGATAAACACTAGGAAAAAGCCACGGACTAGTAAAAACATTTCCATTAAATGAGGGATGCTTATAACGCGGTATACTGCGTGTCTTATTTTGAAAGCTTTCAAGCCAATCAAAATATTCTTCTAAGTCTTCTTGAACAGGCTTTAAGTATAATATGTTACGTTTTTTAGTCTTTTTATCGATTGTATAAGCGTTTCTTTTAACACGTCCGCGCTCATCAAACACATCGCTTTTCTTAAGACTTAAGACATCACTTACTCTAAGGAGAGTAGCTTTACCTACTTGAAAAATTGTGTAATCCCTTTTCCCTGTACCTTCATTATTTAAAAGTTCTTGTTGAACAGATTTCAAAACCCATGAATCTTTAATTGGTTTAACTTCTTGCTTCATATTCTTAAATCGTTCCTTTTTATTTTCTTATTATAGAGAGTTATAATTTTTTATATTAAAATTATATCATCCTAATAAATTACAATCTAGTTAATCCCTTGTAATATCAAGGTTTTTATAAAATTTATAGGGCGTTATAATATAGAAATAACTCCCTAAATTTGATAAAAATAAAAGAATTAAGACTAAAATAGTTCTTAATTCTTAAATTTGCATTCTATGAATCAAAACAATCACTTATTAGTCAATTTAAATGAACTTGACCTTAGAATTGCGCTGTCAGCATATATTAAAAAATAGTTGTTTTATTACCAAACAAAAAATGTTTTAGGTCAAAATACTTTATTTTCCAGAATTTTTTATTTTTCATTAGTTAAATACTCTCTCAAAGTTTGGAAAACTCCATCCTCAGTATTTGCTGGTGCAATAAACTTAGCATGTTTTTTAACTTCATCCATCCCATTATCCATTGCATAGGAATACTTAGCTAAATCAAGCATTGAAATGTCATTTCCACTATCACCAAAGGCAATTAAGTCATCTCCAGTTAAATCAAGATCAGCTAAAAGTTCTTTTAAGCCATTGCCCTTACTTACGCCATATGCATTAACATCAATTGCCCATTCTGAAGAAGCAAAGAATGAAAAAATATTGCCGTATTTAGCACTAAAGTCGTGCTCAATTTCTTTAGCAAATTTACTCTTATAGTGGAAAGTCATTTGAATAATTCCATCATCTGGCAAATCATTCCAATCATTAAGTTCTTGCAAATTTCCAGCAAAGTAAGCTAAAAACTTTTTGGTTTCTTCAGGGGCATCACTATTGATGAAAGCAGTATTACGTTCAAAAACTACTGTTGGCAACTTGCCATATTTTTGATAAACAAAATCGATTAGTTTAAGAACATCACTTTTTTTCATTTCAGTAACTTGAGCTTCTTTGTCATTAACTAAGATTCTAGCTCCATTAGTAGTTACAAAGTCCATTCGTTTATAAAAATCAGCAAAATCCTTTTTAAGTCTTGCATATGGTCTGCCCGATGAAACTATAAAACTAATATTTTTATTTTCTAATTCTGTTAAAATCTTGTCAAATTCTTGATGATTATATTCTCGCTTATCATCTAAAAATGTTCCATCCATATCTACAGCTACAGCCTTAAATGGTAAAGTCATTAGCAACCTCTTCCTACAAACAATTTATAAAATACACTATACATTTAAGCATATTTATAAGGACGTTGCCAATAATTTATCCAAAATAAAAACTTTGCAATAAGTTAAAACCTAATGCAAAGCTTTTTGAAGCAGTTCAAAACTATAAATCTAATTGAAGCTTTTTCAGGATTAATTAGATGATGAAATTTTACGATAACCGAAGTAAAACTGGACACATGCAAGAACCACGTTAATCCAATTCAACCAAATAAAGCAATTTGCAAGAGTATTTGCATCGTGACTTACGCCATAAAATACCCAAAAGCCAATAATAATGCAGGCTACGTTGATCCAAGCAAATGTACGTTGATAAATTTGCTTGTTAAGTACAAACCACATCCAAATAACGTTTACAACAAACCAAATTAATAGAACCCAAAATACAAATGAGAACATTTTAATAACCCTCTTTCAATATAGAAACAAAAGTTTTTTCATATGCTTCATTCTTATTGTTGGTCATTATGCGTTAGAATTCAAAGAAAATGTATTATTATATATTATTTCATGTGATAAATTGACACTTAATTGTTAAAAGTTATTATAGGGATGATTTAAAGTTTTAATAAAAGAAGGTAAAATTAAAATGAGTGAAAAACGAGTTTAATTATTTATAGAAAGCGTTCAAAAAATTGATTCAAGCACTTAAAGAAAAACATGTTTCAAAAATTGCATTATTTTATGATTTAGTTTTTGTTTATATGATTTCTAAAACTACAGAAATTATTCACCATATTCACCATGGAATGGTTTCACCAGTTACTTTTGGATTATTTGCAATTATTGTTTTAATATTCATTAGTTCTTGGATTGTCCAAACAATATTTACCAATCGTTATGGAAAGTCTAGTTGGAGTGATATTTTCTTTTATTTTTTAGATATGATGATTTTATTATTTATGTCTAATTCATTTGATAGTAATAATTTAAAAGAGATGCGCGTTTTATTTGTTTCTGCAGGATTATTATCTTTAACATTAGCTACTCATTATCTAATTACTTACTTCCAAGTAAAAAACAAAATAGATAAAAAAATTACTATTACTTATTTTAAATTTCTAATAATAAGAGCAATTTGCTTATTTATTGGTGGAACTTTGGATAATATGGTAGGATTTTTAGTTGCAATTGCAGGATTGCTCTTAAGCTGGATTATGCCAAGTTTAATGAAAAATTATACCCTAAAACATCCAATTATCTTTTCTCACTTTTTAGAAAGACTAAATTTGCTAATTATTATCATTTTCGGTGAAACTATTATTGGAACAGCGGATTATTTTCGACCACAAACTTTATCAATCTATTCTATTTTTATTTTTATAATTGTAGCTGGCTTGTTCTTGGCGTACGTATTACAATTTGATTGGTTAATTAACGAAGATCAAAAAGATGATACCGGAAATTTACTAATATACTTACATTATTTCATAATTTTTGGAATTAGTTTATTGACTGTAAGCTTAAAATTTATTCATGAAGAAGAAGCCAATTCTATTTTTGCTGTAAGCTGTTTATATTGTGGGATGTTATTGACTTACTTAGGTTTGTTAATTGCAAGTCACTATAATAAAAAAATATATCCACTAAAATTGAAAACAGTTTTAATATTTTTACTCACCGTTCTATTTGGATATGGAATTTGTATCTATAATTCTAGTTTTGAAGTTATTACTATTACCACTTGTTTAGTAGTTATTGTTAATAGTGCATATCTTTCTAAATTAGCTTTAAGCGGTAGAAAAAATATTAATATTTAAATTTGCATTGCATTAAGCAATGCTTTTTTATTATAGATTTTAATAAGGTATAAATATTTGAAAAAATTATTTATCGAAATTACACTTAGTAAGTAACAGAGTGAAAATAGAAAGAAGCTAATTATATGAATACTCATGCAGATTACTTATTAAATAAAATTCATTCACCAAAAGATTTAAAAAATTTGGCTCATAATGATTTAAAGAAACTTGCTAAAGAAATTAGAAATTTAATTCTTGAAAAAGATGCTGCAGAAGGTGGTCATTTAGGTCCTGACTTAGGGATTGTAGAAGCTACAATTGCTTACCACTATGTATTTAATGCACCTAAAGATAAAATTGTTTGGGATGTTAGTCATCAAACTTATCCTCATAAGATGCTTACAGGACGAGCACTTGCATGGCTTGATTCAAAGCATTATAAAGACGTTACTCCATATACTAACCCCGATGAAAGCCCTTATGACTATTATGCAATAGGTCACACTTCCACTTCTGTTGCTTTAGCTACGGGGATGGCACGTGCACGTGATATGCAAGGAGGACATGAAAATATTGGCGCTCTTATTGGGGATGGTTCCTTAACTGGAGGACTTGCTTTTGAAGGTTTTAATAATGCTGCTGATGAAAAACATCAACTTTTAATGATTGTTAATGATAATCAAATGTCAATTGATGATAATGTTGGTGGTGTTGTAACTGCCCTTAAGAAACTTCGCGATTCCAACGGTAAAACAAAAGATAATCCATTTACTGCTATGGGATTAGATTATAAATATGTGGCAGATGGAAATAGCATTAAGGCAATGATTGAAGCTTTTGAAGCGGTTAAAGGAATTGACCACCCTCTTGTATTGCATATTAATACTTTAAAGGGTAAAGGTTATCAACCAGCTATTGATCATAAAGAAGCTCATCATTGGGTATTACCATTTGATTTAAAAACTGATAAAACAACTGTTCCAGCTCCTAAAATTCCTAATGTATCATCTGTAACCTTGGACGTGTTAAAAAAGCATATTGAGAATAAAGAGGACATTTTAGCAATTAATGCTGCTATTCCTGGAGTTTTTGGTTTAGATGAAATTAAAAAGAATTATCCTGATAATTATAAAGATGTCGGAATTGCAGAACAAGAATCTGTTGCCTTTGCAGCGGGCGCTGTTAAAGAAGGAATTACACCTGTTTTATTTGAAAATTCTACTTTTTTACAACGTGCATATGACCAACTTTCTCATGATGTTGCAGCTAATAACTTGCCAGTAGTAATGATTGTAGCCGGTGGAGGAATTAGTTCGCAATCAAAAACTCATCTTGGAATTTTTGATAATACTATGATTTCTAACCTACCTAATTGGCAGTATCTGGCCCCTACTACTCTTAATGAACTTAAGTCAATGCTTGAATGGGCAATCAAACAAAGAAATCAGCCTGTTGCAATTAAATGGCCTGTTAAATCAGTCCCTGAGGGCAGTATTGTAAATGAGGATTATAGTCAAATTCATTATGATGTTGAAGGTGGCTCAAAGGTTGCAATTATTGGTTTAGGAGACTTTTATGAGTTAGGTCAAAAAGTTCGCGCAGGTTTAAATGAACGAGGAATTGATGCTAGTTTAATTAATCCAAAATCAGCTTCAGAATTAGATATTTCTACTCTTGAAAGTCTAAAGAAAAATCATGAATTGGTTATCACACTTGAAGATAATGCTATTGATGGAGGTTTGGGTCAAAAAATTGCTAGTTTCTATGGCCCAAGTAAAATGATGGTCAAAAATTATGGTGCTAAACGTGAATATACCGATAATGTGCCTACAGCTTTAATATATAGACGAAATCATTTGGAAGTTAAGCAGATTGTTGATGAAACAATGGGTATTTTAAATTAAGATAGAAAAACTCATCTCCTGGGGGAGATGAGTTTTTTATTTATTAAAATTTAGTAACAAGCTATTAATTTTCAATAAAAAAGCTTTTTTATTGAAAATTTCACAAAAAAACAAGTTCATTTCTGTCTTATTTTTAATCGACAGTTTAATGAACTTGTTTTTATATAAAGATAATTTTAAGGATGTGTTGGAAAACTAGTGCCAAATAACCAGTTAAATGCTAAATTATCAAATTCTACATGCATGTCTTCATGACCATATTCTGGCATAATTTTATGTACCTTTTTACTTTTTATTCGATTGAATATTGCATACTGAGTCGAAGGAAAACATACATTATCTTCAAGTCCAGTTACCATTAATACTGGACATTTAATTCTATGAGCGAAATTCTTAACATCTATATAAGATAAAGTATTAAGTAGTTCATTTTCAGTATCATGATAAGGATCATAAAATTTAAAATATCTAAACAATTCATCATAGGCATCACTTTGATTGCCTAGTTCAAGCACTCTCTTGAAATCTGATAAAAATGGATATTGACTTACTACTTTACTGATTTTAGGATTTAAGGCAGCCGCAATTAATGCTAAAGCCCCTCCTTGGGAACCTCCATAACTATAAAGATGGCTAGTATCAACTAAATTATCATCAAAGTCAGAAACAATTTCAATCAAAGTATAAACATCTAGATAAATATCCTTATAAAAGAGATGTTCCTTACCTTGAACGGCTCCACGAATTATATGTCCCTTGACAGTATTTCCATTAAAAGTTGAATTATCAATTGACTTTCCTTGTTGTCCTCTAACATCCATTGCTACAACTGCTACTCCAGTTGGCGCAAACTGTAATAAAGTAGCCCAATCTGGAGATTGTCCCATATAACCATGAAAATAAAACACAACGGGTACTGGTTTTTTGCATTTAGGAAAAATACATTTTGCATATACAGTTCCATTATTAGAACCTTTAAAGTATAAATCGAAAAATTCTAACTCTTTTAACCCAAATTTATGCGTTACTATTTTGTAAGGCACATTTTCAATATTAGCTAGTTGCTTATCCCAGAACTTATCAAAATCATCAGGAGCTTCCATTCTGCCTAAATAGTTACACATTTCTTTAACTGTCATCGTATCCTTCATTATTCTAATTCCTCCTGAGCGCTAACCTTATCTTTGATTGTTCTTGCAGTTAAACCAGTAATATCATGGTTGTATTGCGGAGTCATCAAGCCAACTATCCAGCTAATTAAATACGATAAAACAAATGATACACATGGAGTCACAAAGGTTGAAACATTTAAGGTTTGAATCCAGTAAGTAATTGCAGCACTTAAAATAACAGCAACCACTACACTAAATCTATTAGCTGATTGGGTAAATATCCCAGCAGCAAAAATACCTGCAATTGGAACACCAAATAAACCAGTAACGGTTAAGAACAAATTCCAAGTTTGTGATGCATCCCCCATTAACAAGTAAATTGCAATTGATAAACTGATTACACCAGCAATAATAATTATCCAACGAGCTAAAGCAACATCACTGATATTTTTAAACTTATTATTGAAAAATCTCTGCTTAAAGTCAGTAATAGCACAAGAAGAAATCGCATTTAAACTTGAAGCAATCGTAGATTGTGCTGCCGCAAAAATACCTGCGATAATTAAACCAGCTAGTCCTGCAGGAATTTCTTTAATTACAAAATAAGGTACAACGGCACTAGTATTAAAACCTTTAGGCAAAGTTCCATTCGTATGATAGAAACAATAAAGCAAAGTTCCCATTCCAAAGAATAATGGAATAGTAATCAAAGCTAATACCCCATTAGTCCATAATGACTTAGCAGTTGCTTTTAAACTTGGTGTGGTCTGGTATCTTTGAACAACATCTTGACTAGCTGTATATTGATACATACTATTAAAGAATTGGCCTGCAAAAATTAAAGGAATAAATTTTGCTAAATCGCTTGGATTCCAATCAGCAGCTGAAAAGAATTTATGGTTAGCCACAGCAATATCTGCAACATGTCCTAATCCTCCAGTATGAATAATAGCCATAATACAAATTAATAATGCACTTCCAAGTAATAAAAAGCCTTGTATTACATCTGTCCAAATAACCCCTTCAATACCACCAAGAAAGGCGTAAATGATACACAAACCGCCAACGCCTACAGCAATCAATATTGGATTAATATTTGAAACTGAAGTAATGGCTAAAATTGGTAAATAGATAACAATCGCTACGCGACCAATATGATATAACATAAATAATCCACTACCTAGGGCTCTCATAACAGGACCAAATCTTTTTTCAAGATATTCATAAGCAGTAGTTACTTTCAACTTTCTAAAAAACGGTACATAATATGCAATTAATATTGGAACAATTACAAAAATTGTTAAACTCCCAATTGCATATCCCCAGTCAGTTAAAAAAGACTGTTCAGGCGTTGACATAAAAGTAATTGCACTCAACGTTGTAGCCCAAATACTAAACCCGGCAGCCCAAGCAGGAATTCTGCCATCAGCTTTAAAGAAAGAATCAGTACTTTTACTTGCTCTTTTAGTAAAGTAAGCACCAACTCCCAACATTGCTAATAAATAAGCACATAGAACTATCCAATTCCACATACCAAAACCAGTTTTCGTCATCAGTTTTTCCTCCTTTTTACTTTATTTCTCTAACATAGATGAAACTTTATCCTGTTTTAAACTCTGTTTTTTTGATTTTGAATCTGCTTTTGTTATAAATACTTTTAGAATAAGAGGAGCAATTAAAGTTGTAATTACAGTTACTACTATCATGGCAGTATAGTGATTTTGGTCTATCAATTTCGAACTTAGCGCTACATTGGCTACAACTAGGGCCATCTCTCCTCTTGATACCATTCCAGCACCAACAATATTTGCTTGAGTCCAATTAAGATTGAAAAATTTAGCTCCAATTCCGCAACCTATTTGCTTACCAAGAATAGCAGTAAGAATTAAAAGAATAATAAATAAAAGATCTTTGTCCATTCCTTTAAAACTGATATCTAAACCGATACTTACGAAAAATACCGGAATAAAGACCGCATAACCAATCGGTTCAATTTTAGAAGCTAAACGATCTTTGTACTTAGTTTCAGAAATTGCAAGACCAGCAAAATATGCTCCTAATACATCACTCATTCCCATAGCAGTAGCTAAAGCAGCAGTGCCAAAGCAAAGAATCATTGCACCAGATGTATCACTTTCGGAGGCATTTAAATCATCGAAGATTGATAAAAATTTAGGTACTATATATTTTCCGATTAAAACAACAATCACAAAAAACAAAATCATTGGAATAATCATTTTAATAATGGATGTATTATTTTCCTTATTTCCAAATATATTTGTACAAATTCCTAAAAGAATCACACAAATAATATCGTCAGCAACAGCTGCTCCGCAGATAATAGCGCCTTCGGGAGTGTTTAGTTTATTCATTTCTTTCAAAACCTGAATAGTAATACTTACTGAAGTTGCACTAAGGACTAATCCCATAAAGACTGAAGCTTTAATTGAAAAATTAAACATATTGTGACACAACAAGAATGCAGTTCCAGTCGGAACAATAACCCCTAATGTTGCAACAGTTAGTGCTGGAGCCCAATATTTAATAAGGAGTTTTAAATCGCCTTCAAGTCCAGCAATAAACATCAAAACAATGACGCCAAGCTCTGAAAAATAATTAATAAATGTATTTGGTTCAATCCAGTTAAATATTGCAGGACCAATTAAAATACCAACAAGCAATTCACCAATAACGCTTGGCATATTTAACTTTACAGAAAAGTGGGCTGCAATCTTAGTCAAAAAAAGTATCAAAAACAGCTGAACTAGGTACGTCATTTATACTTCACCTACCGCTTGTCAATGACAGAATTAACAAGTTGAATTTGGTCGACAATTTTATCATTAGGGATGCCATATTCTAAGAAAATTGGAATATTATCGCTCAATTCTTTAATCATCCAAACCCAATCTGTCGTTCCTTCTCCTAACATTGTCGTATCTTTATTTTTAATATCTTTTAAATGAAAATTAGTAATTTGCGATTCTAATTCCTTAAATGCTTCACTTGGATCTTCATTAACCCAGTACCAATTTCCAGCATCAAAGGTAAAACCAATATTATTGGTGTTTTTAATAATATTTAAAGCTTTTTTTACGTGGGTTAAATCGCCAGTTTTATTTGATAAATTTTCAAGAGTTAGGTCAACACCACTGTTTCCTAATAAGTCATCTATTTCTTGAATATCTTTCAATGAAACATTAGTTACATCTCCAATAAAATATTTCAAATGTTTAATCCCATGTTTCTTAGCTAACTCAAGATTTTCTTTAAAGCTTAAGTTGATTTTTTGATTTTTAAATAATTCTTCTGGAACTGAATAATACAAACCCCAATTATTTTGCTGACAAAGCTCTTGGATTCTTTCTAATTCATCATTCTTTGTTGCTGCATCAAAAAATTCACCGCGAACTTGAATATTATCAATTAAGTCTTGAAGCTTTTCTAAATCTTTTAAACATGCAAGTTGACTTTCGCCATTATTTAAGCGATCAACAAAAATTGCTGTATTTACTGAAGCTTTCATGTACGTACCTTCTTTCTTTAATAAATTTAAAATAAAAAACCGTGCCAAAATCTCTGATAAAATATCAGATTTCTTAGTACGGTTGAATTTTTTTGTAACTATTACATTAGTTACTATACATCTTATTTTTTATTAAAGCAAGCGCTTACATAAACTATTTTAATATTGAATACAAACCACCATATAATTGCGCATCATTTCCCAGTTCAGCAGTTGCTAATTTTGTTTTACATAAATTAGCTGGTAATAATAAACCAAGCTGTTTTTGTAAAATGTTTTTAAGATATTCTCCTTGCTTAGAAACTGCACCTCCAATTATCAAAATTTCTGGATCAAGCAATAGCAAAATATTACTTAGTCCCTGAGCAACAGATAATGCCCAATCGTTAATTATAATATTTGCATCTTTATCGCCGGCTTTAGCATTTTCAAATAAAGTAATTACATCAATCCCCAAAGGCTTGATGGATTTTTCTAAACTAATTGTAGAAGCTCTTTGCTCATAATTTGTCTTACTTTTTATATCGTATAAAGTATAACCTAATGAATTTCCTGTTCCGTGAAAGCCGTGAAATAAATGATTGTCTTCAAAATAAGCACCGCCAATTCCTGTCCCTAATGCTACACAGTAAACTGAAGTGCATTTTCTAGCTGCGCCGGCTAATTTTTCTCCAAGTAAGGCTGCATCAACATCATTAACTACATTGACGGGGAGATTAGTTTCTTTTTCTAGCTCCTCTTTGATTTTAGTACCTTGATACTTTGGAATGGTGGGACCGGCATATTTAATAGAACCATCTTTACCAACAATTCCCGCAGTTGAAACTCCAATACCTATAATTCGATACTTTTTTATCATTTCATGTGAGATTCTTTTTAACATTTTAAGGATATGGCCGTCCGTATTATGCAAAGTATCAACCTTATTCTTTTCAATTATTTTAAGCTTAGTATCAACTAGACCATATTTTATAGTTGTTCCGCCAACATCAAAGGCTAAATAATATTCCATCATAGTAACGCTTCTTTCTTTATAACATATAAACATTTATTAACCGCTTACATGTTATCACTAGAAAATATTTTTCTCAAATTATTAATTAAAAAATATTTTTCATTTTGTAAAACTCAGTATTAATAACAATTTTGACTAAAAAGAAAAATATTTTCGATTGTAATCGTTTGCAAAAATCTTTTTCAAAGAATATACTGACAGTGTCGGTTGAATTTTTATCTAACTATTACAAATTAGTCTAACTTAACTTCAAATAATTTGACGGAGGAATTAAACATGGAAAAGATTTACGCAGCTTTGATGACAGCTTTTGATGAAGATGGCAATATTGATGAAAAAGGTACTCGAGAAATTATTCGTCATGATATTGATCAAGAAAAAGTTGACGGTCTTTATGTCGGTGGCAGTACCGGAGAAAACTTTATGTTAGGAACTGATGAAAAGAAAGAAATTTTTAGAATTGCTTGGGATGAGGCAAAAAACTCCGGCGTTGATTTAATAGCACAAGTTGGTTCACCTAACCTTCATGAAGCTAAATATTTAGCTAAATATGTAACTACTGAGTTAGGTTTTAAGACTATTTCTGCAGTTACACCATTTTATTACAACTTTTCTTTTGATGAAATTAAGCATTACTACGATGAAATTGTTAAAGATGTAGATGCTCATCTTATTATTTACTCAATTCCAGCTTTAACTGGTGTTTCCTTGTCACTTGATAATTTTGCTAAGTTATTCGAAAATCCAAAAATTATCGGTGTAAAATATACCAACGCTGACTTTTATTTATTAGAAAGAATTCGCGATCGTTTTCCAGATAAGCTTATTCTTTCAGGATTTGACGAAATGCTTTTACCAGCTTTGGCTCTTGGAGTTAATGGTTGCATTGGTTCAACATTTAATATTAATGCTAAGAAAGTTAGAGAAGAAATTAAAGCTTTTGACGAAGGCGACATGGAAAAGGCTCGCAATTTACAGCATGAAAGCAATGATTTAATCACTGATTTACTTGATAATGGTATTTATCCATCACTTAAATTAGTTTTAGAGCATATGGGTGTTCATGCTGGCTTTACACGTGAACCAATGGCACATGCTAGTGAAAAAGTAATTAAAGGCGCAGATGAAATTTATAATAAATATTTTGCCTAAAAGAAAGCTGGGTTTATTTTGATTAATGATTTTTTTAAAAAAACAAAGGGGAAACTAATAGTTTCTTGTCAAGCTTTGAAAGATGAACCACTATATAGCTCCTTTATCATGGAGAGAATGGCTTGGGCAGCTGAACGTGCTGGCGCAAGCGGTATTCGTGCTAACTCGGTAGTTGATATTCAAGCAATTCAAGATAAAGTTGATTTACCTATTATTGGTTTATTAAAGATTGATTATCCTGATTCGGACATCTACATTACTCCAACGATGAAAGAAATGCGTAGGATTGCAAGTACTGGAGTGCAAGTTGTAGCATGTGATGTTACAGGTCGAAAGCGTCCTCATGATGAAAAGTTGATTGATATTGTCAAACAAATGCGTGAAGAATTTCCTGATACTCTTTTAATGGCGGATACTGCTACTTTAGATAATGTCAAAGAAGCAAGTGATCTAGGTTTTGATATTATTGGAACTACTATGCATGGTTATACTCCTGATAGTCAAGGGTTAAATATTGCCGACAATGACTTTGAATATCTTAAAGATGTCCTTAAAATTGCTAAAGGCAGAGTGATTGCAGAAGGCAAAATTGATACACCTCAAAAAGCAAAGAAGTGTATTGAGCTTGGATGTCACGCAGTAGTAGTCGGAGGGGCCATTACTCGTCCACAACAAATTGCTACTAAGTTTGTAGAAGCACTAAATTAATTTATTATTGTTTTTATGCTAAAATACTATATATGAGATATATGGATGAGTTTATACTCACCCATATTTTTTATAATAATTGAGGTTAAAAATATGAATTTTATAACAAAATTGGAAAATATCATTCCATCATTACCCAAACAAGAAAGAAAAGCTGCCTTATTTATTATTCAAGAACCTAAAAAGGCACAAAAATTGAATATCACTGATCTGGCTAAAGCAGCTGAAGTCAGTAATGCAACTATTACCCGATTAACAAGAAAATTAAATTGTAAAAATTTTGCGGAATTAAAATTAAATTTAGCTAGTCTAGATACTCCTCATTCTTCATCCATTGATACAAAGGATAAAACTCTTTATGAAGTATATGACTTTTATAATCGAGTTTTAAAAGAAAACTGGCAAAAAATAAATATTGAACAACTAAAAAAGGTCATTAAACTAATTCAAATTTCTAAAAGAATTTATATCTTCGGAATTGGAAGTTCTGGATTTACTGCTCAAGAGATGAATCAAAGACTTCTCAGAATGGGAATTTCAACTTTTGCTATTACTGAAAGTTCTAGTATGTACATGTCCAGCAGCATTATGGATAGTGATGACTTAATTATTGCCATTTCTTCTTCTGGTAATACCGATGAAATCAATTCCTCTGTAGAGCTTGGTAAAAAAATGGGTGCTACTGTTGTCGGAATTACTGGATTTAGTGATAGTACTTTAGCTAAAATTGTGGATATTCCTATTGTAGTAAGAAATACTAACTTCATGAATGATGCCAGATTTGTAAATTCACAGTTTTCAATTATGTATGTCATTGATTTAATCACTACTCTACTTTTGAAAAATGAAAATTATCGTCAACGAATGTCTCATACTATTAACATGGTTTTGAATAGAAAGTTAAATAAATAAAAATGTTCGAAAATATTAAAATAAAATTCAAAGAAAAGGCTGATCCTAACCAAGCTTACATGCTTAAAAAATATATGCGCGGGCAGTTTGAATTTTATGGATTACATTCACCCATAAGAAGAAATTGCTATCATGACTTTTTAAAACAAGAAAAACGAAAAAAAGAAATAGATTGGCAATTATTAAATGAAGCGTGGCAAGATAAATATCGCGAATCGCAATATTTTGTATGTGATTATTTAATTGCTATGCAAAAATATCTTACTTATGACGATATGCCAAAAATAGAGCAATTTGTTCGTTCCAAGCAATGGTGGGATACCATTGACAGTCTAATTAAGCCGATTGGTAAGCTCGGACTAAGAGATGAGAAAGTTAATACCTTAATGCTTAAATGGTCACAGGATTCAGATTTATGGGTCAGACGAGTTGCTATTGAGCATCAGCTTCTTCGAAAAGATAAGATGAATAGTGAACTTCTCAAGCAGATTTTGATAAATAATCTAGATAGTAACGAGTTTTTTATTAATAAAGCAATTGGCTGGGCTTTGAGAGATTATTCTAAAACTAATCCAAATTGGGTGAAAAATTTTATTGAACAAAATAAGGACCATCTTGCATCCCTATCAATTAAAGAAGGCAGTAAATATCTCTAGTTTTAGAATAAACTATTTATCTCTTTTCTCTTGCTAGTGTTTTTTAAATAAATACAAGTAATTGAATATTGCTGAGAATTATTTTTAATATCAAGAGGCAAATAATTAATTAATCCACTATCGATCATTGTTTCTTGAATTAAACCATTAGGATAATATGCAATCGCTTGATTTAAGGACACAATCATTTGCATCTGTTCTAAAGCAGACATTCGAGCCAAATGAATATGGTCTATTGTAGATGGTAAAGAAGAAATAAATTCTTTTTTCAAATAATGGGATTCTTCATGAGAATAATATAAGATTGGTTTTTTATTTAGTTCTTTTATTGGAAAAGCAACTAATTTACTATTCTTATTTAGTTTACTAACTCCCATTACCATTTGATTTTTATAAATTACTTTACTTTCTAAGCTGGAGTCAATTTCATTATGATTACCATATTCAAGGATTAACGCACAATCTAAAATTTTAAGCTTTACATCTGAAATCAAATGTTCAATGCTCTCTTCCACAACCGTATATTTGATGTTACTACCATTTTCTTTTACTTTTATAAGTTTTTTCATGAGCAAATTACCTTCAAAGGGCGAAAAATACCCTATTTTCAATTCTTGAAATGGATTGGCTTTATAATTTTGTAAAGCTTTAATATTAATGTCAAAATTATGAAGCATATCTTTAACTTTTAAATAAAATTGTTGCCCTACTTCAGTTACAATTATTTTATTATTTTCCCTAATAAATAACTTTAAATTTAATTCATTTTCTAGTTTACTCATGCTTTGAGATACTGCTCTTTGAGAAATATAATTTTTTTCAGCTGCTTTTTGAAAACTACCTATTTCTACTACAGTTTCAAATAATCTTAATCTATCTAGGTCCATACCCGAACTCCTTACTTCCGCTCTCGCAATATTTAGTCAGTTTATAAAACCGCTTTCTTTATAATATCATATATTTACAGAAACAATTAAAGGAGTAAGTATTATGAATCTAAGTAAAAAGAAAACTTATGATGTAGTCGTTATTGGTTCGGGTGCAGGAGGACAAGCAGCTGCACTTACTGCCCAAGAAAACGGTAATTCTGTATTAATGCTTGAAAAAGGTCGTCATACTGGAGGAAGCGCTAATTATAGTGAGGGACTTTTTGCAGTAGGTTCTTATTTACAAAAGGAAAAAGGAATCCATGTATCTGGAACTGAAGTTTTAAAAGAAGAAGTTGAATATTCAAAATACAAAGCTGATTCTCGTATTTGGAGAAAATATGTTGACGCAAGTAGTGAAAATGTTATGTGGTTACATAATGAAGGTGTTCAATATGAAGGCGTACAAGCTATGGGCGCAGGAGAAGCAACATGGCATATCTATGAAGGATTTGGAGATGGTGTAATACACAAATCTCTTGAACCTAAATTCAAGAAATTAGGAGGCGAATTGTTAACTTCTACTTCTGCAATTGATTTAAAAATCAATATAGATAATACTAAGGTAATTACTTTACGAGATGAAGTAAGCGGTAAAGTTGAAGATATTACAGCTAAAGTTGTTATCTTAGCTGGTGGAGGTTATTTAAATAATTCTGAATTAATGGCAAAATATACTGACTATAATTTAAATCGTCTTATCCCTGTATCCTCTGGAAAAGGTACTGGTGATACTTTAAGACTTGCCTGGAAAGTTGGTGCACGAAAATATGGCTTAGGAATGGCAATGCTTTTTGGAGGTTATTTAAAAGATCCTGATGAACCTTCTTTTAAAATGATGGGTAGTCAAATGAATGCTGCAGCTGGTCAACAACCTCTTTTATGGTTAAATGAAAACGGTGAAAGATTTGTAGATGAATCTGTAATTTATAATTTTAGTATGGCTGGCAATGCTCTTTACACTCAAAACCAAGTTTACAGTATTTTAGATACTGGGGTAATTAAAAAAATGACTAAAGATGGTAATTTTATGGGCTTAGGTATCTATGTCAAACGTGGACAAAAAATGGACAAACTTCAAGAAGAAATTGATAAAGCAGTTGCTGATAAGAAACCATTTATTTTTAAAGCCAATACAATTGAAGAATTAGCTGATAAAATGAATATACCTGTTGAAAATGTTACTGCAACAATTGCTAAGTACAATAAAGATGCTAAAAACGGCAAAGATAGTTTATATGGTAAAGACGCTAAATACATGATACCTGTTGAAGAAGGTCCATATTATGGCTTTAAACTTAATGTAGGTGCATTTTGTACAATGGGTGGTTTAAAAGTTACTACTAAAAAAGAAGTCGAAGATAATAATGGTAAAGTTATCCCTGGGCTTTATGCAACCGGTAATGATGCAGCAGGACTAACTGGAGATACATATGGTCCTAATATGCCAGGAACTTGTGCAGGATATGCTTTTTATTCGGGTAGAAATGCAGCTCAAAATGCAGAAAAGTATTTAAAGTAACTAATTTAATATGATTATTCATTAATAATAAAAAATCCTACTAACCAAACTACGGCTAGTAGGATTTTTCTATCTATTAATTGATCGAGCCATTCGACTAATTGTATGATTCATTCCTCGAATGGTTTTACTTAGTTCAAAAATGGTATCAGTTGGAGGTACTACACCCCATCCAGCATCCCCAATATGTTGCATATCTACTCCACAAATCTTATTTTGAAGTGCAATATCATGAACTGTTTGAGCACCTGAACTTTCTTGACTAGTTCCAATTGTACTCATTACCAAAGCTCCATGTTTATGAGCAATTTTTACAATTTTAACTAATTCTTCACTGGTAAACCCAGGCACGGTCCCCACTGCTGGCACTAAAATCACATCGGCACCTGCTTCGATAAAGCTTCTAACAGATATTTCATCAGCAACTGGTTCATCTACACCTGCTCCGTGCATTTTTCCCGCTATTATTAAACCTGAGAAATTTTTCTTAGCTACCTTAATTGCTTTTTCAATCATTTTATTAGTAACACCCGTTCCAGGGTTACCAGTAAAGCATACAAAGTTAAATCCTAGTTCTTCAGCTTTTTTAATTGATTCTGCAGTTGCAGTTCGTCCTTTAGAAATCGTTAACTTAGTGGACTCCATTTCTGCATCTTCATCAACAGGTTCTAAATTAACCCCAATAGGTCTACCAGTTAGTTTCTTTAAGCGTACTACCGTATCTATTGGATCATCTACATGTAAACCTTCTACTTTTGGATTAAAAGTATCAAATAAATTAAGTAAAATCAAATCTGCACCAAAGGCTGCCGCAATCTCTGAAGTAGTAAGATTATCAATAGCAGGTTCAGTAACAACATTTTCACTTAAGACAGTTCTACCTTCACTGGCTTTGATACTTTGTTTTAATTCATCACCATTCATTTTAACAATTTCACTAGCATTTGCACTAATTAATCTTGTAACCATTATTTTTCTCCTGTTTTCTTTTCATTTAATACCTGACGCTTATTAATTGCCCCAATAAACGGAAGATAGATTAAAATATCTAAAATAATATTAATTACTTGCACAATTGAGCCAGAGATACTATTTGTTGCTAAAAATCCTGAAATAATTGGTGGAGTTGTCCATGGAATTACTGACCCATTACATAAAGGAACAAGACCAAGTTTCATAGAGAAGTAGGTAATAATCGCATTAACTATAGGTGCAATAATAAAAGGAATGATTAGCATTAAGTTTAAAACAACTGGCAGCCCAAACATAGTTGGTTCGTTAATATTGAATAAACCTGGAACAATTGTTAAAGGAGCTAAAACTTCATTTTGTTTGCTTGCGCGTTTTTTCCAAACAAAATAACCAATACATAGGACTAAACCGATTGTAGCACCAGATCCGCCCATATATACAAAGTTGTCAATAAATGGCTGGGTAATAATGTGACCACCATGTTCTAAATCAAGATTTCCTGCTTGATTTAGAACGCGGTTAGCATCTGTTTGCATCAGCCAAATTGGTTGAAGAGCTGTATTTACAACATTGCCTCCATGAATCCCAACAAACCAGAACAAGCTTACTAAAATAATTGAAACAATAGTTCCTAAAAGTGTGTTTCCTAGAAGCCCTAATGGTTTAGATAGAATATTCATAATTGCATCATGAATATTGCCCCAGCCTGTCCATACAAAGAGCCAGTAAACACATCCTGCCAGCATAATCACTACTGCACCAGGAATTAATGCTGAAAAACTTTTAGCAACTGCTGGTGGAACTGTAGCTGGCATTTTAATTTGAATATTATGATTAATGAACCATTGGAAAATCCATGCAGACACAAGTCCAAAAATAATTGCTACAAAAAGCCCCCGACTACCTAAATATGCATAAGGAAAGCCTTCTGCAGGAACCTTATCTCCACTCATAATACTTGGCGTTAAAATGAAGAAAGTAGATGCAGAGATAATTCCCGCAGAAACACCATCTGTTTTACACTGATTTGCATAACTCCATGCTATACCAAAGGCTGAAATTAAGCCCATGATACCAAAGGAGCCATTACTAATTTTAGCTAATACTTGAAATAAACTCACATCATGAACGGTAGTTTTAGTTAAAAAATCACTCCATCCGGGTATTGGAAAACCTGAAATAATCATTGCAAATGATCCTACAATAATTAAAGGCATTGCCATAGCGATTCCATCACGAACTGCTACTAATGGCTTAAAATTTCCGATTTTAGCAGCAACTGGCATCACATGAACATTTACCCAAGCATTCAAACCGCCTGATTTTGTATTGCTCATAATCTATAATCCTTTCTTAAATTTATGACATGTATTCAATTTGGTATATACCTTATTACATCTATAATATTACCATGAAAGCGGTTTTCTTGCAAGGACTATCTTGTTAAAATCATAAAAATAAATAAGTGCTAATATTTTAACAATTAGCACTTATTTAATGTATATTATGAGCTTAAACTAAGCTTCAATTGTTTGAACTGCTTTTCTTCCAGAATAAATACAAAATCCAGCTTCTGTACCAGGTACATTTACACCATATGTATCCCCTACTATCATTCCTGATGCATCGGCACCAATAGCAAATAAACCAGGAATTGGACGGCCATCCTTATCAAGGACCTCACATTTTTCATTAATCCTCAAACCACCTAATGTACTATAAGCTCCAACACCCAATTCAAAAGCGTAATATGGTGGTTTTTCAATTGGATAAAGATATTTTGATTCTTTTTCAAATTCTTCATCAGCACCAATATTAGCTTCTTTGTTGTAGCTTTTAATGGTTTCATCCAAATGAGGTAAGTTCAATTTTGTTGCTAGCTGATAAATTGTATCAGCTTTAGTGATAAATTTCATATTTTTATCTTTTGCGTTTTTAATCTCATTCTTTAAATTATTTAAGCTTGTTTTGTCAGATAAAGGCTGTAAATTTCGAGGTAATTCATGACTAAAATGATCAATTGTGCCTTGATCTAAAATCGCATAAACTTTTTCTTGTTGAATCAATGCATTTCCAGCATATGACCAAATATCAAAAATACTTTCATTTACAAAGCGTTTTCCAACTTCATTTACCCATAAAGGAGCCATTTCACAAGTTGCTATTCCTAAATCATTTTTCCAAAGCTTATAGGAAGGAACAGTTTTAGTGTTTAATTGTCCACCAAATAACATTGAAATCCCCATTTTAAAACGTTTAGCTCCAACTTCCCAAGCCATTCTAAGACCTGAGCCATCATTTTTACCTGAGTTAACTGGAACTATTCGATTAGCATTTTGGTTTGAATAATCTACTAGCATTTCACGATTGTTTAAATAACCACCACTTGCAATAATAATATTAGAAGTTTGAACTAACTTAATATCTTTATTTTCATAGTTTTGAATTATTACACCATTAACCAAACCATCAATATCTTGCGTAATCTTAGTAACAGCTGCAGAAGTAATAAATTCTACTCCATGCTTTTTGGAATAAGGTTCCATTGCTTGATGAATAGCTGCTTGACCTTGGCCATCAAATAAATGCCAAGTTTTCAATCCAGCACCAATAGTAGTTACTGCTTTAAATTTAATGCCTAGTTCTTTTAACCATTCAATATTTGCAGCAGAATTAGCAATATATTCTTTTAAAATCCTAGTATCTGCATCATAGTGTGAAAATCTTAACTCTTTTTGTAAAATATCATCCTGAGTTAAATCAATTCCTTGTTCTTCTTGCATTTTGCTGCCAACTGCAAAAATGCCTTCAACATAATTTCCACTGCCACCGGTAGTTCTTCCTTGTTCAACAACTAAAGTTTTTAATCCTTTTTTAGCAGCTTCTACACTAGCGGCTTGACCAGATAAGCCACTGCCAATAATAACTAAGTCATATTTATCATTTTTTGGTAACATATTTTGCCTTCTTCATTAAAACCATAATTACAATTTAATTTTAACGCTTACATTGACTTAATTATAGAAAAACGGCTTGCTAACAGCTTTTTAAAACAAACAATAAAATAATTGGAAATATTTTCACTTTTTGTTTGAAAGCACATTCATTTAGCGCTATAATTTTGAAGTGGAGGGATGTTCAACTCCTACACTAGCATCCCTTCCATCCCTTATTACTCTTTTATATATTTTTATCATTCTATACATTATAACTTTAAAACTATAGCTTAGTATATTTTTACTAAACTTTCTATTTACTACTATAGTTTTTAATTTTTACCCACTTATACTTTTAATTAAGAAACCCAGCATCTTGAAATTCAGGATACTGGGTTTTCTTTTTATTTATTTCTATTTTTCAAACGTGTAGTAATCTTAGTCAAAGTTTCAACTAATTGATTAATATCATCTAGTGTATTTTCAATTCCAAAACTAAATCTCAATGACTCCCAGACGCGGGGACTATCTTTTCCATACATTGAAATTAAAACATGAGATGGATCAAGAGACCCTGCAGTACATGCAGAACCAGCTGCTCCAACGATTCCATCAAGATCAAGATTAGTTAGTAGGACATCAGCTTTAATCCCTTTAAACCAGATATTAATAACTTGTGGGGCCATTTGTGAATCTAATTGACCATTTACTTCAAATTCGATTTCATTTTTTGTCAAGCCATCAACTAATGCATGTTTAAAGCTAGCATATTTCTTAGTATTTTCTTCAAGATGATTGTCTCCATAATGAAGCTTAGCAGCTGTAGCAAATCCAGCAATTGCTGGAACATTTTCAGTACCTGCACGACGCTTTAATTCCTGATCTCCTCCTTGAATAAAGGATGGAAGGTCAATCCCATCACGCTCATATAAAAATCCAAGTAACTTGGGTCCATTGAGCTTGTGAGCAGAAGTTGATAATAAATCAATATTCATTTCTTTAACATCAATTGGGACACTGCCATAAGCTTGAACTGCATCAGTGTGGAACCATGCATTAGTTGGCTTTACAATTTCACCAATTTTCTTAATTGGAAGCAAACTACCAACTTCGTTATTAATCATCATAATAGTAACAAGAATAGTGTCTGGACGGATTGCATTTTTTAATTCATCTAAGTCAATTTGACCATTTTCATCAATATTTAAATAAGTAACTTCAAATCCTTCATCTTCTAGACGTTGTAATGGTCGAAGTACGGCTTCATGTTCAAACTTAGTACTAATAATATGCTTACCTTCGTTTTTACGAAGCATCGCAGTTTGCATAATAGCAGTATTATCACTTTCTGTACCGCCACTTGTAAAAATTATTTCCTTATCATTAGCATTAATAGTTTTAGCAATAGTGTGACGACTAGTTTCAAGTATATTTTTAGCCTCACGTCCATAATAATTGGTCGCTGAAGCATTACCAAAGACATTAGTCATCATTTCTGTCATTGTCTTAACAACTTCTGGTGCCATGGGAGTAGTACCAGAATTATCAAGATAAATTCTATTCATAATTTATCATCCTTCTCAAAGTTTAGATACCTTATATTATAACTCTGATAAAAAGTAAGTAAAGCTCATGAAAGCAAAATAAAAAGTCCCAAAAATTTTCGAGACTTTTCAAGTATATATCTATATTCTAATTAGTACCAACCGTTTGATTGCCAAAAACTTTTAGCCGCACTCCATGAACCATAATGAGATTTTACATAGTTATCAGCAGCTTTTTCTTGGTTGGCTGCTGAATAATCACCACCTAAATAAGATGCAGATAATTGATACTTACCCACATACTGACCATTTCTAGCTGAATAAGAACCACCTGACTCACGACCAGCAATCCAAGCCTTGGCACTAGCCTCTGAACCAGTTGCACTAGAAGTATAAGTAGAAGTTGAAGTTGAAGATGACTGAGTTGAAACTTGTGATTGAGTTCGTGTAAGAGTTGAAGTAGTTTGAGTAGTGGTTTGAGTTTGTGGTTTAGAAATATTATTAGTTGAAGTTACTGTCGTTTTTTTAGTTTTTGCTTTTACGTTATTAGCGGTATTTTCAACCTTAACCCATTGATTTTTACCTAAATCATACCACTTATTGCCCTTTGAATCGTACGCAGTCTTAATAACTTTCCAATCCGTATTAGCTGATAAAATTTGACCAGTTTTTTTAGGTGTATTGTAATCACTATATACTGCAGTAGAAGACTTTACTGTATAAATAGTCGCATCATTTTGAACTACAGCTGCTTGAACAGTAGAATCTTCTACTTTTTTATTAACTGTTACGATTCCAGCAGCAGTAAAAGCTGCAGTGGCTAAAGTTTTAACTAAAATTGCTTTACTATTCTTCAATGAAATTTTCTCCTTAAGTAAAATCATGTTATGTTTTTATCTCTCGTATCTCAATTGACATTTTTCATATTACAACTAATAATTGTCAAAACAGTAATGAAAGCGTTACCTTAATGTTAAATAATATGTCAAAATTTGTCATAATATTACATTCTGTAATAAAAAAAGACTCAAAGAAACTAATCTTTGAGTCTAAAGTCTAATAATTAGATATTTTTTTACTTATTTAATTGACAAATTAATACCAACCATTTGCTTGCCAGAAACTCTTAGCAGCACTCCATGAACCATAACGGGACTTAACATAGTTGTCAGCTACTCTTTCTTGGTTAGCTGCTGAATAGTCACCATTCAAGTATGAAGCTGATAATTGGTATTTACCAATGTATTGGCCGTTAGTTGCTGAGTATGAACCACCTGATTCACGACTAGCAATCCAAGCCTTAGCACTAGCTTCTGAGCCAGTAGCAGTTGAAGTGTAGTTTGATGATTGAGTTTGAGTAGTTGCCTTTGGTGCTACGTTATAAGATTGAGCAGTTTGGGAACTAGTATTGTAATTTTGGCTATTTTGTGTGTTAGCTGAGTAAGTTTGTTGGGGTTGAACTTGTGAATTGTAATTATTTTGAGTACTAGTTTGTTGAGAAGCTTGGTATTGAGCTTGTGAATTGTAGTTATACTGACTAGCTGTTTGTTGGCTAGTTTGAGTTGATGCAGTTTGAGTTTTTACTGCATTAGCTTGCACCCATTGATTCTTACCTAAGTCATACCATTTTTGACCTTGAGAATCGTAAGCAGTTTGAATAATTTGCCAATCGGTATTAGCTGGAAGAACTTGCCCCGTTGCTACTGGATTTTCGTAATTATTATAAACAGTAGTAGCAGTAGTAGTGGTATAAACTGCGGCATCATTTTGAATAACGGCGGCTTCTGCTTTTTGATTATCATTATTGGTGTTGGCCGCGACCAAACCAGTAACTGATAAAGCTGCAACTGCGATTGTTTTAGTTAAAAATGATTTTTTCAAAGTTTTTTCTCCTTAAATAATTAAATATCTTATTCTCAAATTTATTATCAACATCCGTATCAGTTGATGTTTTATATAATACCGGGTAAAAGTTGCAGAACAATCACAGAAATATCACGGAGAAGTTAACGATACATTTCAAAAAGTGTTTTTTTGCAATATTTGTAATAAATCATAGTAATTCAGTAATATTTGTAATTTTACAGAAAAACTAACTATTATTTTTATACTACAAAAAAGGTAATATAGGAATCCTGCCTATATTACCTTTTTAACATCTTGCTCTATTGCAATCAGTAATTTACTTACTTGATTTAATCCTTCTTACGACGCTTCTTCACACCTGCAAGTCCAATCAAACTGAGTCCTGCTGCTGCTCCTCCTAAAAGGGCTGCTGCAGTATCCGTCTGCTTTTCTCCTGTTTGTGGAAGTTGCTTAGTGTAATGTGGATTGCCGTTCTTGTCAACGTAACCAATAATCTCACCGTTTGGTGCAACGATATTGCCATTTGCATCTACATGTTCTCCATGTGGTCCAATATTATTGCTCCAACCATTTACTGTTTGGCCGTGTGGGGCAACGTTATTGTTCCAATAGCCGTTTTGGGCATGTGGTGCATTATTGTAGTTGTAGTTATTAGTCTTCTTTGGTGTTGAAGGCTTTGGCTTGTTGCTATCACGATGCTTCTTTGGTCTTGTTGGCTTGTCTGGCTCATCCGGTGTATCAGGTTCATCTGGTTCTACCGGTGTTGTCTTCTTAGTGTATACAACTTCAGTATCCTCAGTTGGATCAGTTGGTGTCACTGTATTTTGACTTGGGGTATAGCCATCAATGATTGGTACATTTTCATCTGGCACTACCTTAGTTGGATCCTCTGGATCGTTCTTGTATTGTGGTGTTTCTGCTCCTGGGATTGGATTATGATCTGGATCCACTGGAACGATCTTGCCGATCTTGTGGTAAACAACAACTACTTCCGCATTTGGATCATTTGGCGTTACTGTCTTACCGCCTGCTGTCTTGATCTCTGCGACGTAGCCCTTGATTACTGGAACATTAACTGTGCCAAATGTGTAGCTGTTTTCACTTGGTACTCCATCTGTGATTGTAAATGTGTGTGTTTGTACATCTGAATCTCTAAGTGGAGTGTTGTTATTGTCTCCATCTACAAAAGTAATCGTTTGCTTACCTACCACTGTAGTTACTGATGGTTCTGGTGTTGGAGTTACTGGGGTCACTGGAGTTGTCTTAGCAGTGTAAGTTACAGTGTATTCACGGTTGATGTTATTATCTGAACTAGTTACTGTGTCTCCACCAACTACACTCTTATCAGCTGTATAACCTTCAATAACCGGTGTATTGATCTTGTTGTAAGTTTGACTGTTTGGAGTCCAGCCTTCATCCTTAACAACCTTGCCAGTTACCTTATCAATTACTAAGTGGTGTTCAAATGTAACTGTAGTTACGCTGTCTTTTGGTGTGTTGTCTCCTGCACCTGTGTAGTGAACTGTTTGAGTACCAGTCTTAGTCAAACTATCCTTATCAGTGTCACTTGGCCACTTAGGTCCATTTGGATCGTTAGGGTTGATTGGTTCACCAGGTTTTCCTGGGTTAGTTGGGTTTACTGGAACTATATCATGTTCTACATAAATAGTTACCACTTGTGAACCTTTAGTGATGTCACTTGGAATAGTTACATCTGGGTTGATCACCTTGTAACCCTTGTTGGTCAAGTTAGTGATTACTTCATTCTTGTTGTAGTCGACCTTTTGACCTACTTCTTGTTCTCCTGAATTATAACCGTAATCTGGAACATCTTTACCAGTTGTATTGTCATGGACCTTCACAATCACTTGTCCCTTATCTGCTGGGATTGGGGTGTAGATGACTGGAGTATCTTCACCAGGATTATCTGGTGTTACTGTTGGTACTTCTGGTGTGTAACCTGGAATACTTGGTACTGGTTCATTTGGTGTTACCTTAGCTGGGTTATTTGGATCTGTTGGGTAAGTTGGGTTATCAACGTTTGGAATCTTATTGCCATTTGGATCTACTGGAACAATATGACCATTTGGCTCGTAGCTTACTACAACTTTGTAACTGTCAGAATCATGGTTCAAAGTTACGCTCTTGATTGAACTTGTACCTTCGCCGTCTTTACTGATAGAAGTTACGTGGTAATTTTCTACAAATGGAACGTTTTGACCGTTTACAGTTTGGTCTGAACTCCAAGTAAGTGGTGTAGTCCATTTACCTGTTACCTTGTCCATTACTCCTTGAGCGGTGAAGTGAACTGTTTGTTCTACTGGTGCATGAACTTCCTTGCCGTTATTATCAACAAAAGTAATAGTTCTTGTGACATCCTTAGATACATTGCCTGATTCACTTGGCCACTTAGGTCCATATGGATCGTTAGGATTGATTGGTTCACCAGGTTTTCCTGGGTTAGTTGGGTTAACTGGAACTGTATCATGTTCTACATAAATAGTTACATTGGTATTGCCCTTAGCTACTTCACCTGGAATAGTTACTTCTGGGTTGACTACCTTGTAGCCTTTGTTTTCAAGGTCAGTGATTGTGGTCGTCTTATCATAAGTGAACTTAGTACCAGCATCAACACTTCCTGAAGTCTTACCATAATCTGGAATGTCCTTACCAGTTGTGTTGTCATGAACAATTACAGTAATTGAACCCTTATCTGGAGTTGGGGTTACTGGATTGAATGGTACTGGGACATCCTTGCCTGGATCCTTTGGATCTGGTGTGATGTTGCTTCCTGGCTTATTGTTTGGATCCTTTGGTGTCCAGTTATCTGGAACATTTGGCACGATACCGGTATCAACCTTAGTTGGATCTTTTGGATCTGTTGGGAAGGTTGGGGTATCTGTTCCTGGGATATGGTTGCCTTCTGGATCTACCGGAACGATCTTACCATTTGGTGTGTAAGTTACTACATCAGTAATAGTTGGATTATCAACTGTTGCAGTACCTTCTCCAGCAGTCTTCTTATCTGCATGGTAGCCGTTAACTACCGGAGTATTCACACCATTGAAGCTATGGCTTCCAGTCCATGAACCTGTATTTACAAACTGACCAGTCACATTATCAAAGACGATCGTTCTAGTAAATGCATCTGGAACTGTTACTGTCTTGGTTTCATCAGCTTTTGAACCATCACTGTAGTGGTAGATAACTGTTTGAGTTGCACTCTTAGTTAGATCATCCTTGCTGGTGCCTTGTGGATACTTAGGTCCATCTGGATTATTTGGATCTACTGGCTCTCCTGGCTTGCCCGGCTTATCTGGAGTTACTGGGGTAGTTGTGTGCTTCAAGTAAAGAGTAAATGTTTGATCAGTATTATCATCATTATCAAACTTGCCAAATTCTACTGTATCAAAATCTACCTTGCTTTCTGCGCCATTGCCAGCCTTGTAGCCATCAATTACATAGCCCTTCTTGAGCAATTGATCTACAAAACTCTTAGAACCATCAAAGGCAATAGCTGAATTTGGCATACCAGAATCGCTGTAGCTGCCCATTGTAATTGGGTTTGCAGGATCATTTCTATCAATGATCGTCAAGCTTGCTTTTTGAGCATTTTCAACTGGAGCCTTCTTATCCATAGTAATAACAATACTGCTATTGTTATTCTTTGGAGTTACAGTTTCACTCGCAATTTTACCAGTATTATCTACATTGGCGTTTGTGTTTGTTTCCTTAACACCAACAATGTTGTACTTAGTGGTATCGATACCTGGAACTTCTTCAAAACTGCTGTCTTCTGGAGTCCAAGTGATATCTCCATTACCAGTTACATTGCCATCTTTATCTACTATTACTAAGCGACCAGTTACTAAGTCTACTACACCATTACCGTTAAACTTAACTTCTTGATGAACTGGACTTTGGGCTTGTGAACCATCTGTGTAAACATATGTTACATCACGAGTCACTGTCTTAGTTAAGTTTTGTGGCTGGTAGTTGTCTGGATACTTAGGTCCATCTGGATTATTTGGATCTACTGGCTCTCCTGGTTTGCCCGGCTTATCTGGAGTTACTGGGGTAGTTAAGTGAGCTAAATGAACTTCAAACTTGTTTTCACCATTAGTAAATACTTCTTTACCATCATCAAAGTTGTTAGATACCAGCTTGTATCCCATTGATTCATAGTGAGTGATCCTATCCTTAGTAGTGTAAGAAATGTTTTGTCCTACTACACCGCTGAAGTTGCCGCCTTCAAGAACATTGCCTGTAGTGTCATCAATGTAAGTGATTGAACCATTAGCTGCAACCGGAGTTTCTGGTTTCTTAGTCAAAGTAATAATGATATGACTGTCAGTACTATTATGCGTTACATCTTCACCGCTTACTGAAGCATTATCCATATTTACATTGGCATTAGTACCATTTTCTTTAACACTTGAAATGTAGTAACCATTCAAGTTGAAACCTGGAACTTCTTCAAAACTGCTGTTTTCTGGAGTCCAAGTGATCTGACCGCCTGGGGTGATCTTGCCATCTTTATCAACAGTTACCAACTGATGGGTTACCTTGTCATAAGTACCGCTTCCTGTGAAGTGGACTTTTTGTACTTGTGGTTGCGGAGCAACAGTACCGTCTGTGTAAACATAAGTTACAGTTCTAGTAATTGTCTTATCCAAATCATCTTTAGTGTAGCCTGCACCTGGATTATCTGGATTTACCGGAGTTGTATCATGAACAAAGTGCAATTGGAAAGTATTGCCATTTGGATCTTTAACATAAGTTTGCTCACCATCTTTGAATGGATTATTGCCAACTAGCTTGTAGCCTAATCCTTCATAATAGCTTACACGGTCACTAGTAGTGTAGTCGATCTTGTCGCCAACTTGACCACCAAAGTTTGCAGTTTCCATTGTTCTACCATTATCAGTATCATCAATGTAAGTTACAGAACCTTTAGTATTTTCAACTACTGCGTTCTTAGTGTAATGAACTGTGTATTCACGGTCGATCTTGCCATCTGTTGCCTTAACTGTCTCACCGCCAGCACTTACCTGGTCTGCAGTGTAGCCTGGAATAGTTGGTGTACCAATATTTTGGTAAGTTTGAGTAGATGGTGTCCAGCCATTATCAGTTGTCTTTCCAGTTACCTTATCGATTGTCATTGAGTGAGTAAATGTAACTGTAGTTACACTATCCTTTGGAGTATCCTCACCTGCACCGGTGTAGTGAACTGTTTGCGTACCAGTCTTAGTTAAACTGTCCTTATCAGTGTCACTTGGCCACTTAGGTCCATCTGGATCGTTAGGGTTGATTGGCTCACCTGGCTTGCCTGGATTATCTGGGTTTACCGGAACAATATTGTGTTCTACGTAAATAGTTACATTGGTATTGCCCTTAGTAATTTCACCTGGAATAGTTACTTCTGGGTTGATCACCTTGTAGCCCTTGTTTTCAAGGTCGCTAACTGTAGTTTGCTTATTGTAATCAAACTTAGTTCCAACGTCTTGGCTACCTGAAGTCTTGCCATAATCTGGCAAGTCTACATTATCAGTTACATCATGAACAATAACATTGATTGAACCTTGATCAGGTGCTGGTGTCACTGGATTGAATGGTACTGGGACATCTTTGCCTGGATCCTTTGGATCTGGGTTGATATTATCGCCTGGCTTATGGCTAGTTGGTGTCCAGTTATCTGGAACATTTGGCACGATACCTGTATCTACCTTAGTTGGATCTTTTGGATCTGTTGGGAAGGTTGGAGTATCTGTTCCTGGGATATGGTTGCCTTCTGGATCTACTGGAACAATATGACCATTTGGTGTGTAAGTTACAACTACAGTCTTGTTCAAATCATCTGGAGTTACTGTTACTCCACCGGCAGTTGCCTTATCTGCATGGTAGTTTTGAACGACTGGAGTAGTTTCTTCATCAAACTTGTGACTGTTTTCATTCCAGCCAGAATCTTCAACGATCTTGCCAGTTACATTATCAAATGTAATAGTTCTAGTAAATGTAGTAGTTTGAACTGCATCCTCAGGAGTCTTATCACCAGCTCCTACATAGTGGACAGTTTGAGTACCAACACGCTTTACACTGTGTTCATCAGTGCCTGATGGATACTTAGGTCCGCTTGGATTAGTAGGATCTACTGGATCCCCTGGGTGACCTGGCTTATCTGGAGTTACAGTAGTTGTACCGTGTACTAAGTACAATGTGAAGGCTTGGTCAGTATTAGGATCATTATCAAAATTACCAAATGTTACATCGTTAAATGAATTTAGTTTAGTTTCTGCACCATTACCTGCCTTAAAGCCATCAAGGATGTATCCACGCTTGATCAAATCTTGAACATAATCTTGTGAACCGTTGAATGAAATTGCAGTATTTTCCTTACCACTATTATTGTAAGTATTCATAGTGATAGGGTTTGCGGCATCATTTCTATCAATAATAGTCAGATGAGCTAATTGGTCAGTTGGAGCAGGCTTTGCATTAGGAGTGTAGATAATAGTTGCATCTTGAACTGTATCAGTTGGGTTAACAGTTAAACCATTTACACTACCATCATCATTTGCATTGATAGTACCTGAGATGTAGTAGCCATCAACCTTGTGAGCTGCTACTTCTGCCATCTTATCATTATCGCTTGTCCAAACAATTGAGCCCTTGCCAGTGATGTTGCCATCTTTATCAATAGTTACCAAGTTTCCTGTTACAAGGTCGATCGTCCCTTCACCATGGAAGTTGACTGTTTGTGTTTGATCAGCTAGACCATGTGCATCTGGCTTAGTGCCATCTGTGAAGATGTACTTGATGTTACGAGTAAGAGTCTTTTCCAGATCAGTCTTGGCAAGTCCTGGTTGAGGGTTCTTGTTAGATGGATTATCTGGATGATTTGGATCTACTGGGTGATCTGGGTCAACTGGCTTGTCTGGTGTTACTGGACGAGTTGTGTGCTTGACGTGGATCGTGACAACTGTATTGCCCTTTGTGATCTCAGCTGGGATAGTCCCATCTGTTGATACATATTCATAACCACGCTCTTCAAGGCTATGCAAATCAGTATCTGAATTGTAAGTTACCTTAGTGCCAGTTTCTACATCACCAGTATTAGTACCCACACCTTGAATGTCAACACCGTCAGTATCATCGTGGAACTTAACGATCAATGAACCTTGCTCTGCCTTTTCATCCGGTGCATAAGTTACATTTACGGTGTAGTCTGAACCATCATGTGAAGTTTTAGCTGAATCTACATTAGTGTTGTCAGTTGAATCCTTATCAACACTTACTACATGGTAGCCAGGAATCTTAGGACTGTTCTTTGAACTAAATTCTTGATCTTCTGACCAAGTGAGCGGAGTTGTCCACTTGCCAGTTACCTTATCAAGAACGCCTTTAGCTGTGAAGTTGACTGGCTGCTTGACATCTTCTGGTGTGTATTCACCAGCGCCTTGGTAGTGAATAGTACGAGTGATGGTCTTTTGAAGGTCATCTTCACTAGTACCATTTGGATACTTAGGCTGATCCTTTGGATCTCTTGGATCGTTAGGGTTGATCGGCTTGTCTGGCTCTCCTGGATTATTAGGATCTACCGGAGTTGTACCATGCTTCAAGTGGATAATGAAGTTGTTCTTTGAAGCATCTTTATCAAAGATTTCAGTACCATCAGTATAATCACTTGAGACAAATACGTAACCCTGGTTGACAAAGTTATTGATCTTGTCTTGGCTGGTGTAAGTGATGTTTGTACCAACTTCGCCGCTTAAGTCATCAGATCTAAGATCCTTGTTAGTTGTATCATCATGATATACAACCTTACCTGTTGTTGTTTCTGCAGTTGGGGTTGGATCCTTTTCATAAACTACAGTTACTGTGTAGTCATTATCGCCATGCTTGATAGTTGAAGCATTAACATTCTTGCCATCAGTTGAATCCTTATCGACACTCTTAACATGATAGCCTGGGATCTGCGGTGTTGTAACTGCAGCTACTGTTTGATCACTTGACCAAGTAAGCGGTGTTGTCCACTTGCCAGTTACCTTGTCAAGAACGCCTTTAGCTGTAAAGTTGACTGGCTGCTTGACATCGTTTGGAGTGTATTGATCTGCTCCTTCATAGTGCACAGTACGAGTGATGGTCTTTTGAAGGTCATCTTCACTACTGCCGCTTGGATACTTAGGCTGATCCTTTGGATCTCTTGGATCATTAGGGTTGATCGGCTTGTCTGGCTCTCCTGGGTTATCTGGGTTAACTGGAACCGTATCATGTACCAGATGAACTTCGAAGTTATTCTTTGAAGCATCTTCGTTATAAACTTCTTTGCCATCAGTAAAGTTATTAGATACAAGCTTATAACCCATGTTTTCATAATCGGTGATCTTATCCTGGCTAGTGTAGCTGATCTTTTCTCCAACTTTGCCCTTGAAGCTATCTGACTTCAATGTTTGACCAGTTGTATCATCGATATACTTGATGCTTCCTGTTGTATCTTCTGCAGGAGTTGGAGCTGGGGTCTTGGAGTAAACTACCGTGACAGTCATGTCTTTATCACTTGGAGCAACAGTTTGTCCAGCAACACTGGTCTTATCAACTGTATCGTAGCCTACTTCCTTAGGATCTTTAGAAGCTACTTCTTTAAAGCTGCCTGAAACTGGATTCCAAGCACGATCACCATCTTGTGTATCAGCCTTGCCATCGCCATTAGTATCATAACCAAGAAGGTCTCCTGTTACCTTATCAACGATTGCAGTACGAGTGAAGTTGACATGTTCTACTTCTTGACTTGTACCATCTGGTGCACCATTGACCTTGTTACCCTCATCATCTACATAGTTGATAGTTCTAGTAACAGTCTTATTCAAACTAGTTTCATCAACTCCGTCTGGATACTTAGGACCGTCTGGATCACTTGGGTTGACTGGATCAGTTGGCTTCTTAGGATCATCTGGTTTAACTGGGATAGTTTGATGGCCGTAGTAAACAACTACATTGGCATCTTGAGTATCTCCAGTTACAGTAACATGATCGACCTTTTCTTTATCTGGAGCAGTGTAGCCATGACTTGATAAATCAGGAGACTTAACTTCAGCCCAATCACCAGTGTTCCAGCCTTCTGGGTTCTTAGAATCAACAGTGTAAGTCTTGCCGTCTGCACTGACTTTTCCGTAGCCTACAAAGTTGCCGTTATTATCAGTAATGCGATCACGGTGAAGAGTTACCTTTTGTGTCTGTGGCTCAGCCAAACTGCTTGGGATATCCTGACCTGTCACACTGTCTTTGTAAGTGATGGTCCGAGTTACATCCTTGGTTTCGTCAGTTGCCTTGTAAGTAGTTACTGGTGTTTGTGGAGTATGACGGTAAGTTACAGTAATATCTTGGAACTTGCTGTCTGGCAAGACACTAGTTGATGAAACTGTTGGTATATCTACACTGTCAAACTTCTTGCCATCCTTATCTTGAACACTGGCTGGAGTTTGTGAATCAACTTGGTCAAAGCTTGCGCTGTTTGGCATCCAAGCACGAGTTGCATCTTGAGTATCTGCCTTGCCATCGTTATCAGTATCATAACCCACGATCTTGCCAGTTACCTTATCAACGATCGCATGCTTAGTGAAAGTTACACTTTGAGTATAGTCACTCTTGCCATCTGGAGCACCATTTACTGCAGTAGTTGTACCATCATCATTTACACCTACATAGTGGATATTGCGAGTTACAGTCTTTTCAAGGTCTTCTTTAGTCAAACCTTCTGGATATTTAGGACCTTGTGGGTCATCTGGATTGACTGGATCAGTTGGCTTTTTAGGATCATCTGGAGTTACTGGAACATAAGTATGATCATAGTAAACATTGATCGTTTGATCCTTAGTATTGCCATCAACTGTCTCATGAGCGACCTTTTCCTTGTCAGGAGCAGTATAACCGTGACTTGATAGGTCTGGTGACTTAACTTCTGCCCATGACTTGTCATCAGTTGTCCAATCATCACTTGGAGTAAATGTCTTGCCATCTTCAGAAATAGTTCCATGACCAACTATCTTGTTATTATTGTCTAAAACTACCTGACGAGTGATCTTCGCAGTTTGGGTAGTTGGATTATCCTTGATCAAGTCTGCTGGGATCTTTTCTCCAGTTTGCTTGTCATAGTAGTTGATCGTTCTAGTGACAGTCTTTTCTTCTGGAGTAGCTGCGTAGTGGTAAGTAGTATCTGCAGGCTTTAAGCTGTAGATCACATTAACTGTTAAATCATTTGCATTATCTGGAACTGATACTTCATATTTCTTAACGCTTCCGCTGCCGCCATCATATTCCTTCTTATCTACATGGTTAAAGATGTAGTCATTACTATTGAATTCAATGTTTGGACGCTCTTGAGTTGAAGCGAATTCATAGCTGTTGCCGTCAGAAGTCTTGCCATCAACTGTCTTAGTCCAAGTAATACCCTTTGATTGATCTTCAAGCGGAGTCAGATCAGTTGCAGACTTGACAAACTTGTTAGTTACCTTGTCAACGATGCCGCTACCCTTGAACTCAACAGTTTCTGTCTTAGAATCTGCGATCTTGTTTCCTTGTTCATCAAGGTAGTTGATCGTTCTAGTTACTGTCTTATCAAGGTCGCTCTTGGCATATCCTGCACCTGGGTGTTCAGGATCTACTGGAGCTGTATCATGAACTAAGTAAATAGTGAAGTCTTGGCTCTTTGAAGCATCATTATCAAATTCTGGGAACTTGATGCTGTCTTGAGAATCACCGATTGAGCTATTGTCGGCATCATTTACAGCACTATCAAACTTATATCCAGCATTGATAAAGGTATCTACCAAACTCTTCTCACTTGGGAAGGAGATCTGGGTGCCGCTGTTGCCATCAGCTGTCAAACCATCGATCAAAGTCTTGTTAGCAGTCTTATCAACGATCTTCAAACTTGCATGTTGTATATCTGGAGCTTGAGGAGTGTAGATAACATTGATTACTTGGTTTTGACCAGCAACAGGCTTAGCAAAACTTACATTGGTTTGATTTGGAGTATAACCTTTGACATCTGGTGATTTAACATCAGTGAAACTATCCTTATCTGGAGTTGAGCTCTTTACTTCACCAGTTACAGCATCAAATACATTAGTAAAGGTGATAGTTTGAGTTGGGCTATCATCAGGAGCTTTAGTACCATCTGACATAATGTAGTGGACTTTAGCAGTTGATGGAACTTTTTCAGTCTTTTCATTATGGTCAAGATAGATCTTGAAGCTTTGAGTATTGTTGTCAATATCATCAAACTCTGGGAAGCCGCTGCCATCAGCAGGATTATAAGTGATCTCCTTGGTACCATTAGTAGTATCTTCAGCGTTGACATACTTGTAACCGTTATTAAGGTAGGCTTGAACTGTTGGGGTCAAACCATCAAAGCTGATCTTAGCACCGCTTGTTCCATGAGGATTTTCAAAGCTGCCAAGTACCTTGTTGTTGGTCTTGTCGATCACTTCAACTGTAGCCTTTTGTGGGGTTACTGGAGTATCAACTGGTGAATAAGTTACAACTGTGTATGGATTCTTGCCGTATTCAGTCTTTTCACCTGGAACGTTCTTGGTTGATTCAGTATAGCCTGCAAGTTCTGGAGTTGGAACATCTTTGTAGTTTGGTGTTTCTGTTGTCCAGTCTCCGCGTGTAACTGTACCAGTTACCAAGTCAGTCTTGTCAGTCTTAGTCCAGTTGACGGTTTGAACATCATCTTTAGGTGCCGCTGGCTTATCTGGCTTGTTGCCTTCAACGATGTAGTGAACTGTAGAAGTTGTGGTACCCTTTTCAGTATTAGTATCAAACTTGTGAGCTAAGTAAATAGTAAAGTTTTGAACATCGCTAGTATCAGTGTTGAACTTGCCATAGTCAATACTTGAGGCTCCTCCAATGTCAGTGCCGGTGATGTCACTTACATTCTTAAGGTCTTGAATTGGAGTACCTTCTACTGCCTTAACAAATTCATATCCTGAGTTAAGGTAGGATTGCAATGCCTGCTTTGAACCATCTGCGTCTTCTGATGGCGCACCCTTAACAGTAAAGATGATCGACTTGTCGCTTTCACCATTGTAGTTAGTAAAGTAAGTCAAAGTCTTGGCTGGTTGTGGGTTGTCTTTATCTGTAATATCTACGATAGTTACCTTAGCCTTTTGAAGGTTTTGGTCAGGATCATAGATAAAGGTTGCAGAGTGATCCTTAGAAGTTGGATCTACCTTGATCTCAACTGCGCCATCACTTACTGGAGATGACTTACCATCGTTATATACATACTTGAGCTTGTAGCCTGGGATCTCTTCTGGTGTAAAGTGTTCAAGTGTGTCACTTTCTGGAGTCCAAGTGATTGATTCTTCACCAGTCAAAAGATCCTTAGTTCCATCACCTTTGAAGGTCACAGTTTGAGGTGCTTTAGAGTAAGTCTGAGTAGAACCATTGCCCGGCTTGCCTTCTACATCTGAATCAGTAAAGATGTAGTGGAAATTACGTTCTACTGTTTCAGTCTTGTGGATCGGTTGAGTTTCGTGACCGTAGTAGATGTTGTATACACGACTTGTGCCAAGGTCTTCTGGAGAAATGTTCCAGCTCGCTACTCGGCTACCATTATCTGGGGTTTCAGCTGTCGCATTCAATCCACCAGTTGGAGCAGTGTAATGTTGGGCAGTTAGATCTGGAGAGTTTTTGATTAAAAATCCAGTAGTTCCATCTTTAGCAACCCATCCTTCACCAATATCACCGTTGTTGTTAAGGCGGTAGCTTGTACCATCAGAATTTACAGTACCATAACCAATAAACTTACCGTTGTTATCAGTAATAGTACTACGAGTAAAGGTAGCAGTTTCAGTCACTGGATTAGAAACCTGAACATCACTCTTATCAATTACACTTTGAGGTATACGTTGTCCAGTTACCTTGTCGTAGTAGTTAATAGTACGAGTAACTGATTTTTCTTCAGTAGTAGCCTTGTAAGTTGGAGTGGTTGGTTTGGTGGTTTTATACCAAACAGTTACTTCTACATCATTCGAATTATGATTTATATTTGGTACTTCTTTTACATTCCCATTACCATCATTGTATGAAGAATCTTCAACACGGGTAATTGTAAAATTATCAATTGCGGGAGAAGTCACTGAATTAAAAGTACCATTATCGCTATTAGTTCCTTTAAGAACCCAAGTATATGGGTCACTTTGATTAGTAACTTCAGTTGTACTATCTGGACCAGTTACGTACTTGCCAGTAGTCTCATCTAAGTAAGCAGTACCATTAAAAGTTAAGCTAGTACGGTAAGTTGGAGATGCAGTTTCACCTGGAGTATGACCGCTACCATCATTTCCCTCATATTTGTAGTTAACTGTTTCATTAACAGTCTTCATAGTTGTTTGAGAGGTAATAACATGTTTAGGCGTATTCTTCTTATATAAAATAACTAAATTATCATTTGCAGGTGAACTACCGTTAGTAATGGCAGTATGGTTCTTATCATTTACATGATAATCTTCACCTACCATTAAAGTTTTTTGCCCTACTAGTTCTTGTTTAGGATTAGTTGGAGTACCATAATAAACCTTTACATATTGATTTCCTTTTTTATCAATATATTTACGCTCTACGGTAGTAATAGTTTTTCCATAAAGATAATCAGTCATCAATACCCCAATTTGGTATTTACCAACAACTGTACTACTTAATCTACCAGAATATGGAGTATTAATTTCATCTTTGTTTTGTTGCACTACTGAAGAGTTAGCATATTTACTCAATGCCTCTTCAGGAGAAACATATGTGTAATCAGGAATATCAAGGACAGCATTTTCAATATTATAGTGTTGTGAAGAAAGACCTGTTTGACTATATTCAGGGTGAACTTCCTCACCAGTATCTATATCAAGATAACGAATATGCTGAGTTACTTTAATTGGAGTATGAGTAGCCCAAATTGCACCCTCTCCATCATCTGAGTATAAGTCTTTTTCATAAAGTTCAGTAGCTAAATTACCTACTAAGCCAGCAGAACTCTGATTGACACTATTAGGATCGGTTATACGATAATTAACAATCGTACCTTCGTCCATAAAGTGACTATCAAGCATTCCTTTATAGCCATCACCAGTACCATGTATTACTCCAGCTGCGTTTTTATCTTTAACATAGTAATAAACATTGTCCCCTGGATTATTACGATCTGTCCAAAAAGTGACAATTCCACCGTGTTTAGTTTGGAATTGAGCAAATGTAATTAAATCTTTTGCTACATTTTTCCCTGAAATAGTAGCGGGAGCGCCACTTGGAACAGCATATTTATAAGTTGGATCAGTATAAGTAATACTTGGATTATCATCATTAGCACTAGTTTGAACAGCTAATGATGCTTTAAGTAATTGAGAAACTTGCTTTTGACTTAACTTTTGAACATCAATTTGATTATCTTTATCATTTAAATCATTTATAGTAGTTTTAAGCAAATTAGTTTCAGCAGTCGATAAACTAGCTTTTTCAGTTTTTCCTTCTAATCCAGTTTTAGAAATATCTATCTGCTTATCTGTTACTATATTTTTATCTGAATTTATATTCTTTTTAGCTATATTACCCGCTGTGCCTTTAGATGAAAGAGCATCTTCTGGTAATGCAGCTTTAGTTGTAGAAGTTCCATCCTTAGTAATTTGTATATTACTTTGGTTTTGTTGTTCAACAGTTTTTGCTTTTTGTTTTTGAATCTCAAGTGCAGCTTGAGTATTTTGATTTACTTCATTGTTTTCAGTATTTTTTGATACAGACCTATTACTTTTTTCAGTATCTGTATTAATACTTTCTTGGCTATCATTTAATGTTGTAGTATTTTTATTATCTTCAACACTATTACTTTTTTCGTTTACTTTTTTATTATCAGTATTTTTCTCTGTAGTATCTACTCCAACATCAATGTTTTGATTTACATTAGCAGCATCAAAAGTAGCATCTTGACTACTGCTTTGAACTTGAACTACTGCTTTTTTAGCAACAGAAGTATCTACTGATGAATCTACTTTTTGACTATGACTTTCATCAGTAATATCTTTGTCTTCATTGTTACTTGTATCAGCATGAACAGTGGCAGAATTTGCACCCATCCATAAAGATGTTCCTAATAAAACGGAAGCAGCTCCGACTGTAAGCTTTCTAATCCCAAAATGGGATTGACGCTCTGCAGCTTCTTCCATTCTTTTAATATGATTATTTTTTGAAACCATATTCAGCCTCCAAAATCCTATTTTCCTTAATTTTTATACTTTAATCATAACACTTTACCATATTAAAAAACATGAAACAATAAAAGTATTCATACCAATTAAATGCTAGTTTCTTTACATAGTGATTAAATTAATAATAATGTGAAACAAAAAAGACAAGTCATCAACTAATCAATTATATTGATTTTAGATAACTTGTCTTCTTATTAATTATATAATTTTATTTCTTACTTTTCTCTTCATCTCTTTTTGCGTTTCTTCACACCTGCAAGTCCAATCATGCTAAGTCCTGCAGCTGCTGCACCAATAGCTGCATCTACTTCACTTTGCTTATTATTAGAACCTGTTTGTGGAAGTTGCTTAGTGTAATGTGGATTGCCGTTTTTATCGACATAGCCAATAACGGTACCATTTGCTGAAACAATATTGCCATTTGCATCTACATGTTCACCATGTGGTCCAATATTATTGCTCCAGCCATTTACTGTTTGACCATGTGGAGCAACACCATTATTCCAATAACCGTTTTGAGAATGCGGACCAATGTTATTGTTCCAATAGCCATTTTGACCATGAGGTGCATTATTATAATTGTAATTATTCTTTGGTTTCGATGGCTTTGGCTTATTATTTTCATGATGTTTCTTCGGCTTAGTTGGTTCACTAGGCTCATCTGGCTCACTAGGTTCATCTGGTTCCACTGGCGTAGTCTTCTTAGTGTATACAACTTCAGTATCCTTAGTTGGATCAGTTGGAGTTACTGTATTTTGACTTGGAGTGTAACCGTCAATGATTGGAACATTTTCATCAGGTTCAACTTTAGTTGGATCATTAGGATCATTCTTATATTCTGGAGTTTCAGCACCTGGAATTGGATTATGATCTGGATCTACAGGCACAATCTTACCAATCTTATGATAAACAACTACAACATTTGCATCAGGGTTTTGTGGAGTTACTGTCTTTCCGCCAGCAGTTTTAATTTCTGCAACATAACCCTTAATTACTGGAACAGTAATTTTACCAAAGGTGTAGCTATTCTGATCAGGTACACCATTAGTAATAGTGAATGTATGTGTTTGAACATTTGGATCCATTAATGGGGCATCATTATTGTCACCATCTAGAAATGTAATTGTTTGTTTACCAACCACCGTAGTTATAGTATCAGTTGGTGTAACTGGAGTTACTGGAGTTTCATTCTTAGTGTAAGTAACCGTGTAATGACGATTGATATCAGAATCACTAGCCGTTACTGTGTCTCCACCTACTACACTCTTGTTTGGAGTATATCCTGAAACTGTTGGAGAAGTAATCTTCTGATAAGTTTGAGAAGCTGGAGTCCATCCATCATCTTTAACTACTTTGCCAGTGACCTTATCAACTACTAAATGATGATCAAATGTAATAGTGGTTACACTTTGCTTAGGAGTTTGATTACCAGCACCTTCATATGTGACTGTTTGAGTACCGGTCTTAGTCAAAGCATCTTTACCAGTATTATCTGGCCATTTTGGTCCATCTGGGTCATTTGGATTAATTGGCTCACCCGGTTTGCCTGGGTTCTCTGGATCCACTGGGACTAAGTCATGTTCTACATAAATCGTTACCTTTTGTGAACCCTTGCTAATTTCAGGTGGGATAGTCACATCTGGATTGATTACCTTATAACCTTGGTTCTCAAGATCAGTAATAACCTTAGTCTTATCATAATCAACTTTATCGCCGACTTTTTGTTCACCAGAGTCATAACCGTACTTTGGAATATCAGTATTTGTTGTATTGTCGTGAACAACAACGATTACTTGACCCTTATCTGCTGGAATTGGAGTGTAGATAACTGGAGTATCTTTGCCAGGGTCCTTTGGTGTTACCGTTGGCACTTCTGGAGTATAACCTGGAATGGATGGAACTGGTTCATTTGGAGTTACCTTAGTAGGATTGTCTGGGTTAGTTGGATATTGTGGAGTTGGTGCGTTTGGAATCTTATTTCCTTCTGGATCAACTGGAACAATGTGTCCATTTGGTTCGTAAGTAACTACCACTTTATAACTTGTATCATCATGAGTAAGAGTTACAGACTTTACCTCAGTATTACCATCACTACCATCTTGAGTAATATTAGTTACGTGATAATTTTGAACAACTGGTACACTCTGAGCGTTAATAGTTTGAGCTGGGCTCCAAGTAAGTGGAGTAGTCCACTTACCTGTTACCTTGTCAAGTACACCATGAGCGGTAAAGTGAACAGTTTGTTCAACTGGGCTATGAACTTCTTTACCTTCATTGTTTACGAAAGTAATTGTTCTAGTAACATCTTTACTCAAATCTTTGTCATTTGTATCTTCCGGCCACTTTGGTCCATCTGGGTCATTTGGATTAATTGGCTCACCTGGTTTGCCTGGGTTCTCTGGATCCACTGGGACTAAGTCATGTTCTACATAAATTGTTACCTTTTGTGAACCTTTGCTAATTTCAGCTGGGATAGTAACATCTGGATTGATTACCTTATAACCTTGGTTCTCAAGATCAGTAATAACCTTAGTCTTATCATAATCAACTTTATCGCCGACTTTTTGTTCACCAGAGTCATAACCGTACTTTGGAATATCAGTATTTGTTGTATTGTCGTGAACAACAACGATTACTTGACCCTTATCTGCTGGAATTGGAGTGTAGATAACTGGAGTATCTTTGCCAGGGTCCTTTGGTGTTACCGTTGGCACTTCTGGAGTATAACCTGGAATGGATGGAACTGGTTCATTTGGAGTTACCTTAGTAGGATTGTCTGGGTTAGTTGGATATTGTGGAGTTGGTGCGTTTGGAATCTTATTTCCTTCTGGATCAACTGGAACAATATGTCCATTTGGTTCGTAAGTTACAGTTTCTTCAACCTTAAGCTTGTCTGGAGTTACTGTCATACCACCAGCAATTTCTTTATCTGCATGGTACCCTTCAATTACTGGAGTCGTTACTGTATTAAACTTATGATCACTTGGAGTCCAACCATTGTCTTTAATAATCTTACCTGTTACCTTATCAATTATCATATCATGGGTAAACTCGGTAGTTTCTACATTATCCTTAGGAGTTTGACTACCGGCACCTTCATAATGGATTATTTGAGTACCAGTCTTAGTCAAAGCATCTTTACCAGTATTATCTGGCCACTTTGGTCCATCTGGATCATTTGGATTAATTGGTTCACCTGGTTTGCCTGGGTTTTCTGGAGTTACTGGTACTAAATCATGTTCTACATAGATTGTTATCTTCTGTGTACCTTTGCTAATTTCAGTCGGGATAGTCACATCTGGGTTAATTACCTTATAACCTTGATTCTCAAGATCAGTAATAACTTTTGGTTTATCATAATCGACTTTATCGCCGACTTTTTGTTCACCAGAATCATAACCGTACTTTGGAATGTCAGTATTTGTTGTGTTATCGTGTACAACAACGATTACTTGACCTTGTTCATTTACACTTGGAGTATATGGAACTGGAGTATCTTTAGTTGGATTATCTGGAGTTACTGTTGGTACTTTTGGAGTGTAACCTGGAATTGTTGGAACTGGCTCGTTTGGAACTACCTTAGTTGGATCATTTGGATCATTCTTGTAGCTAGGTGTTGGTGCATCAGGAATTTCTTTTCCGCTTGGATCTACTGGGACGATTTTACCAATTTTAGCATAAACAACAGTCGCTACAACATTTGGATTTTCATGAGTTGCAGTTAATCCACCAGCTACAAACTTGCCATCATTATTAATATAGCCGCTAACTGCTACATAGCCATCAATTACTGGTACAGCAACTGTATCATAAGTATGGGTTTGTTCATTCCACTTACCTTGTGAAATGACTTCTCCTGTAGTTTCATCAACTGTATCACCACTATAAGTGAAAGTAGAAGTCTGTTTATTTTGTTGATAAATTTTTTTCCACTTTCATCAACAAATTTAACTATTTGACTTGATGGAATAGTTTGCTTATTTTCAATAGTCGTTCCATTTGGTGCATAAGTTACAATTACCTTATAACTGCTATCAGTATTTTTAATAGTAGCTGCTCCAACATTATTACCATCCGCATCTTGGCTTACACTTACGACATGATAACCCTTTACAGTTGGTGAAACTTGAAGTGGAACTTCTTCGCTAGTCTTATCCCAAGTCAAAGGTGTGATCCATTTACCAGTTACTTTGTCTAAGACACCACTTTCAGTAAACTTAACTGTTTGTACAACTGGTGCTGCAACTGTCTTACCAGTATTATCAACATAATCAATAGTACGAGTAATAGTCTTGGTCAAACTATCTTTACCAGTATTATCTGGCCACTTTGGTCCATCTGGGTCATTTGGATTGATTGGCTCACCTGGTTTGCCTGGATTAGTAGGATTTACTGGAACAGTTTCATGTTCTACATAAATTGTTACAGTTTGATTGCCTTTGACTATTTCAGACGGAATAGTAATAGTTGGGTTAATTACTCTATAACCCTTATTTTCAAGATCAGTAATCGTAGCTGCCTTATCGTACGTAAACTTAGTTCCTACTTCTTCATTACCGCTTGATTTTCCATATTCTGGCAAGTCTTTATTGTCAGTTACATCATAAACAGTAACAGTAATTGAACCTTCATCTGTTGTAGGAGTTGGAGTTACTGGTTTGAACGGAACTTCTACATTCTTAGATGGATCTTCTGGATTTGGATTAATCGAATCACCAGGTTTTTCATTTGGATTTTCTGGAGTCCAAGTATCAGGAACGTTAGGTACAATTCCGGTATCTACCTTAGTTGGATCGTTTGGATCAGTTGGGAAGGTTGGAGTATCAGTTCCTGGAATATGTTTACCTTCTGGATCTACTGGAACAATTTTACCATTTGGATAGTAAATAACCTCATCTTTTACATTTGGATCTTGAGGAGTTGCAGTTAATCCGCCAGCTTCCTTCTTATTTGCATGATAACCTTGAACTACAGGAGTTGGTACCTTTTCAAACGTTGTGCTTGTTGGTGTCCAATCAGTTGTAGTAATGATTTTACCTGTTACATTATCAAAAGTAATTGTTCTAGTAAAGGCTTTGTCTTTAGTCATTACTTTAGTGGTATCAGGCTTAGAATTATCACTATAATGATAAGTAATAGTTTGTGTAGCATTTTCTACTACATCACTTTCAGAAGTTCCAGCTGGATATTTTGGCCCGTCTGGATTATCTGGATTTACTGGGTCACCTGGATGTCCCGGCTTATCTGGTGTTACAGTTGTTGTAATATGTACTACATATAAGATAAACTTTTGTTCAACCTTACTATCATTATCATAATTACCAAATTTGATTTCATTATAATTGGTTGGATTACTTTCTTGACCATTATCTGAAATAAATCCATCTAACTTATATCCCATAGTAAGCAACTGGTTTACATAAGCTTCAGAACCACTAAAGGTAATTGGAGTATCTGCTTTACCATTTGCATCATAGGTATTCAAAGTAACTAAGTTCTTTGGATCATTTCTATCAATAATCGTAAATTGAGCTACTTGGTTTTCTTGAGTTGGAGTTGGAGGAGTTTCACCCTTTGAATATACAACAGTTACCACACTATTACTATCTGCTGGAGTTACAACTTCTGCACCCACTGTAGGCATATTTACTGAACTATAACCAATCTCACTTGGATCTTTTGATTTTACTGCATCAAAGGTAGATGAAACAGGACTCCATGCGCGATCCCCTTCATTTACACCAAGATCAACTTTGCCATCATTATTTGTATCATAGCCAAGTAACTTTCCTGTTACTTTATCTACAATTGCAGTGCGAGTAAAGGTTGCTTCTTGCTTATAAGTATCTTTACCATCTGGTGCCCCGTTAACCTTATCTCCTTCAGTATTAACGTAATTGATGGTACGTGTAATAGTCTTATTCAATTGATTCTTATCAACGCCATCTGGATATTTTGGTCCATCAGGATCTTGCGGATTAATTGGATCGTTTGGTGTCTTCGGATCATTTGGTTCAACTGGAATAGTTTGATGACCATAGTAAACTACTACTTTACTATTTTCAGTTGTTCCAGTTACAGTCACTTCTGGCACAACCTTAATATCAGGAGCTGTGTAACCATAATTTTCCAAATCTGGTGAGGTTACTTCTGACCAGCTACCTGTAGTCCAACCAGCTGGATTATTAGGGTCAATAGTATAGGTTTCACCATTTTCAGAGACAGTTCCATATCCAATAAAGTTACCATTACTATCATTGATTCTGTATCTAGTAAGAGTTACAGTTTGGGTTTGTGGTTTTGCCAAATTTTCTGGAATAGCAGTATTAGTTACACTATCCATATAAGTAATATTACGAACTACTTCTTTTTCTTCTTTAGTTCCCTTATAAGTTGTTGTAGGAGTAGTACCAGTATTACGATAAGTTACTGTAATGTCATTAAACTTGCTCGTTGGCAATACACTAGTTGCAGGAACAACTGGTATATCGACTGAGTTAAATGGCTTGCCTTCCTTATCAAGAACACTGGATGGAGCTTTAGAATCAACTGCTTTAAATTCAGTGCTATATGGAATCCATGCACGACTTGAGTCTTCAATATCAACCTTACCATCGTCATTTGTGTCATAACCTAAAATCTTACCGGTTACTTTATCCACAATTGCATGTTTAGTAAAGGTTACTGTTTGGACATAGTCACTCTTACCATCAGGAGCACCATCAACTGGAGTGGTTGTACCATCGCTATTAACTCCAACATAATGAATTGTACGACTAACAGTTTCTTCAAGGTCTTGTTTAGTTAAACCATCTGGATACTTAGGGCCATCTGGATCATCTGGGTTAATTGGAGTATTTGGATTTTGTGGATTATTTGGTGTTACTGGGATTGTTTCATGACCATAGTAAACATTAATAGTTTGATCCTTAGTGGATGAATCAACAGTAACATGCTCAACATCTTTAATATCAGGAGCTGTGTAACCATATTTTGTCAAATCTGGTGAAACAACTTCACTCCAAGACTTATCATCAGTTGTCCAACTATCATTTGGAGTAAAGGTCTTCCCATCTTCAGAAATACTACCATAGCCAACAACATTACCTTTATTATCTAATACGATTTGGCGAGTAATTGTAGCATTTTGAATTACTGGATTATCCTTAATTAAGTTAGCAGGGATTCGTTCTCCTGTAACTTTATCATAATAGTTAATAGTCCGAGTTACTGTCTTTTCTTCAGGATTCTTACTATAGTGATAAGTAGTTCCTTCTTGCACTGGATTATAAACTACATTAATAGTCAAGTTATTTACATCATCTGGTGCAGTAACAGTATATGCTTTAACACTACCGTCTCCTCCATCATACGTTGCATTGTCAACATGATTGTAGTTATAAGTAATATTGTTATATTCAATGGTTGGACGCTTTTGAGTAGCTGGGAAGCTATAACTATTGCCATCCTTAGCTGAACCACCATCAATTGTATAAGTCCAAGTTAACTTACCATCTTCATTAATAATATTGCCATCTTTATCTACATTTACAAGTTTATTAGTTACTTTATCTCTAATTCCTTGCCCTACAAAGACTACTGTTGAATTATTTGAATCTGCAATCTTAGTGCCATTTTCATCTACATAATTAATGGTCCGAGTTACTGTCTTTTGAAGGTCAGATTTAGTATAACCAGCACCTGGATTATCTGGATTTACTGGTGCAGTATCATGAACTAAGTAAATAGTGAAATTTTGACTTTTACTTGCGTCATTATCAAATACTGGGAACTTAATATTGTCAGCACTTGATCCAATAGAAGTATTGTCATTGTCATCAATTGCACTATCAAACTTATACCCATTATTAAGGAAAGTTTCTACAATACTTTGTTCACTTGGAAAGACAATTTGGGTTCCTGCATCCCCTTGATCAGTCAAACCAGAAACCAAAACTTTGTTTTCTGTCTTATCAACAATCTTCAAATTTGCATGTTGGAGTGCTTGAGATTCTGGAGTATAAATAACATTTACTAATTGATCTTGTCCAGCAACTGGTGCGGAGAAGGTTACTGTTTCTTGGCTTGGAGTATATCCAGAAACTTTTGGAGAATTTACTGGGGTAAAACTAGTCTTATCAGGAACAGAACTCTTAACTTCACCAGTTACAGCATCAACAGTATTAGTGAAGGTAATGGTTTGCTTAGGACTATCGGCAGGAGCTTTAGTACCATCTGACATAATATAGTGAACTTGAGCAGTAGATGGAATTTTTTCTTCTTTTGTACCGTGGACTAAGTAAATCTTAAACTTTTGAACATTGTCTTTGATATCATCAAAGTCTGGCAACTTCCAACTATCCTTACCATCTTGAATAGAAGTACCTGGTTCACCATCTGTAACATTAAAGGCACTATTAAATACGTATCCACTATTAATGTAAGCTTGAACTGTAGGATCTAATCCTTGGAAAGTAATTTGAGTCCCTGCAACACCATCGTCATTATTAAAGGTACCTAAAACCTTGTTTTCAGTTTTATCAATTACCTCAATAGTAGCCTTTTGAGCAGTTACTTCAGATGGAGTATTTGGTGTATAAGTTACAATAGTGTATGGGTTTTTACCATATTCAGTCTTTTCACCAGGAACATTGTCAAGTGATGGAGTGTAATCTGGAATAGCAGGTGTTGGAACATCCTTATATTGTTTAGTGTCAGTTGTCCAATCTCCATAAGTAGTTTCACCAGTTACTAAGTCAGTTGTATCTGTCTTGGTCCAATCGACAGTTTGAACATTATCTTCGGGTGCCTTTGGCTTGTTTTCAGCATTTCCTTCAACTAAGTAGTGAACTGTTGAGGTGGTAGTACCTTTTTCAACATGTTTACTTGTGCCATGCTTCAAATAAATAGTGAAGTACTGAATTTCTGGCTTATCCCAGAAGTCTCCGTAAGAAACTGTGACATCCTTACCACTACCACTTGAAATACTTGTCCCTGTAATTTGATCTGCGCTTGTTGCATCTTGAATTACATTGCCTTCAACCGCTTTTACAAATACATATCCAGAATTTAAGTATGAAGTAAGGGCTTGTTGTGAACCATCAATAGTAGAATTGTTTACAGTAAATTTAATTGGCTCACCAGCTTCTCCATTATAGTTAGTGAAGTGAGTAAGCTCTTTATTATGCTCATCCATATCTACAATAGTTACACGTGCTTTTTGAATAGTTGGATCTGGATCATAGATAAAGGTTGCAGAGTGATTTTGAGAATTTGGTGTTACAGTGATTTCGACTGCCCCATCTTTAACTGGGGATGATTCACCATCGTTATAAACATACTTAAGCTTATAACCAGGAATTTCTTGAGGAATAAATTGAGCCAAAGTACCACTTTCTGGTGTCCAAGTTACATTTTCTTGTCCAGTTAATAAATCCTTAGTTCCAGTTTCTTTAAAAGTAACAGTTTGAGGAGCTTTAGAATAAGTCTTATCACTGCCATTGCCAGGCTTTCCTTCTACATCTGAGTCAGTAAAGATATAGTGGAAAATACGCTTAACAGTTTCAGTATTATTAATTGGTTCAGTTTGGTGACCATAATAAATATTGTAAACACGGTCGCTATCAGTTGGTTGAACTGACCATGCTGGGACTTCAGAACCATTTTCAGTACTTGAAGCAGTAGCGTTAAGACCACCAGTTGGAGCAGTGTAGTATTGAGAAGTTAAGTTTGGTGAAATAACTTCATTTAAAGTATTAGATTGTGTAGTCCAGCCATCAGCATAGGTTGTAGTTGTTGGAACATACTTTCCATCTACAACGGTACCATATCCTACAAACTTATTATCTTGATCATATACTTTACTTCTTGTAAAAGTTACATCACCTAAGGTTGGATTAGTAACATTAGATCCGGCTTTCTTTATTACATCAGCTGGAATTGGTTGACCAGTAACTTTATCATAATAGTTAATAGTACGGTGAATAACTTTTGATTCAGTTTCTGCATGATAAGTATCAGTTGGAGTTGGAGGAGTAGACTTAGTACGATAGAAGAATACAAAATCTCGATACCCATTCTTAGATGTATTGATTCCGACAGCACTTGCAGTATGATGTTCATTATCTACTCCGTATCCACCACCAAAGAATGTTTTTGGTGGCAAATCCAATCCGCTCAGACCATCCATATTTGGTGCTGCTCCGGGTACAGTTCCTCCCTTCATTAAAATTGGTCTTTGTATAATAGCTCCATCTTCCGTATAAGAATCAGCACTTAATAAAACATAAGAGTTCATATCTACAGTACCCTTATTATCAGTTTGCTGAGAAATATAAACTAGTGGAAATTGATATGAATTTTCTGCGAAAGTCAAATCACCTTTACGGTCATTAGCAACAACACCTGTTAATGGTTCATCCCAAACATCTCCAGCTTTAATTTCTATACCGTTATTAGTCATAATGACTTTATTTATTGCCGCATCAGAGATGTTAGATGAAGTATATGTCTGGTTATATAAATCTTTACCAGTAGCTTTAACATCTTTAGGAATTACTCGCTCATAAGTTTTACCATCGAAAGTGACTTTATTTGGTGCTGCATTGGTTAAATCATACTTAGAATTCGAATAAATATCCTTTGAAGTAAATTGCTTCATAATTTCACCAGTATCAGCATTGACATATGTAACTGTTTGATTTGTCATGGTTTTAATTATGGCAGCTACACCTGGTTTATTATCAGCCTGAAGTGGTATAGGAATATTTTCTCCATCAACAAAAAAAGTATCAAATTTACCAACTTGACCGTTTGTAATTACTTCACCTGAATAATAAGTTTTATTATTTACTTTATCTGTAAATCTATATCTATTATAGACATACCCATCAACAGTTTTTGAAGCTTTTGTTTCATCAAATTGTCCGCCTTCAAAAGCACTATGAGGATAAACATTTCCTCTAGAAATAGCGTAATACCTATGTGTATGTGCATCAGCTTCAGTTAACTTAGTTACGAATTTACCATTTCTATAAAAATATAGTGTCTTTCCAGGATCATCAATATCTGTAGTATATATAAAGTTAGAATTTGTACGAGCATCACGAGTTTTTTCATACACTAGTTGTCCATTATATATATAAGTTGAATCTTGTGTATAAGTAAAATCCGGTGTAAAAGTATCCAAATCTACCGGCGTATCGCTTGCACTATTAGTATTACTTGAATTGTTATCAACAAATGATGCATTGAGCAGCTTCTTTAATTGTGCAGCACTATATTTAGATAAGTCAGTTTGTTTATTTGCTTGATCAATTTTAGCAATAGTAGCCTCAATCTTAGTTAGTTCCTCGGGTGTAAGGTCATTTTTTTCTGTTACACCGCTTAAACCAGTTTTAGAAATATCGGTTTCAGATTTGGCATCAGTTTTAGCTGATTGAGTCTTATCAGTATTTGCCACTTGTTGTTTATTAGCAGTTTTTAAAGCATCAACAGCAGCACTTTTAGCTAATTTGTTATCAGAAGTTTGATTCAAATTAGTTTGATTATTAGTACTTTGTTCTGCTTTAGCAGCTTTTTGCTTTTGAATTTGCAAAGCAGTATTTGTTTTTTGCGTATTTTGAGTAGAAGCAGACTTAGTAGTTTGAGTAGTCTTATTATTTTCTACTTTTGTAGCAGAATCAGTATTAGATGCAGTTTGAGCAGTTTGAATATTTTGCTTACTTTTTGATTGACTTGATTTTGAGTAGTATTTTGTTTAGAATTATCTTGTTTACTTTGAGTTGTTATGTTTTGAGCAGTCTTATTATTAGCTTCAGTCTTATTTGTTTGGTTATTAGTTGCTTCTTTATTTACTTCCACAACAGCCTTTTTAGGGACAGTTGAATCTAATTTTTGACTGTGATTTTCATCAACAGCTTTATCACTTTCATCCTTTGTATCAGCATGGGTAACATTGGCACTTGTGCTCATCCATAAAGTTGTACCTAAAAGAACAGAAACAGCTCCAATTGTCAATTTACGAATACCAAAATGTGATTGGCGATCAGAAGTTTCTTCCATTCTTTTAGCATAATTATTTTTTGAAACCATGTTTCACCCTCCTATTATTATATTCCTTGGAGCAATAATTATCTTGTTCGACACTTTTATGGTACCACTTTCATTCGCAAACTATTAGCAAAAGCACTCATATTACCAATACTTGTGTAAGAAATCGTATACTATATTTACATTTTTTAAACTTATAAATAAAAAAAGTAGCATGATTATAAAGCCATTTAGTATGAATTTTCAATTCATATTAATTTATATCATGCTACTTTTTTTGTTTTTTATTTTATTTTTATTACTATAGTTTCATATGGGCGAAGATAAATTTGGTTTGATAATGATTTTAATTTAAGATCATAATTGCTTAAAATTGTTTCACAACTCTTATTTCTATAATTCTCAGGTAATTCTGCCGTAGCATTTTCCCCATAAAAATTAGTAAATACTAATATTTTTTCACTAGAATCTTCTAAATATCTTTCATAAGCAAATATTTGCTTATCTTCTTTCAAAAACATCTTAATATGTCCATCAGAAATCAGTTTTTCACTTTTACGAAGCTTGATCAACTTTTGATAATAATTAAAAATTTCTCCACTTGTTAATTCTTTTTCAACATTGATTCTTTCTTCATCAGTTGGTTTAAGCCATGGTTTTACACTGCTGAAGCCTGCATTTGATTTATTATTCCAATGCATTGGAACTCTAGAATTATCACGAGATTTAGTTTTAATTATTTCAAAAGCTGCTTGCTCACTCATCCCTTTATGAGTTAATTCTTCAAAAGCATTTTTACTTTCAATATCAACATAGTCATGAATTGAAGAATAATTAGGATCAATCATTCCAATTTCTTCACCCATATAAATATAAGGAGTACCACGCATTAAATGAGTAGCAGTTGCAAGCATTTCTGCCGATTTTTCACGATACTGCTCAGTATTTCCAAAACGATTTAGCGCCCAAGGCTGATCATGATTATTCCAAAATAATGCATTCCAGCCGCCACCTTTATCCATCTTTTCTTGCCATTCAGTAAATAACTCTTTAAGTTTCATAAAATCAAATGGCATTTTTGACCATTTTTCTCCATCTTTATAATCAACTTTTAAGTGATGGAAAGTAAAGACCATAGATAATTCATGTTCTTTCGGATTAGAATACTCAATTGAGTTAGGAATGGTAGTTGAAGACATTTCACCAACTGTCACGCTATCAGGATCTTGACCAAAAGTTGCTTGATTCATTTCTTTTAAATATTGATGCACAATTGGAGTATCAGTATAAAGGCTCTTTTCTTGCACTGGGTCAGTTGAATCAATAAGTTTCTCATCTTTACCAGTGACGTTAATAACATCAAATCTAAAACCTTTAACTCCTTTTTTACGCCAAAAATTGACTACTTTAAAGACTTCTTTTCGTACTTCTGGATTATGCCAATCAAGGTCAGCTTGACTAGGATCATACAAATGCAAGTAATAATAATCTGTATCACCAAACTTAGCCCATGCTGATCCACCAAACTTGCTTTGCCAATTAGTTGGCAAACTACCATCTGGTTTAGCCTTTCTTAAATAGAAAAACTTACGGTATTTTTCATCGCCAGCTAATGCTTTTTTAAACCAAATATTGTCAGTAGAACAATGATTAAACACCATATCTAACATCACACCAACATTGATTTCTTTTAATTTTTTAACTAATAATTCAAAATCAGCCATTGTTCCAAAACGCGGATCAATTTCATAGTAATTAGCTATATCATATCCATTATCCTTTTGTGGCGATACAAAAAACGGATTAAACCATATCATATCAACATTTAACTTCTTGATGTAGTCTATTTTTTCAATGATTCCTGGAATATCTCCCACTCCATCACCATTTGAATCATAAAATGACTTGGGGTAAATTTGATAAATTACTTTTTTGCCTAAATCATTCATTTTCTTTCTCCTTATAATTGAATTTTCTGTCTTCTAGCAAAATCCACAAACTTAAATTTAGCTGGATTATGAAATGATAAAGTTAATTGGAACAATGTTGTATCATTTAAGAAATTATGACTAGCCACTAACACTGCAACATCATCAGGAATCTTCAACTTATCTTGCAATTCTGCATTAACTTTTTCAACAGTGATTTCCTTAGTTGCGTAAGAAATCTCCAATCCTAATTTATTTTCTAAATATTCATAAATAGAACTTTCTGCAGCTTCTTTTGGCAACTTCTCAATTGGAGGCGTAAATAAATAATCGCAATCCAAAACTTGGGGTTGATTATCAATCAGGCGCAAACGTTCTACATAAATTCCAGACTGCTTTTCTTGAGTCGGAAACTTCTTTTTAAATAAAACTGGCAAATCTTTCATTTTTTCTAATTTAAGAACTTGCGTTTTCGCATTCATGGCTAAAGATTTATTAAGTTCAGAAAAACTCGTAATTCCTGATAAAGGAAAAGAATATTTTTCCAAATCTAAAACTATTGAGCCTTTTCCTTTTATTTTTTGAATCATACCTAAAGAAGTTAACTGCTCTAATGCTTTCCTAACGGTTTCTCTAGATGAACCATATAAAGTAGTCAGCTGACTTTCACTAGGTAAATATTCACCAGGAGAATACTGCTTGAAGCGAATCTTAGAAGCAATATCTTGTGCAATAAGATCAGATTTTGATTGAGTCATAATTATTCCTTTCTAACTTGATTTCAGATTTATTATATCCATCATGTATGGATATGTAAAGAAAAATATTTTTATTATTTATTCAGCATTGTAAACGTTTTTAAAATAATTGTTGACAACATGTCTAGACATGTTTATTATAATAAATGAATTATATGAAAACGCTTAACGAAGAGAGGGAATAAATATGCAGAGTAAAGAAGTAGCACTACTTGCTCCAGCTGATGGGATTGTAGTTGCTTTAGAAAATACTAGCGATCCTATTTTTAGTAAAGGCGCTATGGGAGAAGGATTTGGCTTAACACCAAGTAATAATAGAGTGGTAGCTCCAGTTGGTGGAACAGTTTCCATGATTGCAGACACTAAACATGCAATTGGAATAACCACAGAAGATGGGCTTGAAGTTTTAGTTCATATGGGTGTTGACACAGTTAGTCTTAAAGGTGAACCATTCAGCGTTTTAGTAGAAAACGGACAAACAATTAAACCTGGTCAAGATATTGCTAATATGGATATTGACTTTATTAAAAATAAAGGCTTAGATACAACTATCATGACTTTGATTACTAACTCTTTTGATAAAATTTCAGGAATTGACTTAACTGAAGGAGTAACTAAAGCTCGTGAAGTGGTAGCTCATGCATATCTTAAGGGTGAAGATACAGAAGATACTTCTGATAAAAAGTTGTCTTATGATGAACTTGCAACTTTTATTATTAAAAATGTTGGCGGTAAAGATAATATTAACAACTTAATTCACTGTATTACTAGATTGCGCTTCTATTTAAAAGATGAAGCTAAGGCTAATGATGAAGCTTTAAAGAATCAACGTGGAATTTTAGATGTAATGCATGCAGGTGGTCAATATCAAGTTGTAATTGGTAATGAAGTAACTAACGTCTTTGATGCAGTAATGAAACAATTGCCAAATTTAGATCCAGATTCGGCTCCAGCACCAGAAAATGATAATCGAAATCCTATTTCAAAAGCTTTTGGTAATTTAATTGGTTTCATTACTGGTTCTATGAGTCCTGTAATTGGAGTAATTGCTGCTTCTGGTATTATTAAAGGACTATTAGCTTTATTAACATTGCCACAACTTGGTGCTTTATTAAATATTAAAAGTCCAATTTATATTACAGTTAGCGCTATGGCTGATGCAGCCTTCTTCTTCCTGCCTGTTTTAGTAGGGTTCAGTGCTGCTAAACGCCTCAATAGTGATCCGATGATTGCAGCAGTTATTGGTGGGTTCCTTACTTATCCGCAAATTATCACATGGGGACAAGCTACTAAGAATATGTTCAGTATTGGAAGTTGGAATTTCCAATTTTTAAACTATAGCTATTCTATTTTCCCTATGATTTTAGCAGCATGGCTTGCAGCAAAATGTGAACAATGGCTTAAAAAGGTATTGCCAGCATATTTACAAATGATTTTTACACCACTTATTACAATTTTAGCGGTTTCTGCAATTACTTTAGTCATTACAGGTCCAGTAATTCAAGGTGCAGCTAACGGAATTGCTGTCTTTATTAACTGGCTTGTATCTTCATCTGGCTGGGTTGGCGGTCTTGTTATTGGTGCATTCTACCAACTTCTTGTTATCTTTGGTCTTCACTGGGGTGTGGTACCACTTATTGCTCAACAAATTGCTGGTAGTGGTCAAAGTGCATTAAACGCAATTGTTTGTTCAACCATGGTAGCCCAAGGTGCGGCAGTTTTGGCAGTAGCTATCAAATCAAAGAAAGCTGACATGAAAGAATTAGGTATTGCAGCTGCAATTAGTGCTTTTTGCGGAGTTACTGAACCAGCTATTTACGGTATTAACTTAAGATTTAAGAAAGTATTTGCATCAGGTTGTATCGGTTCCGCCTTTGGTGGCCTTGTAACAGGGCTCATGCATGGAACTATGTATGGGTTTACTGGTGGTCTTATTGGATTCTCAAGTTTCTTCAATCCACAACATCCGACTCAATTAAATAGTTTTTACGCATTCCTTATTTCAAGTGCAGTATCAATTATTGTAGCTTTCATCGCCGTATGGGTATGGGGCTATAACGACAACATGACTATGGGTAAAAAAGTTGAAAAGAAAAAGCGCCCTGGTAGCAAGTAAATCAAGCAGTTTAATGAATTTTAAAAGGTAAAATTTTACTTGTTGTGCAACTTTTGTGCAATAGGCACAAAAAAGTTATATCAGAAATTAATAATATGAACTTCAGATTTTTTATTAAGGCTGAGTTCATATTATTTTTTTGATTAATCTGTTCATTTGTCAGACCTAACTCTTTTAATTGATTTCGTTTTATTATTACAATTCCTTTCACACGTTCTTACGAGTTCGCCTTTCAAATAAGGGTATAAAAAATAAGCAGTTTTACGACTTACTTGGGTCAAGATTGGATTGTTAGTGCATAAATTGAGCTAATAATTCAATCCAATCAGGTGCTTTACTAATAATTTCATTTACCTTGTTCATTTTTGAATTTTCTTCAAGGTCTTCGATTCCTTATTTTTATAAAAATAGCACTAGCTTAGTTTACTAGTGCCATTCTTCAGCTCCATCAGCATAATCCCATATTCTTTCTAGCTTCAAGCCATCAGACGATAATTCCCCCTTTGAATCTAAAGAATCTCCAATATAATCTCCAAAAATATCAAAGACATAATCGTAATCTTGATTTGAATACATTGGATAAAATAATTTTCCATTCTCATGCAAAATTTTAGGAAGCAAAATATTATAAAGATCACTATATTTTTCTTCAATAAATTGAAAATCTTTGTTAGAAAAAACTAGACTTCTCATCTTTTTGTTTCCTTTCTAGGTACTACAGTAACAAGATTACCCTGCTTATTTAAGACAACATAGCCTTCATTAATTATATATTTTGTTGAAATTTTTAAATACTTGGTTTTACCCTGTTTTAGCATTTCTTTGATTTCATCAATTGAAACACCTATACGTTTATGACCATCAGGGTCTTCTCTAACGCCAAAAATTCTATCTATTAAGTGATTTGAATAACTAATAATATCTTGATTATCTACTGTATTTATACCAATTACTTCCTTATCAAGTTGCTTCATAGCATCAACATAATCGTAAAAAGATACAACTGATTCACCTGTGCCTTTTTCTCTAGCTTTGATATAAGCTTTCAGCGTTTTATTTTCTGTACCATTATTATACATTACTTTCTTAAATTCTTTAAACGATTTAGGAAAACCACGTTTGTCATAATTTTCTACTAAGAAATTATATCTCTTTTGAGTTGCTTCATCGGGGACAATTTGGGGACAAAAATTTTGGAAAAACACAAAAATTAACGGAAAGCATTGGACTAAATTCCAAAAATAAAAACCGCCCAATCCCTTGATACAAGGGGAAAACACACAAAAAACGCCGACTAGAAAAGTCAGCGTTTTTTTCTGGAGTTATAAAATGATGCTACTGTTCCTGTAGAGATAGAAATAAAACAGGAAAGTGCTTGGAGTTTGTAAGAAGAGGAAGAAAGGAGACCCCTCTTCCTGTTATTATATTAAACCGTTTTCAATGTAAAAGCAAGCATATTTTTTAAAATAATCCATAAATATATATTTGCTTATAATAACTATAAATAACACAAAAATTTTACTTTATTCAAATTTAGTTTTCCAATTGGAATCATTAAGAGCTTCAAAGCACATACTAATTTGCTCTTTAGTATTTCTTCCTTGCGATAATTTTGGCAAATTATTTATTGCAAAATAATCACACGCATCTGTTTCATCATTAGACTCAAATTTTCCATCAATTTCCTTACATAAGAAAAAGCATTTCATTATATTAGTTGCTAACATTGGTTTATTATGCTTATTACGATCTTGCACAGCTATTAATCTTATTGGTTTAACGATTCTGCCAGATTCTTCGCGGGCTTCTTTAACAACATTTTCTGCTGGAGAGAGATCATAATCATTCCATCCTCCTGGTAGAGACCATTCCTGGGTTTTCTTTTCTCTAACCATTAAAATTTTATTATCTTTAAAAATCGCTGCCCGAGTATCAATTTTTGGTGTTTGATAACCTTCATCCCCTGCAAATAAAGTCTTCACCTGCTCTTTTGGCAAGCCAGTCTTCGCAATCATCATCTCAATTGCAATTTCACGAACTCGTTTATATCTTTCTTTATCAAAAACATCATGCCCATAGTGAAGTCCAGCTTGAGCTAAGCTTTGAAGTTCGCTAGCCCAATCAGTAAATTGATCTCCTGTCCTCATTTTAAAACCTTCTTTCTAGGTTTATTATACAAAAAAGCGTCTTCATAACGAAAACGCTTTTTTAATATATTACTTAAATAAGTCATTAAAACTTTCACTCATTGTTGGATGAGTATAAATTTGATCACGTAAAATTGTATATGGCAATTTAGCTTTCATTGCTAAAGAAATCATATTAATTAATTCATATGATTCAATACCATAAAGAGTTGCACCTAAAATTTGGTCATTTTCTGGATTTACTAATGCCTTAAATAGTCCTCGCGTATCTTTAGCTACCCGAGCTTTAGGAATCGCTGCAACAGGCAATTTAAATAGTTTATATTCAATCCCTTTAGTTTTTGCCTGCTTTTCATTCAACCCTACTTGTGAGAGTGCTGGGTCAAGAAATACGCTATATGGTACAATATTACGACTTTCTAAAGTATATTGGCCATTACCAAATAACTGACTCTTAATAATTCTAAAGTCATCAAGAGAAATATAGGTAAACTGTAAGCCGCCTTTCACATCTCCAATTGCCCAAACATTAGGAACGTTGGTTTTAAGATATTTATCAACCTTGATAGCTCCACGATCCGTTAATTCAATATCAGTATTTGACAAGCCTAAACTTTCTATGTTTGGTTTTCTTCCAGTGGCTGCTAAAATCCGTTGACCTTTTGCAACTAATTCGTTGCCATCTTTGTTATAAATAACTTCAGCAAAATCTTCATGGTCAACTACTTTTTCGATATTAACCCCTAATTCAAACTTAACTCCTAAGTCTTCCATGTCCTTTTTGACCATTTGAGCAATATCATCATCTTCACGCTTAATAAAGTCATGATTACGATCTAAAACTGTAACTTTTGAACCATATTTTGCAAACATTGATGCAAACTCAAGTCCAATATAACCTGCACCAATAATGACTAGTTCTTTTGGCAAAGATTTTTGCTCCATAGCCGCAGTAGAATCAAGCAAAAACTTACTTTCCTTAAGCCCTAGAATTGGTAACATTATCGGTGTTGAACCAGTATTGATAAAAATTCGCTCACCCTGATATTCTTGACTATCTCCACTTGGCAAAGTAACTTCAATTGTATGATTGCCAGTAAACTTTGCTACACCATCAAGTACAGTAACTGTTTTTTCATCAGCAAGCATATGATAATTTTTATCACGTAAAAATGAAGTCATTTCATTTTTGCCCTTTACAGCATCAACAAAATCAATGCCATTTGCAGCTTCAATAATCATACGCTTTGATGGCAAACATGCAATATTAATGCAGGTTCCGCCATACATCTTATTCGACTTTTCAATAACTAATACTTCTTCACCCTTTTGAGCCAAGAATTTAGCTAGGGTTTTTCCACCCTTACCAAAACCGATGATAATATTTTTTACTTTTTTCATAATTATTCCTCTTTAAAGTCAGTTAATTATAATTTGTTAAGTTGACTATATTCCTTTCTCATTGAAAAGTCATGTTTTTTGCTTAAGATTTTTTAAATTGATTTGCCATTTATTGACACCGTGTCACTAATTAAGTTATATTATTTATAACAAAAAATAAACAGAACTAAGGAGTGATATTTCACCTATGGAAAACAATAAACGCCCTCCGGCCTATATGGCAAGCAGTACTGAAATTTTACAAAGATTAAAGACTACTAAAAGAGGGTTATCGACTCAAGAAAGTCAAAACCGACTTAAAAAATATGGCTCTAATAGCTTAGCCTCTGCTCCTCCAAAAACTATTTGGCAAATGCTAAAGGACCAAATATTTGATCCTATGATTTTAATTTTGCTTGGAGCTAGCATTTTTTCAGCTTTTCTCAATGAATGGACAGAAGCAATCGTTATTGCATTAATAATTATTTTCAATGCAATAATTGGCATTATTCAAGAGAAAAAGGCCCAGTCATCATTAGCTGCCTTAAAACAGATGAGTGCACCAACTGCATTAGTTATGCGAAATGGACAAGAACAAAAAATTCCTGCTCAAGATTTAGTAATTGGTGACATTGTTTTATTAACTAATGGGGATATAGTTCCTGCTGACTTAAGATTAATTGAAGCGGCTAACTTGCAAGTTCAGGAAGCATCTTTGACAGGTGAATCTCTACCAATTAAGAAAGATTCACAAGCAATTTTAACTAAAAATTGTCCTTTAGGTGACAGAACTAATATGGTTTATACTTCTTCTATTGTTACTTATGGTCGCGGAATTGGTGTAGTTACAGCTAGTGGAATGAATACCGAAATGGGTGCCATTGCTGGAATGCTTGATAGTGAAAGTGATATTGAAACTCCACTTAAACGTAAACTTGCATCCGCCGGAAAAACATTAACTATCATTGGTTTGATTATCTGTGCTTTTATTTTTTTACTGGGCGCATTATATGGAAAACCTTTAGGACCACAATTTTTAGTGGCTGTATCATTAGCGATTTCTATTATTCCAGAAGGATTACCAGCTACTGCGACAATCGTAATGGCTCTTGGAGTTAAACGAATGGCTAAAAAGAACGCCTTACTGAAAAAACTCCCAGCAGTTGAAACTCTAGGAAATACAACCGTAATTTGCTCTGACAAAACCGGCACCTTAACATTAAATAAAATGACTGTCGTTGAAGCAGCCCTAATAGGTGATATTAGTCAAACTAAAACTGTAAAAGCTAAAAAACTTTCTAATAAATATCATGAGTTAATGCTTGCTGGTATTTTATGTAATGATGCTAGTTTAGATAAGAATAATAAAGTCATCGGTGATCCAACTGAAGGTGCTCTTATTACTTTAGCTCAAAAACATAACTTAATTCAGAAAAGAGTTAAAGAAAATTATCCGCGACTTTTTGAACAACCTTTTGATTCAGAAAGAAAACGCATGACAACTTTACATCCGCAAAATGATGGTTATGTTGCATATACAAAGGGCGCCATTGATGAAATATTGCCAAGATGTAAATATGTTTTAACTGAATATGGCATCCGACCAATTAATGATTTTCAAAAAGAACAAATTTTAAAAACAGCTCATAAAATGTCGACTAATGCCTTACGTGTATTAGGATTTGCTAAAAGAAATTTCACTAATATTCCTGCCGAAAACTCGGATATTGAAACTAATCTAGTTTTTATGGGATTAGTCGGAATGATTGACCCACCCCGTGTTGAAGTAGCAAGCGCTATTCAAAAATGTCATACTGCAAAAATTGCTACAATTATGATTACTGGTGATCATCAAACAACTGCTGTTGCTATAGCTAGAGAATTAGGGATTTTTCAAGATGGAGACCATGTTATTACTGGTAGTCAGCTAAATAAAATGAGTGATCCTGAATTAGATAATATGGTTAAGGCAACTACAGTTTTTGCTAGAGTTTCCCCAGCAGACAAATTGCGTATTATTAAGAGTTTGCAAAGGAATGGCGAAATTGTTGCTATGACTGGAGATGGTGTTAATGACTCCCCTGCCTTAAAAGCAGCTGATATTGGAGTAGCAATGGGAGTTACAGGAACAGATGTAGCTAAAGATGTGGCCGATATGGTATTGTTAGATGATAGTTTCACTACTATTGTAGATGCAGTTCAAGAAGGTCGTCGAGTATATCGTAATATTCAAAAGGTTATTCAATTTTTATTAGTTGGAAATATTGCAGAAATTACGACTTTGATAATTGCGACAATTTTCAATTGGGATGCACCCTTGCTCGCTCTTCATATCCTTTGGGTCAACTTAGCTACAGCAACATTACCAGCCTTGGCCTTAGGAGTTGATCCTGCAAGCAAAAATATTATGACACATGCTCCTGTAAAAATTGGTACATTATTTGAAAAAGGCTTAGTAATTCGTGTAATTACTCAGGGACTCTTTGTAGCAATGATGACTTTAATTGCTTATGGAATTGGTGCTCAAACTAGCAATATAGCTGGTCAGACAATGGCTTTTTGTGTATTAGCTTTTTCACAAATGTTACGTGCATTCAATCAACATTCTACTACCGAATTGATTTGGCAAAGATCAACTAAGATGAATTATTGGATTCTTGTTTCATTCATTATCTCTGCTATTTTTATTTCAACAATTTTATTACTGCCAAGTATGCAAACTACCTTCCATTTAACTGATTTAAGTAGTAATCAATGGATAGTGGCAATTGGTTTGGCTCTGATGTCAATTATACAAGTAGAATTTAGTAAACTAATTAAAAATGCAAGTCGCAGTTTTAATGCGGATGTTGCATAATTATAGAAGTCTGGCAATTAATTGCCAGATTTTTTTTATAAAAATTAATTGCATTTATAAAAAAATCTGTCATAATTATGAAAAATAATGTTAGCCGGAAAGGAAAATAACAAAATGCTTATTCCACTAATTATTACAATTTTAGTTATCCTTTACTTTTTTGCAGGGTTACGAATTGTACCTCAAAATTATGTTGGCTTAGTTGAAACACTGGGCAAATATTCCAAAACAGTAAAAGCGGGTTTAATCTTCATTTGGCCGATTTTTCAAAGAATTCGCAAAGTAAGCCTCGCCTTACAACCACTAGAAATATCTAAATATCGTATCATCACTAAAGATAATGCCGAGATTACCACTAGCCTTACATTGAACTATCTTGTAACTGATGCTTACAAATACTTCTACAATAATACTGATTCAGTAGAAAGTATGGTTCAGCTGATTCGTGGTCACTTACGCGACATTATTGGACGAATGGAATTAAACGAAGCTTTGGGCTCAACTAGTGAAATCAATGCTCAGCTTTCTGAAGCAATTGGCGACTTAACTGATGTTTATGGAATTCGCGTAGTGCGTGTTAATGTCGATGAATTGTTGCCAAGCCCTGAAATTCAAAAAGCAATGGATAAACAATTGACAGCTGATCGTGAAAAAACCGCCGCAATTGCTAAAGCTGAGGGTGAAGCTCGCAACATCGAACTAACTACTAAGGCTAAGAACGATGCTTTGGTTGCAACTGCCAAAGCAAATGCAGAAGCTGTTAAAACTCAAGCTGATGCGGAAGCCTATCGTATTGATAAATTACAAGAAAGCTTAGGTAAAGCTGGCGAAGGATACTTTAGAAATCAAAGTTTGGATAGTTTTAACCAATTAGCAAATGGTAATAACAACTTAGTTATTATGGATAAGGATGAGATTACCACTTTAGGAAAAGTCCCAGCTGCTAAAAAGGTTTGGGATGCAAGTAAAAGTAAAGATGAATAAATAAAAATTTCTTCCTGGCTGGTACCTTTATACCCATATGTACGCAAATTGGTTTAATCAAAAAAGCAAGAAACTAAGTTCTTGCTTAATATTTATTAATCATTTGTATCTGAAATTGGCTTAAGTGCATCAACATAACCATTAACTTCAGACTTTATTAATTAAATATGACATTATTAAACCAATAATTCGTGGAAAATTAGGATTTACTTTACCATTATTTAGAGAATTCATTCAAGAAAAATATGATGAATTAAATTGGGGTTAAAAAAAAACCGTTCTAGAAGCTTAAAAACATTTTCTAGAACGGTTTTTAATTATTTTAATTTAGAATACATTTCATACAATGTTTTTCTTAAAAGAGGATCATGAGCATAAATATAAGTTCCATATACTCCACGCTTGAATAAAACATTCAATTGATTCATGAAAAGCTGTTTCTTAATCTCGTTCAATTCCTTTTCTGATAAATCTTTTCTTCTTTTAAATGCTTCTGTATCAGTGAATTTATTAATATCAATATGCAAATTATTAGTTCCAGGAATCTGACTAATAGGTGGACTAATTATTATCCCCGTATAATTTAAATCAAAACCCTGACAAGTATAAAACGAACCCACTTCATTAATAGTCTGCGGAATTTCGGCCCATGGTTTAACTGTATAATTATATTGATCCCAAGGCATTTTAAAACTACCTTCTTGAATATAATGCTTTTTACCATCTAAAGTAGACGGATAACCTGTTGCTGATAAAATTCTTGATAATCCTACTTCAGAATTGCGCTTAACAATTTCTTGTCGCATCTTTTCAGCATCATCAAAAATTCTAAAATCATAATTTTGTTTAGCATTTTTAGGCAGCGGCATTATTTCTAATTTATCAGTAAAATCATTAAACCAATTAATCAATTCATCGCTTGCATTCATTCGGAATTGATGCGTTAAATAATAATCTTGATATGAAAAATCATGTGTAATACTTTCTAATTTTTCTTTTGTCCAAAAAGTCTTAGTTCTCATAACTTGATGAGTATCAAAAACAAGAATTACCACTTTAGCTCTTTTAATTATTTCGACTAGCTGATTTTGGTAAGTAAAATTATTATATGGATCTGATTTTGATAAAAGCAAATGTGCTTCATCAATTAGAACAATATCAACTTTTGAACACTTTTTATCTAAAGTATTAATCAAAGAAGTAGGTCTAGTAAAATCTTTCTTATATAAGTTTGGAAGTTGTCCTGCAATCTCCTTATAAATTTTCAAAATTTCAGGGTGATTAACAACAAAGTAATTTTCCGAACCATACAATATTGATTCTTTATTTTTTCGAGTAGCTGTTTGAATCTGATTAAACAAGTGAGATAATACAACACTTTTCCCTGTTCCTGCATCCCCATATATCGTAAAAACTGCCGGAAAATCTTGTTTTAAGTGCTGCTTAGAAAAAGTAATTACTTGATCTACTAATTTATTTTGTTCCGGTGTCAATTCTTTAAATGGTGACAAATTATTGACGGCTTTTATTTCCATTTGGTTTGAACCCTAACTTCTCTTTCATGATAAATTTCGATATAATTATTAACGCAGAAAAGTTAAATCAGCGGTGGTACTTTCTAATCCAGGAGATGATTCTTATGGTGTGAACTTTCATAATCCAGAATCTAACTGAAAAGAGGTACAGCTTACATGATAAGCCTCATTTGGCTTGTCATAAATATCCTTGGTCTTTTGATAATTCTTCTTAGATTAGTTCGTTGCTTTTTTAAAGAAGCTAAAGATACGGTAGATTCTTTTACAGAATTACTAAAATCAATCAAGCAGACCATTGATACTTTCCATGATTTATGGAAAAAGTCGTAAGCAAAAAAGCCGTGTGATACTTTTGGAATGGTAATCACGGCTCATTTGCTAAACATTACTAACCACCGCTCTTTTAGCGTCTCTGCATTAAGGTATCACGCTGGCAGGCGTGATGCCTTTTTTGTTACGTTTATTATAACATCTCTGATAAAACTTGCGCAATAATCCCATCTATAAATTAATTTTTATCATTAATAGATATGTCACAACCATTTTTCATTCCTTGCTATAATTATAGATAAGTTTAATGAACACCGCCCCGAAATCTAAATCATTTAATTCACCTTATCATTATTCCCAAAATTTGCATACAAATAATGTAATCTAATTACTCCATCATATTTTGCAGGAATATCAAAAATTTGCATCTTATTCGAATATTCATTAAGATCTTCAGTTGCCTTACTATAAACTGTAATTGAATGTGGCACACTTCCAATTAGTAAAAAGACATAATCAGCACTGTGCATTGCTTTAAAAATCTGCTGCTCACCATCTTCATAAGCATCAAAAATCTTAAGATTGCAGTACTTCTTCATTTCATTAACAAAGCCAGCAGAATACTTATTACCAACTAAGACAACATTTAAGTTCTTAAGCCAATTAATTTCTGCTTGATTAGTAATAGTAATTTTATGTTCATTTTGTCTTTGATTAATTTTAGACTTATGATTCTTCTGAAACTTACTAATACGAGAAATATTTGACTCTATCGAAATAGTAGGATAAAGATGATCTACAATCCAATTCTTATGCTTGTAATGACAACGCACAACAATTCCAGAAGAATAATTAGAATTATTACGCAATCTCTCTGGCACAAAAACTGGATAAACAGAATTCTTATTAATATCATGAAGCAAAAATTGGTCACTTGTTTCTTCAATATAGCCATAACTATAGCTATGTCTTTGAGTTGACTCTAAAACTTGCTGATAATATTGCTTTAGGTAATCAAGTTTAGCATAATCTGTAATAGTCTCAGGAGAACATTTATCAATCAAAAGCTGAATTAATTCCGAAATAGGTGCATTCTTTAATTGTGTTTTGTTGCGATATTTTCTTAATAGTGAGTCATTTTCATCAATTAAGGACTTAACTTTACTCTCTAGCTTATTTTGAAACTTGGTTAAATGTTCTACTTCTCTCTTATATTCTTTTGCCTGCTTTTGGTAAGTATTTCTATCTTCTCTTACCAGAGTTATTTTTTCAGCTAACTTAGTATTCTTTCTCATTACTCCTGCAAAGAGAGTACTTAATAATTCTATTTGAAAATTTTGCTCATCAATAAGCTTTCGTACATCATCACCAGGAGCTAAGCTTTCAGAATCAATCCAAGATGTTACTTTTTGAAGATGACTTATTTCTTCATTTTTTTGCTTAAGTTTTTGGTCTAATTCTTTATTCTTTTCTTCATATTCAAGCTCTATTTTCTTAATTTTTTGATTAAAATTATCTTTTTCAGCTCTTAATTTACGTAACTGCTTTTGTTTACTACGATTTCTCTTTTGTAATTCACTTTTTTCATGCTGGAGTCTTATATTATTTTGATTTGTGAGACGCAATTGTCGTTCTAATTTTTTGATTTCTAATTTTGCATCTGTTGAATATGTCGTTTTCTTTTTCGGAGTTGAACTATTTTCAGTTTCTTTTTTCCTCTTAGATTTGATTACTTTTTCCATTAACTGTCGTCGATGTTCTGCCATATCCATTTTTTCGGATTCGGGAAGTTTCTTTCTATTTTCATTTAAGAATCTCGACATTTTCATATTTTTCCCTCCAAGATTTAATTTTTATATAATTGTAGCTTATTTGAAGTGTAAACACTATATATTATTAAGGATACTTTTTATAATAAAGTATTTATAAGTGTACGATATTGCACTTAGCAGAATTAATAATCAGTGATACATAAAAGCAATAAGCTGGCTAACTTATAGATTGAACTTCTTGCTTTTTTATTATTCTTTTTCTAGCCAAGTTTTTATTTTATTTGGAGTGTCTAAATCTTCCAATGGCCAATCTTTTGTAAGCTCTTGAATTGCTTGTTCATCAGAAACTTTCTCAATATCTTTAATTTTCAAAGTAACCTCCAACATTTTATTTAGTGAAGTTAAAAACTTATCTTTTACATTTAGTATTTCTTCTAAATTCATTTTTTTAATTATAAAAATCAATTACTATTATAATCTATCAAAAAAGCAAGAAACTAACTAATTTTAAGTTAATTCTTGCTTATTTATTTTCCATATCTTTTGCAAAGAATCAGAATTTATAATTGGCAATGAATCAAACTGCCCTTCAATGTATCTTCTAGCAAAGGAGACATCTTTCCTCCCCTTATTCTTAGCATTGCCAATATCAAATACTGAGGTCAGAGTACTTACCCTAGTAAATAATTTATCATAAAAATTATAAACTGATCTAATTTTACTATCTAATTCGTAACAGCATGAATGTGATTTATTGTTAATTCTTGCATAATTCCTAGTACCTTAAGATTAGCAAAAGTATTGGTTTCTTTATACTTTCTAAGTCTTTCTCCTGCTTCTGCTAAAAGAGTAGTTTCATCCCTAAACAAAGCAAAATTCTTTACTGTAAAATCAACTAACATAATTTCTAGCCCTCCATGTTAGTCTTAATTTAACATAACAAGCACGAAAAGCCGTGCTTAAGTGATTATTTTATGTTAGACTCCCATAAATCTATAGAATTTAGTGCTCCTTTTAAATCGTCCTCTAATTTACTTTCAGAAGTATCTATATTTAGTATATTATTAAAAATATAATACCTACATAATCTTTCTAAAACGGCATTAGTTTTAACTAAATATTTAAAACTATCTGATACTTTGTTTTCTCTATCCTCTCCGTGAGTAATATTAACCCGTGTATTAACAATAAACGCTGTCCATTTATCTATAGATTTAAAACCATATTTAATTAATTCTTGTATTTCAGTAGAAAAATCACTAATAAATAGCTTTATTTTTTTATTTAATATTATGGGGTGTAATTCTTCCTTAGGTGGATTTTCCATCTTAGTAATTATCTTATTTATAGGTTCATATAATTCTTTAAATTGGTTGTCTAAGTCTTTATTTCCAACTTTTTTAAGATTATTTTTAAATTGTTTTTTCTTTCTCTTATAGTTTTAACAACTTCTACATTTTCTAGTTCTTTCCTATTATCTTTCTTTTCTTTTTTATCAGCATACAGATTTTCTATGGCTTGAGTCAAATCAATTAATTTATGATCAGTATCCAAATAATTAACTATAATATTATAATTATGAGTTACAAAACCATTTAATAGTTTATTTTTATAAACTTTATTAAACATCCCACTTATAACAGCTTTCAAAGTATTAAGCGTAATTGCTCCTGAATAAATAGGATCGATATCATAATTTTTAAAACCATTTATATAATCTATATCCATTGGTAAAAACACTCTAGCCAAATCATTATTTTCATTGGTTAAATAAATATATTCTGGTTCTAATCTAGTTTTGTAATATAGTGAAAGCCCTCTTTTTAGTTTAATAATCATACTACTTATATCATCTAAATTACTAATATAAGTATCAAATTTAATATCAAAAAATATTTTAGACTCATTCTTTCTAACTATAAAAATATCAAATTTCAAGCCCTTATAACTAATTCTACAAATATATTTTTTATCACATAAAATATGGTTTTCATTATATTTGTGATATTGAGATTCACAATTAAATATTTGCATCAAATAATCATTTATATTATCAAAAGAAACTAAAACATCAGTATAGCGTGCAGCTAAACTTTTACTATCCCTATATATAATTACAGTCTTCATACCTAACTTTTGCTGATGCAAATCTGTAAAATTAGGTGATACTATGTCTTCACTTTCATATGCATCAATTAATTTCACATATAATCCATTAAAATTAACCCCATATATTTCCAAAGCTTTCGAAGGACTATATCTATTACCCAATTTTTTATCTAAGCTTTTAGTAGAATGAGTTAAGCTTTGATATAACGATAAGTTCCAACTATTTTTATTATTAATTAAACTTCCGTATCTTCTGTCTTTATTTTCTCTATCAATTTTATCTTTTGATAATGCCCATGCACCATCAAATTCTATAGAATCCTTCAATGTTAATACTTCTAATTCTGACCAACTTAAATACTTCATAATTTTTATCTCCTTATTTTTAAAATTCTATAATCTTTTTTAATCCCAACTAATACGTAATAATTGGTCAAAAATTAATAATAATTTTATAAATACAATATCTGTATATCTATCCGGATTAACTCGTCCGTGATCTATTGAATGTCTTCCAATTCCAACCTTATCTATACCATCAGGAAAATTCTGAAACTTACCATTCCATAAATATATTAATACCACCATTAATAGTTCTAAATCACTATTTTCATAAATTTTCTTTTCAGTTTTCTCCAAATTCGTTTTTATTAAGTGTCCACTAGAACTATTAAGCAATCCTAAACGTTGAGCTACAGCATTTTCAATAAGAGTCATAAGATTAGTAATTAATAACTGACAATTACCAAAATCTTGCTTTAAAGTTTTTTGAAATCTTCTCAAATAATCAACATAACTTTTAGGATAAAATTTAGATTTTGCCACTAAATTAATTACTTCTTCTAGTCTTTTAAAAGTATTTTGATAATTATTCTTTGTATAAAAATCAATAACTATATTTTCTAAGCTTTTCACTTTTCTATTAGCCTTATTTTTTATATGTTCAATCTTATCTTTTAACTCTAAGTCAATATCATTATTATAAATAATAACCCATTTCTTTTTTAATAAAGCATATTGTAAAATATAAGGATTAGGTGGGAGACATAAAATATTATTAATATCTTTAATCCAAGTAACATTTTGATTATATGGTACAAATACCTTTTCCAAATAAGATATATTTAATTTACCTAATGCTTCTTGAACTACCGAAATCTGAGTTAAAAAATTATTATTCGTTAATGTATTTTGCTGTCCTATCCAACTATTAATAGTTGGTATAATTTTATTACTATTTATTACTTTATTAAATTGATTTAAGCCAGTAGTTTGAGGAATTGTAGAGATATTATTTGTAGCCACTTCAATTAATTTACTTTGTGTATACGTTAATCTATGAAGCTCTTCACTATATTTATTAAAACGATTATTAATATTATTTTGCTGATTAATATACTGCACATAAGATGGAGTAACTTTACTTAAAGCTGCAATTCCTTTAAAATTTTGAGTTTTTAATTTACTCGTAGCAGGAATTAACTTATTCATATTATTCATTGTAGCTAATTTATTTTTTAAAAAATTAGAATTATCTTTTTTACTCATATATTTCCTCTTCTTATAAAATCATACAATAAACAGTGTATTACAAATACTAATACCACTACATATTGAAATCAAGATAAAATTTAATTAGCTAATGATCAAAAATGTCAAGTATTGATAAAATAAAAAAGATGATATTTTAATTTATCATCTTCATAATAGATTCTATTTGATTAACAATTCGTTGCTGTTCTTCTAATGGTGGCATTAATATTAAAACCTGCTTTAAATTTGCAGCCTTAATTCCTTTAACTGTACTACCTGTAGCTTTTTCATTTAAAAACTTTTGAAAAATATTTGACTGCATAAAATAAGACATAAATTTATTATTCTGCAAATTTGATACTTTTCTAAGTGTAATCAATCTTTGAGCAGTAGCAATTGGTTCATCAAAGTCATTAATGGCTATTAACCCCATAGGTGCTTCAGTAGTAATAAAGATATCACCTTTCACTACATCACCACGTGTACTTCTTTCTACAAATTCTGTCTTACTTATAAATTCTTCTGGCTTAACAGATATATAACCCATTCTAACATTTTTTGCTGTAATCAACCTAATACCAGATGAAATCTTGTGCGGAGTTTTACCTCTATAATCAATAAAGTCATAAATCTCCCCCAATCTCACCCATTCCCAACTATCAGAGATGTCAAATGGCTTCTCATCATCGGTGATTTCAGGGAGCTTCTTACTCTTCTTAATCTTACCTTCCTTAACCAGTTCTGCCTTTTCTGCCTTAATCTTCTCAAGCAGCACGCTTGCTGGTTTATCATCTGGATTCTGCTTGACCAGCTTCCCACGCATTGCCAAGTCCAGCACCTTAGAGCGCAACATCTTCTTGAATTCATCGTATTGTTGATTAGAAGATTCGACTTTGCGAAGCAAAGCGAAGAGCTCTGCTATTTTAGCAGCGATTCGACTTTGCTCTTCTAGTGGCGGGAAAGGGACTGATGCTAAAAGTAAATCATCTCTAGAAACACCCGGAATCATACTTTTCGCTTTACTTTGCAACTCTTTTACATAGTATTCAATAAAGTATTTTTGAAAATCTCGATTCAAATTATAAATATTTTTTATTCCCATAATTTGACGCGCAATATGAGCTTTAGGAATATCTAAAATTGCTATTTTCCCTATAGTTCCCTTTACAGAAAGAAGTAAAGTACCTTGTTCTACTATTACACTAGGATTATTAACCCACTCTGTAATATTAATTATTCCTTGATTATTAATATTACTTGCTCCTGTTATATAAGGCATTGAATTAACATCAGGAGTAGATAAATGATCTTTTTTTGTAATATCTCTTCCAGATATTAATGCAATAACCTCCCCCAATCTCACCCATTCCCAGCTATCAGGAATGTCAAAGGGCTTCTCAGTATCAGTAATTTCAGGCAAAGCTTTACTCTTCTTAATCTTACCTTCTTTAACCAGCTCTTCTTTTTCCGCTTTAATTTTCTCTAAGAGTACGCTTGCTGGTTCATCTGTTGGATCTTGCTTGACGAGCTTTCCTCGCATTGCTAAGTCCAGTATCTTCTCTCTTAATGCCTGTGCATCGAACTCCAAGCTATTAGTCTTCATCATCAATCCCCTTTAATGCTTCATTAAGCTGCTCAATGGCATCCCTAATCTCTCTCGACTTCTCATCCATTCCCTTTAAGATCTCACCAAGTGACAATTGCACCTTCTCTTCTTCATCACTCATCCAAGAAATATCTAAACTGGTATTTGGACGCTTCAAGATTTCATCAATTGTAAACTTACGCCAGCGACCATTTGGATTCTTTTCCTTGTCCCAAGTCTCTACACGCTTAGTTCTATCATCTACACAGAATAGTTTTTCAAAGTCGGTAAAATCTTTTTCATTAAGGGGATTTCTCTTACCAAATGACCGCATTTGATGACGCATGTCATAAATCCAAACATCTTTAGTATTTCCCTTATCTTCTTTTCCGCGTGTAAAGAACAAGACATTAGTTTGCACACCTTGAGCATAAAAAATCCCAGTTGGCAATCTCAAGATAGTATGCAAGTTGCACTTCTCCATTAAGTCGCGTCTGATTTCTTCACCTTTTCCATCAGCAAATAACACGTTATCAGGCACCACAACTGCAGCACGAGCCTTGCCATTATGCTTAAGTGAATTATAGATAATTTGCAAGAAGTTAAGTTGCTTGTTGGAAGTTGGAAAAGTCAAGTCTTCACGTCCGCTACTTGTATCAGCACCTTTTTTAGTACCAAATGGTGGATTAGTTAAGACCACATCAAAGTTCTTCATCCACATTCCATTAGCTGATAAAGAATCTCCTTGGCGCAAATCTCCATCCATTTTATGCAAGTATTCATTCATCATTGCTAAACGGTGGGTATTAGGAACAAGTTCCATTCCAGTGAAGGCATCTTCAGTTTGGAATTTATATTAATCGTCATTCAAATTACTATAGTCATCATACTTATCTCTTAAGTATTGATTAGCTCCTACCATAAAGCCAAAAGTTCCAGCTGCTGGGTCATTCATTCTCTCGCCTAATTCTGGCTTAGTCATTTTGACCATCATGTTGATTAATGGACGTGGCGTGAAGTATTGACCAGCTCCTGATTTAACTTCGCTGGCGTTTTTCTCCATTAAGCCTTCATACATCTCTCCCAGACCTTCTTCACTAGCTTCATACCAATCAAGCTCATCAATATCATGGACGATTTTGTCTAAGTTTTTCGGCTTATCAAGTGAAGTTGAAGCATTAGCATAAATGGCGTTAATTTTAGGGTTATTAACAATTGTTGGATTACCCAAGTCAATCAGCATTTGACGGTAGAAGTCCATCAAGTCGCGTCCCTCATGCTTGATAAGATTATTCCAATGATATTTTTCGGGGATTTGATTTTCTAATTTTTCATCAGCTTCGTCTACCATCTTCAAGAACAAGATATAAGTAAGTTCTGTGATATAGTCTTGATAACTTACCCCATCATCGCGCAGAACATTACATTCATTCCATAACTTTTGTACAATTTCTTGCGTCGTCATTGCCATTTATTTTTCTCTCCTACACATATAAGTTTTCATTTAAAGTAACAATAATTTGGTCTATATTTTCATCGAAAATCTTCTTCATTCTACGATAGCCACCATTAGTCTTAAAGTAACTCATTCCATCAAAGATGGTTTTTGCATCTGGACCTAGCAGATCATTACTTAAGAGTTCATTTTCAATATTCGTGAGCCACTTCTCTTGTTTAGGGTTCCATTCAGTCATTCCCCTAACTTTTTGCATGGCATTATGAATTCTCACATCATGGTCAACTAACTCCGTATTATTAGTAACATTTCTAATAAAGCTAATAATATCAGCTGTAGTTTGAACATGGTATTCTTCTTTCCATGCTTCTTGTAAATGACTAATTTTGAAACCTTCTTCATCTAAAGTCAACTTAAGTTTCTTTAATTCTGCTAAAGTAAGCTGGCTAGGATTATTTTTCATTTTTTGTAATTCTGGGATAGCATCCAGATTGTTTTTTATATAATTAGAGAACCTTTCAAGATAATTTTCTGAATTTTCACTATTGCCATAATTGCGACTTGTTCCTACAAATTCATCTTCTTCATCTGAAAGAATCTTCTTAGCGCCATTCACCAGCTGCATCTTATCTAAAGTTTCTAATTTTGGCCATTCTTTCATAAATTTATCTTTTGATAATTTACTTAGACTTCTTGCCCATTCATCAACTGAAGAAATTTGAGTTAATTGCTCAAACTTTTTCTTATTTTCATCATTCATTCGTTTGATTTTACGCTCAACAGCTCCTGCCATATCAGTTTGATAAGGAGTAGTGTTATCTTGAACTTCGAAGAAGTCTTTTTTATGTTTCATAAAGTAATGCACATTATGGCCCGGATCTTTAACTACCGGTTTCATATTTGTAACCTTATTCATTGCCTCATAAATACCAACTGCATCATAGATATGGAAGATAGATTTATTAATTTCAGGACACAATCTTGTAGCTCTTCCCAGCATCTGCTCATAGAGGATACGAGATTTTACTCTACGTAAGAACACCAGATTAGTAATTTCTGGCACATCCACACCAGTAGTCAAGAGATCAACAGTGACTGCAATATTTGGATATTGCTCATTTTTAAAGCGACGAATTTCATAATCTGGATGTCTAAGTGAACCGGTAATTTTTTCAATGGCATCATCATCCACTGGATTGCCCTGATCCTTGAATGCCTTTTTAAGTAAGTGCACAATCATATCGGCATGAGCATCGTTTGCTGCAAAAATTAAGGTCTTTCCTTGACTGCTGTCATTAGGATCTAGATATTGCTTAGCAAGTTGTTCACATACTACTTTATTGAAGCTTTCATTAATAACTTGCTTATTAAAATCTCCGACATCAAAATCCATATCATCCGGAAGTTTTTCTGTAGCAATTGTTTGTTCAGCTTCATTGTAGACACTTACACTAGCATTCTTTTTGAAATGGATTCCTTCTTGAGAAAGTTTAGTTTTAATTATAGTTGGTGCATCATGGTCAACTAAGTATCCATCAATTACCGCTTGTTGATAACTATAAGTATAGACTGGCTGACCAAAGATTTCTGTTGTTTGTAAAGCTGGCGTGGCAGTCATTCCAAGTGCAGCTGCATCAAAGTAATCAACTACTCGGCGATACTGGCTAACATAGTCATCTTGATTGTAAAACTTGTACTCATCATCACTTAAGTCTTTATCTTCAGCATATCCACGGTGAGCTTCATCAACAATAATAAAATCATATTGACCAACAGTCGGCTTATCTTTTTCATCTTCAGTGAAAAATAGCCGTTTAATCATCCCTTGCACAGTCGCAATCTGAATTTTAGTAGTTGCTTCTGGCATTTGGTCATTTAATTCTTTTAAGCCATAAATCTCAGCAATTGTGTTTGCCCCAATTTTATTATTCTTGATTACGCCAGCTGTTTGTTCACCTAAAGAGCGCCTATCAACTAAATAAAGAATACGGCGAGCACGTTTGTGCAATAATAGCCGGTACATCAATGCAATTGCAGTTCTAGTTTTACCAGTTCCTGTTGCCATTGAAAGTAAAATACGCTTTTGTCCTTTAGCAACAGCTGCTTCAATTGCCTTAACTGCTTCAACTTGGTAATCACGTTTAGAAATAAAGTTTGGGAAATCTTGATCATCAAATAATTCTTTATTTGATTCTTCTTTTTTAGTTGCAGTCAACTTTAATTTTAAATCATCAGGTGAATGGAAACTTTCTAAAGCATAACTACTTTCCTTAGGATTACGTGCATCCCAGAACCAAATCCCAGACTTTTCCTGATATTGTTTCAAGTATGGACGCCCATTAGCCGTATAAATAAATGGAACTTGATAATTACCCATATCTTCATTAACTAAAGTATATACATTGCTATATTGAACTTCACTAGCATATTCTTTAGGTTGTGCCATTTGACCAGCAATATCTTCATCCCAGCGCTTAGCTTCAATAATTCCATAGAATTCTAACCCCCGGAACAAGGCATAGTCAGCACGTTGACCATTAGGCAATACCCACTCAGCAATAGCTAAATTTCGTCCTTTTTCAGGCAAAGTTTTTTTAGTTTGATTATTTAAATTAACACTGTCAGCTTCCCAACCAGCGTCACGCAATTGCTCATCAATTAGCTGCCTAGTTTCTGCTTCTGATAAGTGATGCTTTTTAGCATAATTAACATTAACTTTATGACGTCTTTCTTGCTCTTCAGGTGTAATAACCACCTTTATCTTTTGAGCTTCTGCTTGCATTTTTTCAATTTGCTCAGTCAGACGCTTAATTTCTTCGGCTTGATTTTGAATAATTTTTCGATTATCTTCCGGAATCTGATAGTCTTTTAATTCATCTTGAGAATAAACTTCCAAAAACCACTGCCAAATTTGAAATGCCAATTTGTCTACTTTAAGTGCCATAGCAGGTGTTGCAACAAACTGGTCATCATGGGTAGCTTTGTTTCTGTTTAAACGCAAGATGTTCAATGCTCCCAATATCGCAGCTGGATAATCATTATTAGAGCGGGCAAGTTTTTCAATACGTTCTTTTTGATTCAATTCCCAGTCAACAATTTTATCTAAGTGCATGATTTCTTTAGCTAATTGTTCACCAAAAGTTCCAAATACAGTTAAACTGCTACAAGCATCAGAATAAATCAAGCTTTCAGCACTACTAGCAAGCTTTGCGTATTTTTCATAATTCACATCTGCTGTCACAAAGTTAGACATAATTTTCATCCTTTTACCTAAAATTCTCCATAGTACCTCTATTATAGCAAGATTGGCGAATTGACCAAAATTATTTTTGATAAATAAATACCTGTAGACCTCTCAAAAAAGGCTACAGGTATTTTAATTATATATTGCACATAAAAGTATTAATTATTTTTTATTTATTATAAATGAAAATTCAATATCTTTATCACTAGGGATATGATATTTTTCTTCAACATCAGCACCCCAACTATCAATTCCGCCAACTCCGCGAACTTTGCCTGCAATAAGTAGTACAGTTCTGCGTGCAAGAGGTAACTCTTCAATGTGAGTTGCATTTTCAAGTTCTTCAGCAGTATATGGCAAACAGCTAAAGTTAAAAGGCTTATCTACTTGACTTATCTGCAAACTAAATGGCTCAGCAGAAGCATCTGCATTATTTTGCGTATTAGTTCTTGTAATAGTTAAGTTATCTGTTTGCATATGCATTCCGTTTTCTTGAGGAACTAAATATTTTGTAACAGGAAGTCCTTCAATATGATAAGTTCCATGTTCTGCCCCAGCCATACGATCTGGATAAGTTTCACCAGATAAACCAGTATAGTCAAATCCAATCGCCTTAGTTGGCATAATAAAGCGCATCCCTAACACTGGCAACTCTGGTAAATTGTTTTTACCAAAGTAATGCATCGTGACTTTAATTTCACCACCATTACTTACTTCATATGCAATTTTAACTTGAGTACTTGGAATCGTTAAGGTTTCATAAGTATAGATTATCTTAATTTTATCAGCATACTCATTATTTGAAAATTGATTGGTATCTGGCGCAATTGGTAATTTTTCAAAATGATGGTCATCAACTGTTAAATCAATCCCAATGCATTTTTGAAACATATCTGCTCCCAGCCACTGAACTGACTTAATATTAAATCCACTTCCGCGATCATTATCAGTAGTTGCTCTCCAAAAACTTGGTGTAGGTACGCGATAGAGCCATTCTTTTCCAGCTAAGTTTAATGACTCTAGTCCTCCTCGATCATAACTAAATACATAAGAAAAGTCTTCACCTTCAATGCCAAGACTTGCATCACCATAAACTATATGTAAATTATTTGTGTAAGCCATAGTAATATCTTACCTCCTGCATCGCTGGTTTTGGCGTTCTATCTGCAAACATTAAGCCATCTCCTGAAAATTCATAATCTGAATGACGATCATCAAAGTCGCCGCCATATCGAAGGACTTTTTTACCACTAACGGGATCTGTAACTAAAAGTGCTTGATCTATAAAGTCCCAAATAAAACCACCAAAGTATTGTGGATATTTATCAAGCAAGTTAATATAAGAACCCATTCCTCCATCAGAATTTCCCATATCATGCATGTATTCACATTCCATAAATGGTTTATCTGGATTATTTTGTAAATATTCTTTGACTTCTTTTGGAGGCATATACATACGACTTTCAACATCTGAAATGCGGTCGCGATAACTTGGTCTATGACATACTCCTTCATAATGAGTCAAGCGACTATCATCATGACTCTTGTAAAACTCATTCATGGCAGCAATATCATCCCCAGCATAAGCTTCATTACCTAGAGACCAGAATAAGATAGCTGTATGGTTTTTAAAAGTTTCATAATTGGTTCTAGCTCGATCAACTACTGCTTCTTTCCATTGAGGCAAATCTCCTGGAACGTTATATGAAGGTTCAACTTCCCCCATCTTCTGCCAAGTAGCATGAGATTCCAAATTATTTTCTGCCATCACATAAATTCCTGCTTCATCACACATAAAATACCATGGAATTTGATTAGGATAATGACATGTACGAACCGCATTAATATTATTTTCTTTAAAGGTTTTAATATCATCTACCATATCTTGCTGAGTAATAGCACGCCCTTTTTCTGCATCCCATTCATGTCGATTAACACCGTTGATTATTAAACGCTTGCCATTTAATAAAACAACATGATCTTGATTGATCTCAATTCTTCTAAAGCCAAACTTATATGGAACAAGCTCTATTAAATTACCATCTGTATCCCTTATCTCTATTAAAAGCTGATATAAATATGGATGATGATTATCCCATAAATGAATATCTTTAAAACTCTTATTTAAGACTTCTACTTTTTCATTAAGAGGCTGAGTCTCATTAAGCAAATTCTCACCATCTTCATCCAATATCCGAATGCAAACAGTTCCTTCTGCTTCCTCATTAAAATGCAATTTAGCATTAAAGTTACCATCTTTGAAGTTATCATCAACTCTAGGATGAATATCTAAATCAATTAAATGGTCTTCTGGAATAGCTAGCAAGTTTACATCTCTAAAAATTCCAGAGAAACGAAACATATCCTGATCTTCCAGCCAAGAAGCGGTTGAATGCTTAAAAACTTCAACTACTAATTCATTTCCCTCATCTTTAATATAGGGAGTTAAATCAAATTCAGAAGGCGTAAAACTGTCTTCCGCATATCCAACAAATTGCCCATTAAGCCAAAGATACATTGCTCGTTCCACTCCATCAAATTGGATATGAATCGGAAGTTTACGCATATCTTTATTTAAATCAAATTTTTTAAAATAAATCCCTACTGTGTTGTCTTTTCCACGACTAAATGATCCATCCTCAATCTCTTCTGGACTTAAGGCATACGCAGGTCGTCTAAAGATTTTTCCTTCCCAAGGCATTAAAGTATTAATATATTGAATTTGATTATAGTTATTAAGTTCAATTTCGCTTGGAACTTTGATTTTATTAGTTGCGTATTGATAATCATTTTTATAAAAATCTTTTGGCACTTCAATTGGGTTTTGATAAAACTCAAAATTCCAGTCGCCATTTAAGTTTTGCTTATAACTTGTAGCGCCTTTTTGCCATTCAGCGTAGTTTTTATAATAGTGATGATCACTGTGAGCTGGCAATTGATTAACTCTAAAAATTTCAGGGTTATCAAGCCATTTAATATCTGCTTTCATAGCTTTCTCCTCTTCATTTTCTTCCTCAGTAATAATTATAGCGCTTTCGTAGTTAATAAGATAGTTATTTAAGTAAATTATTTACTAAAAATAATAAAACATCTGATTTTATTTCAGATGTTTTAGTTAATATTTAATTTTGATTTGCTTTATTTACTGCATTAATAACGGAATAACGAAATCCGCTTTTTTCAAGAGCGACTACACCCTTAATAGTTGTTCCGCCTGGAGAACATACTTCATTAAGTAATTCAGTGGGATTTTTTGATGACTTAAGAGCTAAGTCTGCACTTCCTTTAACCATGCTTGCTGCTAGTTTGGTAGCTGTTTTACTATCTAAGCCATTTAGAACTCCTGCTTCATTAAGCGCCTCAATGAATACATCTACAAAAGCAGGTCCACATCCACCAATAGTTCCTACAATACTTAATTTATCTTCCTCAACTTCCACTATCTCTCCTAGTTGGCTAAGTAAATGGACAGCTTTATTTTTATAGCTAACTGACATATTTTGAGGAGTAAACAGTCCAATTGTACCTGCTTGAATAGAAACAGGAGTATTTGGAATGATTCGAGCAATTGCTTTATTGGGTAAAGCTTGACTTAAGTCATAATAACTAATACCAGCTGCGGCTGAAATAAAAAGTGAATTTAAATCCTGCAATTGGTGCGCAACTTCTAAAGTTACATTAGCTGGCAAAGTTAAAATTACAATTTCAGGTTCAGTTTTTACTAATTCCGGAATAGTATTTACTAATTTAAAGTTATACTTTTTTGACAGTTTTTCTACACGTGGATTTTTATGGTTTTCGGCAATAAGTTGATTATTAGGATTTTTACTTAAGCCTTCAATCATTGCACTACCCATGTGACCTACCCCAATAATTGCTATTTTCATTTTTTATTTCAATCCTTCCTTATCTCTTAATCTTAAAATAGACCATATCTTTCAACTGTACCCCAGCTTCGTAGATAGGATGGTCATAATTTTCGGTGAAAAAGTTTTTAATTCGATGAGAATATTCAAATCCACATTTTTTATAAAATGGTATTGTTAAAGGACTCTCTCCTGTACCAACTTGAATTATAGAATATTTATCAATATTGTTTTTAACAATATGATCTATCATAACTTTCCCGTATCCCATTTTTTGGAATGATGGCTTAACAGCTATGTTTTTAATTTCTAAAATATTATTTTGAGCTGTGAGGATATATTCTCCAACAACCTTTTCCCCATCTTTTAAAATATACATCTTTCCATTATTAAGATATTTATCAATCATTTCTTCTTGTTCATCAGCTAACAATAGCAAATCGAGATATTGTTTTCTACGTAAAGTCAAGTATATCAAGATGTTTAATTATCTTATTTTGATATATTTGGATTTCTTTGTTTTAATGGTGCGAATTATTTCAATTATGAAAGTACTGCAAAAGACTTCAAAGAAATTACCTCTTTGAAGCTAAGTTAGAGTATAATGAAGCTGATCAGTTAATTACGATTTACGTCTTTGATTTTGTTTGGCGACTTCGTAACTATACAACTGATCATTTTTGATTAGTGCATAAATAGTACGGATTAGCTTATGCACTGAAGCTATTGCAATCTTCTTGAAGCCTTTGCTTTGAGAAGATTTTTTATTTTCATAGTAATCCGCAATATGGCAAGGATTGGTCTTTGAAGCATTGTCTATTTGACCAACTGCCCGATAAAGAATCTTACGTGCAATAGCGTTACCATGTTTAGTGATACCAAGGCGGGAATCCATTTGGCCTGACTGGTATCTGCCCGGATCAATTCCAATAAAAGCATCAATCTTGTTAGGGTTGTCGAATCTCCTGATATCTCCGAGCTCTGCCAAAACACGTACTGCAGTAGTCTGGGCGAAGCCAGGGATACTTGTGAGGATTTCTAGATCACGATTAGGCAGCTTTTTAGATATATCAACCATTTGCTTAAGCCGCTCATCTCTGTCCTGATCAAGCTGGATGAGACGTTGGGCATAGTAAATTACATCGCTGGTTTCAGGACTATCAAGCTCTGCTACGGGATATGCTTTATTGGCAAGTTCTTTTAATCCTTGAGCAATTTTTTGAGCACGTTTGATGCCATAGCCTTTAAAATCCTTGATTTTATTGATAATATCTTCTGCTTCAATCTCTCTGACCGTTTGGCAATGCGGAAATAGTTTAACTAATTCCCAATAATTGCGGTTCTTGGGTGTAGAAACCACTGTTTCAATTTCAGGGAAAGTCAATTGCAAGATACGGTGAAGACGATTCTTGGCACTGACAATGTCGGAAGTCAATTCTTCATAAGAGCGGCTTAAGGCACGCAATCTATGATAATCTTCGGCTTCTTGTTTATTTGCCTTGTGTCTGTTTTGAAGCTGAATTCTGGCTAAATTATAGGCATCTGTTTTGTCGGTTTTATTATGACGAAGTCCCTGATCCATTTCTTTCTTAGCTTTTAAAGGATTAAGGATCACGTAATCATAGCCATAGTCTTCTAGAAACTTCTGCAGTCTTCTTGAATAGACCCCGGTAGCTTCAAAAATGATCTGAGGATGCTTTGAGAATACTGCAAGATTCTTGAGCAGCTCTTTAAATCCAAATGAATCGTTAGAGATCTTAAACTCTTTCCTGGTATCATCCATTAACATACAAATACTGGATTCACGGCTGCTTACATCAATTCCAAAAACAATATCCATCTTCAATACCTCGCTGTTTCTAAGTGATAAAACTGATTTATCCAGGCAGTCAGACTTAATTTTCTAAACTCGGCATCAGGTGCCCACATTCTTCGAGGAAGCTACTAACTGCAAGATAAAACTGCCAGTTTTTTATTCGGCGTCATGCGCCTAAACACCTCTCGGCATATTGTTTTATCACTATTTAAAGTTTACGGCTAAACGAAAAATAGTGAATCAATTATCCCGTCGGATAATCAATCCACTATTAAGCTTAGAATGTTTTTTATTAGATTTTATTTCTTTAAATTCCATATTATCCCTACCGTATGCTTTATAATTATTAAGTTTATCATGAGTTAATTTATATTTTAATGTTATTTTTTAACAAATATTCTTAAAATTATATTTTTTTAATGCATCTTTAGCAAAAAAGAGTTAAACTTACTAAAGTATTATTTTTTGGCAAAACCCTATTCTATCAACACTTCAACTATGTTAGAATAAGAGAGCTAAGGAAATTGGACTTTAACCACTTTCCGATTATTGTCAAAGCAGAAAGAGGTATTTTAAATGGCAACTATTAACAAAGCAGAATTAACTAAGCAAGTTGCAGATGCAACTAACATGAAGAAGACTGAAGCTGATGCAGCTATCAATGCCGTTTTCAGTGCTATCGAAAAGGCACTTTCAAACGGTGAAAAGGTACAACTTATCGGCTTTGGTTCATTCGAAGTTCGTGAACGTGCTGCTCGTAAGGGCCGTAACCCACAAACTGGTGCAGAAATCACCATTCCTGCAACTAAGGTTCCTGCATTTAAGCCAGGTAAGGCTTTAAAGGATGCCGTTAAGTAAAATTAATATCTTAACAAAAAAACTCACAAGAGAATTATCCCTTGTGAGTTTTTTATTTTATCAATATTTACTTAGCAATGGTAACACGTGGATAGTCATTATTTTCAGTAGAATCACTGCCCACTGATGACTTTTTAGAATCATCTTTAGTATTATCAGCAGCATCTGAGGTTGACATATCTAAAGTAAGATCAGTTTCTTCATCACCATTGTTTGACTTAACTTTATTGTAAACAAGTTTACCAATTGCGCAAGCAGCACCAAGAGCAAAAGCTCCGATACCAATAATAGCCATAGCTTTCTTCATAATAAGATACACCTCTTTTTCTTAATCTAATTCTTACTTTCATTATAAGAGTATTAGTCCCAACTTGCACAAAATATGACTTATGTATTTATATTTTCATGTAAACTATCAAAAATATTTAATTTAATTTTATTATATTAATTTTTTCTTATCATTACCAGTTGAAAAACATTCTAAATAAAGTTATTATAAATATATAACAGACGTTTTTTAAGGGAGATCAAATGGAAGAAATAAAAAATAACACGGAGGAACTTTTGATAGCTGGAGCAATTGCTTACATTTCTAAGTATGGTTATCAAAACCTTTCAGTGCGTAAATTTACCAAAGAAATTAACATGACAACAGGTGCTTTTTATAAGCATTTTAAAGATAAGCAAGAATTATATAACACTACATTAAAAATCTTATCTCACAAGTTTATAGAGCAGATGCCAGATATGAGTAATAAAAGTTCACTTGACCAACTTATTGAACTTTCGCAATATTTTATTGGTCAAGCTGAAAAAAATCCTAATATAATGACTTTTATTCTCTTTACTGAGTCAAATGCAACTCATATTCTTGGTTCAAATGTTGATGGATGCACTTTACGTGTTAAGTTTTTAGAATTAGCTAAAGAATTGAATCATTCTCAACTTTCTGACGAAGACTTTTTCTTACAGATTTGGTCTTTTGTTCAAGGCTATCTACTTTTGGTGAAAAATGGCTTAGCCAAATATAATCCTAAGCTAGTTGAACACACGATTTTACAGCTGGTCAAAGAAAAATAATTAGCTATATTTGCACATTTTTCACTCAAGATGAATTATAATAAGAAGTGAAAAAGTCTTATGCAAATGAGGTGTTATTATGAAAAAAGTTATCGCATTTAGTGCTGGCTTATTAGCTGGTGGTCTTGTATGTGTTGCTATTAAAAAGACCATTGATAAAACTAAGGTAGAAGCTGCAAATGATGATGAAACTCCTGCTGTTAGGATTTATGAAGACTTAGAAAATGATCCTAAAGAACAAGAAGAGTTTGCAGATGTTTCTAATGTAAAAGCAGATGCCATTAACCACGGTTATGTACCAGTAAAATATTAATACTAAAAAATCCTAAAACTCATATTAAAGTGAGCTTTAGGATTTTTTTATCTTGCACGTTTTAGCACTTTTCCTGATACATCTACTAAGGCAAAGTAAAGTAATGGGGTACAAATGGCGGTAGTAATTGAATTGATAACTGTTGCAGGTAAACTTAAAAACGCAGCAACATATGCTACTTTAAGACTAGTACCAATCATTAACGCCTCAACAATTGACACACAATATGTTGTCAAAATTTTCGTCAAACCTGCTACAATGCCCAAGATGATAATATTTTTCTTAGTGTTTTGATATTTCATTAAACAAAATATTCCGCTTAATACACTTGCTACTACTACAACTTCAAGCATGGTAAGCCAAGAAGTTGCAGCATAACCATTCAGAATATCAAAACCTCCTAAACCAATAATACCCGCCAGCATTCCTTTTTTATAACCTAAATAAAGAATTGCTACTGCAGTTAAAGTATTGCCAAAGTGAATAAAAGGTCTTCCTACTAATGCCGGAATAGGAATTCTTAACACCCAGATTCCTAAATAAATTAAAGCGGCAAACATCCCTGTAATAATAACATTTTGTAATGAGTTTTCATTATTTCGCATCATTTATATTCTCCATTAACCAATTCAATCCTGCTGCGTAATTTGGACCAAATCGTTTATCTTGACTATCAGATGTATTTTTAATTGCAATTTTAACAAATTTCCCTGCAATTTGAGCTGCTTCTTTTAAATTTTTATCTGCTAAAATCTCAGCTAAAAAACTACTAGCAAATATATCTCCTGTACCAAAAAACGAGCCCGGTAACTTATCTTCTAAAATTTCCCAGGTTTTACCATTATCAAATCCAACTATTCCGATTTTATTCTTTAGCGGAATTCCTGTAATAACTACTTTGGATAAACCAAATCGTTCAGCTACTTGTATTGCAACATTTTTGGCTAATAATATATCGACATTGTCTAGATTTACTTTTTTATCTAGTAAATACATGGCTTCGGTCAGATTTGGAGTAAGAATTGTGGCTTTTGTGACCAATTGGCGCATCTTTCTTACATAGTTTTCATTCATTCCTTTATATAGCTTGCCATGGTCTCCCATTACTGGATCAATTAAAACCAACTTTGGATCCATTATTTCTAATTCATTAAGCCAAAAATCAATTGCTTGCCCTCCTAAATAGCCTAGATAAACTGCTGAAAAATTAATACCTGCTTCATGCCAATGGTGTGTAATCTTTTTCATTTCTTCACTTAAATCTAGATAAGTATTATTTCCAAATCCGCCAGTATGAGTTGATAAAAGTGCGGTTGGTAAAAGATTAGTTTGATAACCACATGCAGCTAAAATTGGTAAAGCCACTTCTGATGATACCTGCCCTACACATGAAAGATCTTGACTAATTAATATGTTTTTCATTTCATCCCTCCACTTATTTCAATTATACGTGAGAAAGAATGCTAGTACAATTTTAGTTTTTTATAGTATACTAAATCTAGTAACAATCTGTTAGAAAACGAGGTGTAAATAATTGTCATATCCATACAAGAAAAATTTTCGTAATTATTGTAAAACTGAAAAAAGATTAACCGATGCTTCAATTGTATTAACAGAAAAATCAGCTGATACATTTTGGAATTATTACATAAATAGTGTAGATAATCCTGATATTAATAACGTTACTGAAACTGATTTACGTAATTTTTTCAATTCTTTGGAAACACAGCTTCACTTTAAGAAAAATACAATTAATAAATATGTTAGTCATATAAAAACCTATTTTACTTATCTTTATAGTCATCATCTAATTGATAATTATCCAGTAGTGATGATTAGTGGTCGCCATTGGAATCGCCAACACGATGTAGTAATTAACTGGATGGATAAATTGCCTGAAATTGCACAAATTGATGGTCTAAATCCAATTACAGTTAAATTTTTACTCGCAACTGCTTTAGGATATAAACCTGATGAAATCTTGCAGCTCCGTTTTAATACTGTTATGCGTCAGCTCAATAATGATATATTGATTGACTATATTGGTAATCATTGCGACTTTTCTCATGGAGATAATCCTTATTTAATTTCTAAGAAAAATGGTGGCTTTTATGCATCAGATTTTAACTTGGCACGAGCTATTGAGCCTGATCGTGAAATATTAGGAATGCAGCTTACCCTACAAAGTTTGCGTTTAAGCTATGTTTATTCAAAACTTAGCGATAAAACTAAAACCGATGAAGATTTAAAACAAATCTTACGTATTAATCAAAAATCTCTTTTATACTACCGTAAAAATCTACTTCTTTATGTTCATACTCACGAATTTAAGCTTTAAATTTTCTCAAAACTTTCTTTATACTTTTTTAATCCATCGTTCGTATTAGCTTCTGGCATAATATTTTCGTAGGAATTTTAGAAAGTAGGAAAAGAAGTGAATCATAAAAAATCATTTATTCCTTGGTGGATTTTTATTGTTTGTTGTTTTATTTCAATGATTGGATTTGGACTTTTAGTTAATACTATTGGTCTATTCTTTGGTCCAGTAAGCGAATATTTCAAAGTAGGACGTGCAAGCGTTGCGCTAATGACTACATTTCAAAATGCAGCAGCTGCTATTACACTTTTGTTTGCTGGAAAAATCATGGAAAAAGTTAACTTACGTTGGCTTTTAACTGGGTGTTTTAGTCTAATTGCAATTAGCATGTTAAGTTTAGCTTTTGCTAATAATTTATTGCATTTTTATATTGCATGGACAATTATTGGAATTTGTCAGCCAATTGCAATCACATTATCAATCCCAGTATTACTCAGTAAATGGTTTAATGAAAAGTTAGGAACCGTGATGGGGATTTCCTTAGGTTTATCGGCTTTTGGCGGGACAATTTTTAACCCAATTATTGCTAGCATTATTACCAAAAATGGTTGGCGAGGAGGTTTCATTAGTGAGGCACTCCTTATTGCATTAATTTTGGTACCTTTAGCTATCTCAATTAAACCCGAACCTGATGACAATCATCCAGCTTATGGAACAGCTAATAAAGAAAAAACTAGCCAAACTTTATCTGGGCT